>CAZEMR010000001.1:0-198799 GCA_964513465.1 uncultured Hyphomicrobiales bacterium
TAGGCATATTGATGTACGGCAAAAAGCCCGACCTCAAAGACTTACTTAAATGGGCAAGAATGTCAAAATAGATAGATATATATTATTATAAACGAGGCAGGCCAATCGCGGCCTGCCTTTTTTTTGGTTGGGCAATGATTGTGGCAACGGGCTAAAGCCCGTTGTTGCCGCGCCAGCCGCTTGCCCTGTCATTGCTAGGAGCGCAGCGACGAAGCAATCTCTCTTCCGCACGCGCGCTGTCACTGCGAGCTTTAGCGAAGCAGTCTCACATATTCAAAAATAGCTATCCGCCGATATTTTTGTATGCCTGAAAAATATAATCCTTCGATCTTTCTAAATCCTCCGCCGAAGAGATCGTAAGTTCGAAATCGCCGGTGCCGTAATGCCCTATATTGCTTACATCGCGGCCATTTTCGGGTATAATATCCATCTCGCCGGGATTTAATTTCAGATATAAACAGATTTTCTTTTTATAAGTTTGAATACAAACAAAATTCTGGCTGGTTTTGTATGCAATATATTTTTTTTTGGGAATTTCTTGGATTGATGAATCCAGCGAGGTTATGTAATCCCTTATGTTATCGAGAATATCGGTCATTGTAGGCGATAACTTTGCGGTATGCTCTTCGACGGTATAAACAGATATCGTGCCTGTATCGGCAGTTTTGGGACCGGGATTGACTATTTCGGATTTTTTGTCGGATGAATTTATTAAAGGACGATGCGAGGCGCTTCTTTGGCGAAATACCTCCTCGATGGCGAGAATCCCGTTTTCGTACAATTTATATTGCCATAATTCGATATTTGCGCCCATCACCTGAACTGCATGCAAGTCGTACTTTTTGAATTCCGGGGCAAGACATATCACCCTGACATCACTCCAATCCACTTCGACTTCCGCGCCCAGAGCGGAGTTTGCCGCTATTTTAAAATCGCCCTTATGGTCTATTATCCAATGCAAATAATACAGGCTTTGATTAATCAAATCGGATGATTGAGTTTTTTTATATTCGATAATTACAGGGTTTTGATCCTCGGAAAGCGCCAGTGTGTCAATTCTGCCGGAGTGGATATTACCGGTCGAAAATTCAGTGGCAATAAATTGACAACTGAAAATTGTTTCAAGATTATTTTCAACCAGTTTTTGCAGGTCTTTTTCCAGTTTGAATTCGCTCAGACGAATTCTTTTAGCATTTCCATTCTCAATTTCGAAAATTGGCATCTTTTATCCTGAAGAATATATATACATTGAATTATTCGGATGTGGTTTCACCGTTTCAGCCAGTCTTCGCGGAGCGCCGAAAGCGCTTCGGGTGATAGCTGTGGCGCGTCGTATTTGCCGGCGGCGGCGCGCTGGCGGAATACTTCGTAGAGGCTGACAGCAGCGGCCACCGAGATGTTCAGGCTCTGGATCATGCCCACCTGCGGGATCAGGAAGTTGGCGTCGGCAAGCTCGAGCGCGCGTTCGGAGACTCCTTCGTGCTCGTTGCCGAATACGAGGGCCACCGGTTCATCGAGCCGGAGATCGTATAGCGAGACCGCATCGGCGGACATGTGGGTTGTGTATATTTTTTTGCCCTCGGCGCGGACGGCGGCGAAGCATTCCTCTACCGAGTCGTAGCGGTGGATGTCGATCCATTTTTTTGCGCTGCCGCTGCTTTTGCGGCCGAGCCTGGGGAATGGCTGATCGCCGTGGTAGATAAGGTGGACGTCGATTATGCCGATGGCGTCGCAGCTGCGGAGCACCGCCGAGAGATTGTGGGGGTCGTTGATATTCTCGAGTATGACGGTGACGTCCGGCTGTCGTTTTTGGATTACTGCGTCGATTTTAATGATTCGTTCTTCCGTGCGTTCGCGTTTATATCCTGATCGTTTTCCCATTTTTCCGATAATAATAAATATTAATCAATATTTTCCAGGCGTGCCCGGTCGGCAGGGGCGAGCGCCATTTCGTCGGCCGTTTTCGACGGGGTGGGGCGGATTGAGATATAAAGCAACAGCGAAAGCATGGCGATTACGAGATGAGCATAATCGCCGGTCAGGAAGAAAGCGATTGCCGCGACCGTGGTTGCGAGCTCGATCGGAGCGTAGCGGGGTACGATTGTTTCGCGATAAATCGCAATCTTTTTGGACAAATCGGCCTCGGCCGCGAGCGGGCGGATGCGTTTATTGAAACTGACTATGCTGAACGCGATCAGGGCGATTGCGATTATCGGCACAATTATATAAAATATGCCGCCGGAATCGGCCAAAAATGCCTCGGTTTCGCCCAATCGAAGTATTGTAAAAAGCAGTACAAAAATCACCTGCCCGACCAGCAATGCTAAATAGAATTTTTTCTGAAACCGAAAGAAATCAATAAGTTCTTTTGATTTATTTTCCAAAATTTTCTCCGAATTATTACTTATCCGCTTCGCCCATGATCGGATCGATCGAACCGATTATAGCTACAATATCCGCCACCATCGAGCCTTCGGACATATAGCTCAGGCCCTGCAGATTGGCCGTCGATGGGCTGCGAATCTTCATTCGCCAGGGGTAGCCGGTGCCGTTGGATACGATGAAAAATCCGAGCTCGCCCTTGGGCGATTCGATTGCGGTATAGGTTTCGCCGGGTTCTGGCGCCGCGCCGAAATTGACCAGCATAAAGTCGTTGATCAAATCCTCCATCTTTGTGTAGACCTCATCCTTATCCGGAAGTGAGGTGCGATGGTTGTCGAGCCGGATTTCGCCCTTTGGCATTTTGTCAAGTATCTGATGAATAATATTGATACTCTGCTTCATTTCCTCGATGCGCACGAGATAGCGCGAGCGCACGTCGCAATCGGGGAATGTAACCACATCGAAATCGAGCTGGTCGTATATCAAATACGGATTATCCCGTCGCAGGTCGCGCGTAATGCCGGATCCGCGCAGAGTCGGACCGGTAAGGCCGAGCGATATCGCCTTCTCCGGTGGCATATGACCCACGCCTGCCACGCGGTCGATAAATATGCGGTTGCGGTTAACGAGCTTTTCGCTGTTGGCGAGTTCGGCCGGGAACTGGAGCGCCCACTGGCGAATTTCCTCGAGCACTTCGTCGGAAATATCATTGGCAACTCCGCCTATCCTCGAATACGAAGTGGTAAACCGTGCGCCGCAGATGTGCTCGAACAGGTCGTACATCTTCTCGCGTTCGACGAATGTCCATAGCAGCACTGTCAGCGCGCCGACATCCATACAGGTCGACCCCACAGCCATCAAATGCGACGAAATACGCGCCATTTCGGCCACCAGCACGCGAATCCACTGCGCGCGCTCCGGAGCCTCGATGCCGAGCGCCTTATCGACGGCCAGAGTGAAAGCCACATTGTTCGACATCGGCGAGAGGTAGTCCAGCCGGTCGGTATGCGGGATGTATTCGTGGAAAGTCATATTCTCGGCCATTTTCTCATAGCCGCGATGCAGATAGCCCAGCTCGGGGATGCATTTGATAATGGTCTCGCCGTCGAGCCTGAGCAGGACCCTCAGCACGCCATGAGTAGCCGGGTGCTGTGGGCCCATATTCAGTATCATATCATTTTCGAGAGGATCCTCGAATATAAGCGAGGCGTCTTTCTCGGCTAATTCTCTGAGAATTTTGTGCTGACGAATTTTATTAATTCGGTCGATCTCTGCCTGTGATTTGACGTTCATGTGAACTCCGGAATGAAAACGGAAATCTCGAATCAGTATAAAATACGCAACCTCGCGCGTTCAAACAAATGGTTATTGCGATTTTCTTTATTTTTCTTCGGAATTCAGAAAATCGAGATAGCGATGCTCGGGACGATTTTTCCAATTTCCTTTATGATAGGCATAGGAAACGATCATCGGCATTGCCATTGTCGCCTCGGCGAACACCATCTGTTCGTGCGTGGTTTCGACCTTGCCCCACGAGCTTGCTTCCTTCAGAGTAGAGCCCGAAAGCCCGCCGTCGCGCTCGTCTGCCACCGTTATCTGGATGGCGTATTTGTGCATATCCGCGTCGATGCCGAGGATGTCGGCTGCGACCACGACGTCCTGAGTGAAATTCTTCGGAACTCCGCCACCGATCATTAATATGCCCGTATCGACAGCTTTGATTTTAATTTTGGTTAATTCAAGAAAATCTTTAGCCGAATCGATCGAGACCATGCCATCCTTTTGGTGGTACTGATGATGCACAAGGCCGAATCCAGCGCTGCAATCGGAGAATGCCGGCACGAATATCGGCACACCCTTTTCGTAGGCGGTGCGCACAACCGAACCCTCGCCGCGATTGTTGTCCGCCAGCCAGCGGCCCATTTCCTCGATGAACTCGCGCGAGCTGTAGGGGCCCGGATCGAGGCTGTTGGCGATTTCGGCGGTAGTCATATCGCAGACCCGGAGTTCTTCCTCGTCGATATATGTATCATAAATGCGGTCTATCATCAGATCGCGCAGCTCGTTATCGTCAACATTCGGAGTGCCTTGGTAATGCTTGAATCCAAGCGCCTCGAGGAAGTCCTGATCGACGATCACAGCGCCGGTGGATACGATTGCGTCGATCATTTTGTTGTTGATCATATCGACCACGACGTTCTTCAGGCCTGCGCTGAAAAGCGAGCCCGCAAGCGTCAGTATAACACTGGTCTTGCCGTCGCCGAGCATCATATCATAAATCGTAGCGGCTCGGTGAAGATTACGCGCCTGGAATGCCATTTTGCCGTAAGCATCGATAAGCGGTGTTACGTCATGCTTTTTAATATCAATGTGTTCGACTATTCTGTCCTTATTCAGGAAGTCTTTTTTTTCTGCCATAAAATGTCTCCATTGGAATAATTTGAATATATATAGATGCAAAAATAATCATATTTTAAATAATTCCCGCCTCGTAACAAACGGAAATCAAAATAAAAAAAACGGAAAATTATAAATATTTGGAGTATTCTCTGAGGAAATTCAGCTCGTCGCCGGAGAGGGATTCCTTGCCGGATTCGTTAATTTTGTCCAGGATGTCATTAAGGCGTTCTTCGTCGATATATCGGTCGCCGGAGGGCCGGATCCGCGTATCCTCGTCGGCATTATAATGATAGCGGCGCAATTCGGTTTCCGATAGTATTGCGTGGTGGAGCTCTTCGGGCTGGGGGATGACGGGTTCTTCCTCGATCCTGGCCTTGCGGAAATTAATACGCTGGGCTAGCCGGATTTGCAGATAAGTCATTAGCGATGCCGCCAGACCGAATGATCCGACCGAGAGCAGGCTTTTGATGTCAACAGACTGGAATTCATATATTCTGAATAATTTAAATCCGCTCCATAATGCAAACAATGCCGCCGGAGTGATATAGCTCTTAAGCGGCGGAAGCCGGAATATCTTCAGCCGGTTCTGGACGTTCAGGAGTACAAAAAGCGACATTACATATATCGATATGCCCTCCATTCCTTCCAGCGGTATAGAGCTTTTCCAGTATACCAGGGTATGCAGAATTCCGTGAAGGCTGAGCAGCAAAAAAAGCACGGTCGAGAACAGCATGTTGCCCATGATGTCCTCAAGCCGAGGCGCAAACAGCAGAAATGCCGCAAGAAACAGAACGGCGCCTTCGATGCTGCCAGGGATGAAAGGATAGGTGAACAATCGCCAGAATTCGAATTCCTGGACTATCATAGCGGGATTTAGCACAAAAAGTGAATTAAGCTTCCATCCCATCAGATAGTTGATCAGATACAGGCATCCGGTGACCACAAGGAATATCCTCGAGAAACTCGTTGCCGGTCGGCTGCCGTTAATATTTTTGATAAATGAATGCTTCAATTTGCTGAATACCCGTTATTTAAGTGAATCGATCAGTTCGTCCACTTTATTTATATCGACATTTTCGTAATAATCTTCATTGATTGCTATCATCGGCGCTCCGCCGCATGCGCCCATGCACTCGACTTCCTCGAGTGAAAATACGCCGTCGTCGGAGACTTCGTTGTGGCCCACTCCGAGCCGTTCGCTGACGTGATGGAATATCTCCTCGCCAAGATTCAGCATGCAAGAGACGTTAGTGCACACCTGGATATGATACCTGCCCATCGGCTTTTTGAAATACATCGTGTAAAAAGTCGCCACGCCCTCTACATGCGCCACCGAGAGCCCTAAAAGTTCGGCGCAATATTTCATGACGTCCTTCGAGAGCCATCCGAATTTTTTCTGAGCCATCCACAGCACAGGCATGATTGCGGCCTGAGATTCCGGATATTTTTTCTTTATACTATCGATTTTTTCGAGTTCTTCTGGTGAAAACTGAATTTCCATATGCATTTCTCTCCTGAACCGACGGAAAAATTTAATATAAAATCAAGAAGTTAATTTAATAAAAATTTTATATTAATAAAATATAAATTATCGTTTGTGCTTCTTCAAACGCTTGACGAACATCCCGATAGAAAGCCAGTGCTTGAGTGTGATCATCAGCTTGTGCATGCGAGATACCCGGATTTTTCGTTTGAATACATTGAAATCATTCAATTCGATTTTTTCTAAAAGCCGGTAATAAATTGCGTCCATTACTTCGGCGGCGAGAATATTCTGGCGTTCGTCAGGTCTGAGCGAAGTCCGCGCCTTGTGGTAATACTCCCGCACCCGGCGGGTCTGGAATCGCATCAGCTCGACGAAGTTCTCGTTATAAACTTCGTTAATCAGGTCTTCCTCTGAATATCCGAACCGGCGCATATCCTCCTGCGGCATATAGATATAGCCGCGGTCTTTGTCGATTTTAATGTCGCGCAATATATTAGTCAGTTGCAGCGCATAACCGAGATTGACAGCATAATTTTTGGTTTCCTCATATTTATATCCGAATATTTCGATGCTGATCAGTCCGACCACGCTGGCTACCGAATAGCAGTATTCTTTGAGCTCTTCGAATGTTTCGTAGCGGTTTTGCATCAGATCGCGGCGGCATCCATCGATCAGAGTTGTAAAATACTGGCGGGGAATATCGAACCGCTGGATCACTTTCTGGAATGGCCGTAGCAGAGGGCTTCTCAGCCGGCCATCATAAATTTTTTCGAGTTCGCGTTCCCACCACTCAAGGCGCTGCATTTTGTATTCTGCGGCGGCCTGGCTGGGAGTGGGGGTGCTGTCCACAATATCGTCGATATAACTGCAAAAAGCGTAAACGGAATGGATTGCGCTGCGTTCCTCTTTGGGGAGCAACGTAAAAGAATACAGGAAGTTCGACTTCTCCGTTTCCGGAGGAGCCACATTTTCGTAGTTTGCCAGTTCCTGTTGGGTAATTATATCCATAATCATTTAATTATAAAAGTGCTTTAAGCAATATAGTCAACATTTCAAATTTATTTATATGGGGTCTTATCCTAGCTATATCGCCTTTTAACTCTCTGCATTTTTTGAGTATAGTCAGTCCGCCTTCTACAGTGGCGGCTATTTCAAGCTTTAGTCGGTATGGTCTGAGTCGCGGAATTAATTTTTTCCCACGAGCGAATTTCTCTTCAGTGATCTCGTATAGTTCCCTTAAACACGAATATAATGAATCAGAATTTTCGGAACTAATAAAATTTTTGCAGTTAAGCCCGGCTTTGTCTAATAATTTACGAGGAATATACACTCTTTCGCTTTTAAAATCGACGGAAATATCCTGCCAGAAATTCACCATTTGCAGCGCAGTGCAGATTTCGTCGCTCAGTTCAATATTACTCTCATCCGCCACATCGAAGATACGCAGCAGCATTTCGCCAACCGGATTTGCAGAATAATGGCAATATTCATAAATATCATCTATCGTTTCCGGCTGGACAAAATTCACATCCCGGCGGAATGCCTCCAAAAGGCGCAAAGGCAGCTCCGAAGGGATCGACTTTGCGGTCATCGTATTTCTTAGCGGAATGAATATCGGGTGGCCTTTGATTTTTGCGGCAGGGTATACAACATAATCCGCCATTTTATTTAGATAATTAATCTTTTCGCTTTTGTCGCCGATGTGATTTTCGTCGGCAACATCGTCGGCCAGCCGCGCAAAGGCGTATATGGCATAAATATGCGGCTGTTCATTTCTGGGGATAAGCGCCGAGCCGACAGGGAAATTCTCATAATGGCCGAGAGCGATTTTTTTGCAGAAATCATAGCCTTCGGTAAGTGAACCGATAATATAATTGCCGCCATCAGCCCTGTATAAATCGGATAATATTTCTTTGTTGAATTCCATGTAATTATAAAAAAGAGGGCTGTCCCGCATGTGCGAAACAGCCCCGTTGGATTCTATCCTGGTGATTAATATTCCTTGAAATACTGATAGCGGAAGTCTTCGATATCGGCTTCTTCCTTGGCATTGGAGAACCACTGATAGAACACTCCTCCGCGCTGGCTGCCAAGCAGGGTCTGATAGAAATGCGGCAGCTCCTGTGCAATCTGATCATCAGAGGGTTTGCTCTGATCGGCAACCCGGATGATATAATAACCGCGCTCTCCGCGAATCGGGCCGGTGAGCTGACCGATAGGGGCTTTGAGAGCTGCGGCAGCAAGGGCTGCGTCGGCGCCCATGCCGGCCACACTGCCGTCGCCTTTGATTTCGACGCCGGATTTAACCTGAGCAAGCGGATTAAAATTGCTTGCAGCTCCGAGGCTGTCTGCGCCTGTGAGTTTATTATATAGTTCTTTTGCCTGGGGCTCGAGCACGTCGAGCTTTTTGGCCACTCCGAGCTGCTGGCGGATGCGGGAGGCCACGTCTTCCATCGGTGCGATGCCTGCTTTGCGTTCGCCGGCAACCTTGACCACCACGAGTCCGTAATGCTCAACTTCCTGAGGATCGAGGACTGTGCCGAGTTCGTTGTTGAATATCAGGTCGGTCAGATAGCGCGAACCGAGCACCGGACGTTTCTTTTCGAAGAAGGGGGTGGCCATGTGGCGATACCCAAGTTTCTCGGCCAGGCCTTCGAAATTCTCGCCTTCCTCGATCTGCTTTTTAAACGAAAATGCGTCACGGAAAAGTTTATTACGCGTAATTGTGCTCATAGTCGGCGCAATTTTTATCTGGCTGTATTTGATCTCGGTGCTTTGGCGGTTTTCGACTTTGATGATGTGATAGCCGAACTGAGTTTCGACCGGGCCGGTTATTTCGCCGGGCTTAGCGGCAAAAGCAGCGTCGTTGAACGGCTGTACCATTTCGCCTTCGCTGAACCAGCCAAGGTCGCCTCCGCGCGCCGCCGAGCCGGGATCCTGCGAATATTCGGAAGCAAGTGTTGCAAAGTCTTCGCCTGCCTTGGCTTTGCGGAGCACGTCTTTGGTGACCGCTAGCGCGCTGTCTTTGTCATTGCCAAAACGAATAAGTATATGGCTGGCCTTCACAGCAGGAGCGTCGCCGTCGCGGCGAGCATCCAGGCGGAAGAAATAGGTGCCGTCGCGCAATGTGATCGGACCGAGCACTTCGCGCGGTTCCATATCCATCAGATATAGCGACATATTCCTATCCAGATCCTTGATCAAAGTGAAATCGAAGGACTGGCCGCCGTATTCGCTGACCTTGATGTCGAAAACGCTGTCGCGTACGTTGACGTCTTTATCTTTCAGATCGTCATAAATACGCTGGATGCGTTTTACGGCACGGGCGGAATCATCCCCCGAGGGCTCTATCGGAATCGATATATATTTAATCTGACGCTGCGGCTTCTGTTTGAAATTCTGTTTGTTTTCATCGTAATACTTCTTTACTTCCTGGTCGGTCACATTGATTTCGTCGTCTGTGACTTTATTGACCGGAAGAAATACCATATCGCCGGTGGCTTTGCTGTTTGTGGCGATATACTGCATTCTGGCGAATGTAGGCGAGATAATACGACCTGCCGAATTGACCATATTGGTCACATTATTCGAAAGAAGCTGTTTGCGAAGGTAATTCTCGACCATAATGAGGTCCTGACGGAACTGCTCAACAGCCTCGCGTCGCTCTTCCGGAGAAATCTGAGATGGATCCTCGCCCATATAATTAACAAGATTATCCGGGTTGGTTACCAGATCGTAATAAAGCTGGCGATTGAACCGGCCGGCTGAATCGGAAAATGCGCGCCGCAGATAATCGGGCGGGTTGTCCAGTATCTGGCGTGCAACCATCTCGTCGGTAATCACGATGCCGTTATCATCGGCGAGCTGACGCAGAAGCAACTGGTCGACAAGCTCGTTCCAGACATCGTCGCGAATCTGTTTTTCGTCGATCGGCTGGTCGGGATCTTTCTGCATTGCCTTCTGCTGTTCGATCCTTTCCTTAACCATATCTTCGTAATCCTTATAGGAAATCTCTTCGCCGTTGACAGTGCCAATAGCGATATTCTGAGCGGTCTTGCGGCCTGTCAGGCCGTCTACCACAGTCTGGTCGCCGATAGTAAAAAACGCTACAAGCATAACGGCAAAGAAGCCGAATGCGTAGGGCGATATCTGACGAATTCGTTCGAATGTGCCAACTCTTCTTTTCTGTTTAGCCATCTGAAAAATCACTCCGGATATTTATTAAAACTTCTATGTGTGTTCACTGATTAAGTATTAAACCAAGATAACAAAATTAAATTCTTTTCGGCATTTTTCCAATTTCTTTTGTTAACATTGACTAAATTATTAAACGAAATTGACTTAGCAGTGCCGATTCTGCCAAATATAAATATATATTAACGGATTAAACAAAAACAAATTATTCGGATATATTTAGTCCTGTTTCAATTTTTTAAAAATATTTGCAAAAAACTTACGTATTTTCTCATAATACCCGTCTTTTCATTTCATGGAGTAATCAATGAATTTTGGTAAATTTAATATAGACATCGTCGATACCGGCATTTTCGGTCTCGACGGAGGTTCGATGTTCGGAGTTGTGCCCAAAGTTATGTGGGCGCGCGCGTACGACGCTGGCGACGAGATGAACCGAATACCGCTATCTGCCCGCCCAATGCTTGTCCGGTGGGACGACCGAATTATGCTGGTCGATACCGGCAATGGCAACAAAATGAGCGATAAATTCGCATCCATATATAAAATTAATAAGGAGAAATCCTCGATCGAATCCGCTCTGCGGCCATTCGGAGTCGCGCCGGAGGACGTCACGGACGTGCTTTTGACTCATCTGCATTTCGACCACGCCGGCGGAGCAACGGTTATACGCAACAGCGAAGCAGTGCCGACCTTCCCGAATGCGAAATATTACGTCCAGAAAGATCAGCTCCGCTGGGCTGAATCGCCAACCGAAAAGGATCGCGCCTCGTATATCGAACAGGATTTCCGCCCGCTGATCGAGAGCGGCCGCCTCGAAACAATCGACGGCGAAGGCGAGCTGTTCCCGGGTATCAGCGTAGTCCCGGTATTCGGCCACACAAAAGCCATGCAGGTAGTCAAAATTGACGACGGCGACAACCGCCTGCTCTACTGCGCGGACGTTTGCCCGACATCGGCCCATCTGCATATCCCATTCGTGATGGGCTACGACAACCGCCCGCTTACGGCAATTGAAGAGAAAAAGAAATTCCTGCCCGAAGCAGCCGAAGAGGGGCGCATACTCGTATTCGAACACGACGCTTTCATGCAGGCCGGGCGCATCCGAATGGGCAAAAAAGGATACGAAATCTCCGAAAAAATTGATCTGACTGATTTCGAAGCGAAATGAGCGATAAGATAATTGAAATAAATAATACAAAATACCGACAGGCATGCCGCTCCGATGAGCTCCGAGAGGGCGCCGGAATGGCCGTCGGATCGGACAAGGCATTTTCGCCGGGGTGGGCATTGTTCAGGCATAATGGCGAGCTGTATTGCTTCGAGAATAATTGTCCGCACCGCCACAGCAATCTGCTGCACAAAGGCCTTCTGAAGGTCGGAGTGCTGACATGCCCGCTGCACGGCTGGGAATTCGATCTCGAAAGCGGCGCAAACGTTAGCGGCGACGGCACACGCGGCATCCGAAAAATTAAAGCTGTCGAATTTGAAGGATTTATTTATATTGAAGTAATCGAGGAGAGCCGCCCCAAATGGATGCAGCAGCGCTGAAGAATACCATCCGCGAAACTGCGCATGGCGAGGGCTTTTTCGATGTCCGGGTCGCGCGGGTGGAGCTGATAGAGAGCGAATTTCGCAAATATATATATTGGGTCGCCCGCCGAATGCACGCGGATATGGCCTGGATGGCACGCAATTTCGAACGCCGCCGCAATCCCGGAAATATCCTGGCCGGCGCGCGCAGCATGATCATGCTCGGTATGGATTATTTTGCCGGCAATCATTCGGAAGACTGCGCCGATGGCAAGATATCGCGATATGCGTGGGGCACGGATTATCACGACATAATGCTGCCAAGATTAAAAAAAATTGCACGAAAAATCAAAGAAATCAGCGGCGCAGAATCCCGGTGCTATGTCGATACCGGTCCGGTATTAGAGCGCGCCTGGGCCGTTCGCGCAGGACTCGGCTGGCAGGGGCGCAACGGATGTATTATCAATAAAAAATTCGGCTCATGGTTTTTTATAGGCACGATCATCACAACTGCGGATCTGCCCGCGGACGCACCAGCGCGCGAGCACTGCGGAAGCTGCCGAAGATGTATCGACGCATGCCCGACCGCGGCAATCGTCGCGCCCGGAGTGGTGGATTCCCGCAAATGTATCGCCTACTGGACGGTCGAAGCCAATGCGCCGCGCGAATTCCCGGAACTCGTCGCAAATCATCTGAGCGGCTGGGGATTCGGCTGCGATATTTGCCAGCAGGTCTGCCCCTGGAACAAAAAGCGGAAGGAAATCACCCCCGAATCTCAATTTCACCCGAGAAAAGGGGAGATGTGTTTGTCAAAAAAAAATATATTTGATATGGATGAGGATGCATTCCGGGGGCGCTTCCGGAAAAGCCCGATAAAAAAGCTGAAGCTTGCGGGGATTAAAAGAAATTTCTCATATTTCGGGCATACGGAATCGCTCTAAATTATTGAGCAGCCTTATTCGTTGTATATTACTCCAGAGTAATATAGTTTGTTTTCATAAATCGAAACAAAGAGGAAAAAATGGTTCAACATCACGATCTTATTATCATCGGCTCAGGCCCGGCGGGGTTCACCGCAGGGATTTACGGCAGCCGCGCAAATCTGAACACAGTTATCTTCGAGGGCACCCAGCCGGGCGGGCAGCTCACGATCACCACAGAAGTCGAAAACTATCCCGGATTTGCCGATGGCATCCAGGGCCCGGAAATGATGGACGTATTCCGCCGCCAGGCCCAGAAATTCGGCGCGCAGTCGCGCTACGAAACCGTTTCGAAAGTTGATTTCTCCAAACGCCCATTCCATATATGGACCGACCCTGGCAAGGAATACACAGCAGAAGTAGTTATTATCTCCACCGGCGCTACAGCCCGCCGTCTGGGCATTGAAAGCGAACAGAAATACTGGGGCCATGGCATCTCGGCCTGCGCTACCTGCGACGGATTCTTTTATAGAAATAAAAAGGTCTTCGTGGTCGGCGGAGGCGATTCGGCGATGGAAGAGGCCAATTACCTGACGCATTTTGCCACATCGGTCACCATACTCCACCGCCGCGAGGAATTCCGCGCGTCGAGAATAATGATTGACCGCGCAAAGGAAAATCCCAAAATTGATTTCAAACTCAACACAGTAATCGATGAATTTATGGGCGAGGAAACCACTGGCATTCCGAATCTGGAAAATATCAGAATAAAAAATACACAGACAGGCGAAACGGAAGTTCTCGAAGCCGACGGCGTATTTCTCGCTATCGGACACATCCCGAATACGAATATTTTCAAAGGGATCATTGATATGGACGAAGAGGGCTATATCAAAACAGAGGGTAAATCGACCTATACCGACGTGCCGGGCGTATTTGCCGCGGGCGATGTGCAGGACAAAACCTACCGTCAGGCTATTACAGCCGCCGGAAGCGGATGCGCAGCCGCAATTGATGCCGAGCGCTGGATGGCGGAGCACCCCCTCAAAAAATGATATATATTTACAGTATTTCAGGCCGTCTCCGGATTTGCGGGGGCGGCTTTTTTATTCTACTTCGAAGTCGATATCGTATTGCTTGCCGAGGGTAGTCGCTTTGTCGCGGGCTTCCTCGATAGTCGAATATCCCCACAGCTTCACGCGATAGATCGGGATATTATTTTTCAAATATCTCTCATAATACGCATTGAATCCTTTGGCTTCCCATTTTTCCACCTCGCGAAGCGCGGCGGTTTCCGTCCATTCCTTTTCGGCAATAATTTCGAAAGGCTTCTGGCTGGGGTCGAGCCACCGGATCTCTACGCGGCGGTTGTAGTATTGCTGCCAGGGGATTTGCTGCAGGTAGTATATGGGCTTGTTTGCGCCTTCGCCGCGGACATATATCCGTTCGGGCGAAATGCCCATATCGACCAGTTGCCGTTTGACTGATTCGGCACGTTTAATCGAAAACATCATATTCAGCTCGGAATTGCCCTCAATGCTGCTATGTCCGATGAGTTCCACGTCGAAAGTGGGATTATCTTCAAGTGTCCGCCCGAGTGATTCGATTAGCGGGATAAATTCATCGGCAACTGTAGTATCGCGGTATCCGAATGCTGCGACCGCCTGATACTGGCTGTATTGCGGAATAGGATCTCTGTAGATATTTATATTATCGGAGATCACATTGCTTCCGGCGATAGCGGAGATTTCCGATTTGGAGATACGGCATTTCTCGAAATCCGCATCCTTTGGAGCTATGTTTACCTGATAATTTGCGCGCTGAGCAAATACGATTTCGCGGATAATCGGATAAATATCCTGAACGTCTTCGTCAAGCACATTATAATACCTGCCGCCGGTATAACCAGTCAGAAATTTCAGCGAATAGCTGTTGATTGCGCTGCCAACGGCGATAACGTATACCGGCACATCCATTTCGCGAGCGAGTTTGGCTACGTCCGCAGCATCATAAATCAGCGAGGCATTATCCTGGCTGAATGTTATTATTATTAATAAATTCGATTCCTGAACCCCATCGGTCGACATATCCCGAAGAGCATTATATCCGGCGCGATACATACCTGTCAGCCCCGATGGCTCGGGGATTTCCCTGTCGTGCAGTAATAATGCCGCACGCCCGGCATGGCTCTGCTGAATTACCGGTTGATACAGGTGATTGAAATAAGCGACGCTTAACTGATCGGCCGGGTTAAGGCGATTGACATAATCTTTGATATGATCGAACGCGAGGTAATTATTATCCGCAGCCGGCGAATTATCCAGCAAAACCGAAATATTGACCGGCGCGCCGGGCATTACGAATTCTTTTTCGTCGAATTCAGGAATGGGCGAGCCCACGGTTCCGGATTTGCAGTAATGAATCGCAGACCAGGTGAGCCCGGGTTTAATAATGGAATAATCCTGAATATAATTTCCGAATTCATCCAGAATAATTGCTTTAGCAATGAATTTTTCATCTCCGGAAGTCGGATATTTCAATTGCATGATTTTCAGATATGCAGGTTCGATATTCGCATTACCAGGTTGAATCCCTGTAAAATACCGTGAATAATCAAATGAGGTTTCGTAAATTTCTTCTTCGAGAAATTCCGGACCGGTTTTGATATCTTCCTTTTTGGGAATAACCTCGACGTTCCAGTTCTGGCGCCACATATTGGTTTCGCCGCGTTTGGCGGTAATAAAATATGCGGTTGAAGCGGATGGGCTGACCACCAGGCTGTCCACCGGATTCAATGTATCGCGAATGCCTTCGACAATTACAATATCGGCATTTTCGAATTCCCATTTAAGTTTGGCCTGCTCGCCCTCTTCGATAATCGAATACCCTTCGAACTCTTTGACGGCGATTGGTTCGGGCGCGCAGCCAAAAAGCGCGATGGCTGCGGCCATAGCGATCATTATAAAATTATTTTCCGGTATAACTAATTTCATTCATTGATCCTTTGCACATATTATGCTTTGGTAAATGTAAAACCTCCGGCGTCGGAGACGTCAATCCGGATGTTATCGCCTGCGGCGAATTCGCCCGAAAGCAGCCGCACGGCCAGCTGATCGCCAATATGCTTCTGAATTGCACGCTTGAGGGGGCGTGCGCCATATTGAACGTCGTAGCCGATCTTTGCGAGCCAGTCGAGAGCCTCGCCCGAAATTTCCATGCCGATATTTTTGGCGGCCAGCTTCATGCGCAGCCTTTTTAATTGTAAATCGGCAATCTGGCGGATTTCTTTACTCATCAGCGGCTTGAACAGTATGATCTCGTCGATTCGGTTCAGAAATTCAGGTCGCATTTTTTTGCGCAGCAAATCGATTATCCGGCTGCGAACGCCTTCGAATACTTCGTCGCTGTTTTTGCCATCCATATCGGCTATGCTGTCCTGGATAAGCTCGCTTCCAAGATTCGATGTCATAATAATAATTGTATTCCGGAAGTTCACCGTACGGCCCTTGCCGTCGGTCAGCCGGCCTTCGTCGAGCACCTGAAGCAATACGTTGAATACCTCCGGATTGGCTTTCTCGATCTCGTCGAGCAGCACCACCGAATACGGATTGCGGCGCACTGCCTCGGTCAGCTGGCCGCCTTCCTCGTAGCCGACATATCCGGGGGGCGCCCCGATCAGCCGCGATACGGAGTATTTCTCCATATATTCGCTCATGTCCAGTCGGACGATATTATTCTCGTCGTCGAACAGAAATTCTGCAAGCGCGCGCGCCATCTCGGTCTTTCCAACACCTGTAGAGCCGAGAAATATGAACGATCCGATCGGGCGGTCGATGTCCTGCAGCCCGGCCCGCGAGCGGCGTATCGCGTTGGATACCGAGTGGACGGCGTCGTTCTGGTCGATCAGCCGCTTATGGATGCGGTCTTCCATATGTAATAGCTTGGTGCGCTCGGTCTCGAGCATACGCTGCACCGGGATACCTGTCCATTTAGCGACGATTTCGGCGATATCCTCTGCGTCGATTTCTTCTTTGAGCATAGCGCCGGATTTCTGCAGTTCGGCTAATTGGTCGTTGCTCTCGCGGAGACGTTTTTCCAGCTCGGGGATGCGACCGTAGCGCATTTCTGCGACTTTTTCGAGCTGTCCGTTGCGTTCGTATTCTTTGGCCTGGTTGCGGGCTTCCTCGATCTCGGCCTTATATCTTCTGATTTGGGTAATATAATCCTTTTCCTGTTGCCAGCGTTTTTTCAGGCCAGTCTGTTTCTCGCGGAGTGATTTCATCTCCTTTTCGATTTCCTCCAGCCGCGATCTGGTGGATTGTGCTGTGCTCGTATCAGCCATTTATATTAATCTGAATTATTGAACAAAATAATTTTACATAATGGATTGCTTAGTTGTAAAATGCCTTGCAATCATTAATATAAAACGCAGATAATAGGCGATTATTTGCAGATTCGGCACTATCTGACGATCTGCAGCGGAACGCTTGCCGATTGCGACGGAGTCTGCAATCTGAGATAATAAAGGCCGATAGGAATACCTCCCACAGCTAGCTGCAGAGATTGCCTGCCCGGACTTATATTCTCCGAATAGGGTTCGAGTATGATTTCGCCGTAAATATTATATATATATATGGAATGCAATCCCTCTTCGATTGCATTGAATTCGATTGTGATCGCGTCCGAGGCCGGATTGGGGGTTACGCTGACCGCCAGCGCGCCTGTGTCCTCGAATAGTCGCTCCGACGGTTCGCGGCATAAATTCGTTATGCAGAACTTACCAGTATTCGCGCGAACTTCAGGCTCTGCGCATTCAAAGCCCATGCTGTCCAGCGCAATCTCCGTGCATTCGGCATTGCCGAGCGTTGCTATGAACGGCACCTCGAATGCTGCCGGGTCGTTAGTATTACCGGATATATATATAATCTGGTCATTGCCCTCAACTTTGCCATTAAAGCGCTCTTTAGGCACGAGCATTGTCTTATTGAAGCGGATCGCAGCGGTGAAATCCTCGCCCGGGCATATCTCAGAATTATTCCTTGTGGCAATATGAATCGGCAGTCTTACTACTTCACCGGTGCGGGCGCTCATGTCGCCGATTACAACCTCCGTATCGGTATTTTTATATTCGAAAGAAATCGTCGATGAATTAACGCATCCGGCTGCGTCCATAATGCGAACGGAATAATCGCCTGCGCGGTCGATAGTTATCTCGCGGCTTGTCTCGTTGGTAGACCAGAAATAAGTATATCCCTCCGGCGCCGCCAGATTGACCTCTTCGCAGGGGCATATGGGCGATTCTTTGCTGCTTTGAATCACAAAATCCGGCGGGTACATTATATTCACTCGGACGCTGTCGCGGATTACGCAGCCGATGCTGTCTGTGATTTCCACATAATAAGTCCGGGTGCTGTCCGCGAATACTTCGGTTTCGTCGGCAAAGGGGGCCTCCACGCCCGTTTTCGGGAACCATTCATATTTATACGGCGGGAATCCCCCGACCGGCTGGCAGCTAAGCATCACAGTGCCGCCGCGACAAATAGTTCGGTCGGGACTGGTAATCATCTCCAGATTGCAGACAGGGCGGAGTTCAATGTCGTCGAGAGCAAAGTCGTTGCCTCGATTAACGCCTGTCTTCAGGTCATAGATTTTAAAAGTAAAGCTCGACTGATCGTCGGAATTAATTGTTGTGCGGAATTCCGTCCAGTCGCATTGCGAACTTGTCAGATTGATCGGCTGAAAGCTGGTGCTGTCGTCATTTATTACCACTTTTAATATTGCGGGTTCTTCGAAAAATGTACTCATAGCAAAAAACGAAAAGATATATTCAGTGTTGGGTACAAGATTATCAACCGTCTGGCTCCATGCGAGATAGACTGCGCGGTCATAGCCGTTTACGATCATCATATAGCCATCGTTTCCGGTATGGTCGGAGCATGAATCCATCAATGGATGCAGCTCGCGGGGGTTCTGCTTGATTGTAAAATATCCCGGGCTTGCGAAATTGGAAGCAGACTGAGTATAAAAATACTGGGTTTCGAATCCGGAGTCGAACTGATCGAAATCGCCATTGATGATGATGCTGGAGCCGAGATTTTCCTGGGCGAATAACGACGCTCCGGCAATCGTCAATACCAACGCTGAGCAAAGTATCCGGAATAATGTCATAAAGTCGGAACCAATTAATGAGAGAATATAAAAATTAAACTATGCAAAATTTGGTAAATTGCCTAATTGAATTATCAGATTTATATAAGCAAATATTAACAAAAAGAAAAACATTTACCATTTTTTATACATTTTTTTTGATAGAATAATTCTTAAAAGTATATTTGTTATAATACTAAAATTGAAATTGGCCTCGTCAACTATAATTATCAAGGGCCCCGATGCAAATCCGACACCAAAATACCATATATACCACCAACTTTTTTATTCATATTTATCAGGAATGAGTTATGAGCGTTCTCGTTAACAAAAAGACCAGGTTGATTGTGCAGGGCATTACCGGCTCTGAGGGTACATTTCATACCGCACAGATGCTTGAATACGGCACCCAAGTTGTCGGAGGAGTTACCCCCGGCAAAGGCGGCATGGAATATGAAGGCGCCGGCGAAGCCAAATTCGGAGTACCTGTGCCGATATTTAATACAGTCCGCGAAGCAGCCCGCGAAACCAAAGCAAACGCGAGCGTGATATTTGTGCCGCCGCCCTTCGCAGCAGACGCCATACTCGAAGCTATCGATGCCGAAATAGAGCTGATTGTATGTATCACCGAAGGCATCCCCACCCGCGATATGGTCAAAGTAAACGCCGCGCTGCAGGATTCGAAATCGCGCCTGGTCGGGCCGAACTGCCCCGGCGTGATCTCGCCAGGCGAAGCCAAAATCGGCATTATGCCCGGCTTTATTCATAAAAAGGGCAAAGTCGGCGTGGTCTCCCGCAGCGGCACGCTAACCTACGAAGCAGTCAAGCAGCTAACTGACAACAAGCTCGGCCAGAGCACCTGCATCGGCATCGGCGGCGACCCGATCATCGGCACCCAGTTTATCGATGCGATTAAATTATTCAACGAAGACCCCAAAACCGAAGGCATTCTCATGATTGGCGAAATAGGCGGCAATGCCGAAGAAAACGCCGCTGAATACATCAAAGCCAATGTCAAAAAGCCGGTCGTCGGATTCATCGCAGGCCGCACTGCGCCTCCCGGCCGCCGCATGGGCCACGCCGGTGCGATAATCTCGGGCGGCAAAGGCACCGCCGAGGACAAAATCAAAGCGCTCAAATCAGCAGGGATTATCATAGCGGAATCGCCTGCGGATATCGGCGCGCGCATGAAGGAAGCCATGGACAAATTGCCTAAAGCAAGTCCGGCAAAACGCACCGCAACAAAAAAGACTGCGGCAAAAAAAAACGCACCCAGAAAGAAGTGATTGAATTATAATACACTTGCATTTATTTTGAGTATTTATTTAGTTCTTTTTTCGAAAATGTTGAATTTTTTCTGAGACCTTTTTCCATTTTTTGAGTCATTGTAGTTAGTAGAATTCACATTGAGGAATCGGATGGGCAACAGAACACTGGCGATGATCAAGCCTCGTGCATTCGAGCGTAATCTGACCGGAGGTATTATCTCCAAAATAACAGAGGCCGGGTTTCGTATTATTGCTATGAAAATGGTAAAGCTTAAACCGGCCGAAGCCGGGGAGTTTTATGCCGTGCACAAAGGGCGGCCATTCTACGAAGATCTGGTCGGGTTTATGTCGAGCGGCCCTATTGTAGCGCTTGCGCTCGAAAAAGAAAACGCAATTGCTGATTTCCGGCAATTAATCGGTGCGACCGATCCGGCCGAGGCCGCTGTGGGCACGATTCGCCGCGAATTTGCCGAATCGAAGACCAAAAATGCCGTGCACGGATCGGACTCCGATGAAAATGCCGAAATAGAGATCGGCTTCTTTTTCAGCAAGCGGGAAATAATATCAAACAGGACCTGAGCGTCGGTGCTAAAACGACTGAAGAGAATATCGGGCCGATTGCGTAGCGAAAATCCATACTGGAGGTATAATATCGACGAATATGAGCTTCCGGGCGGATCGATCGGCGAATACCACTGGGTGGAAACACCTGGCTCGGTGTTTGTAATACCTGTTACCGACGATGGCAGATTCGTGATGACGCGCCAGTTCCGCTATCTGAATCAGCGCGAAAGTCTTGAGTTTCCCGGCGGTGGAGTTGATCCGAGTCTGGGATATGAAAAAAGCGCAATTCGCGAGCTAAGGCAAGAGTCTGGCTTTGATTGCGACTCGCTCGAGATAATCGGTGAGTTCAATCCATTCAACGGCGTCACCAGCGAAATCTGCCGGGTATATCTGGCGAGCGGACTGACCGGAGTTGAAGTCACAGCCGACGAATCCGAAGAATTCGAAATAATGGAATTAAGCAATCAGGAAATTTTTGACAAAATCAATAAAGGAGAACTATGGGACGGAATGACACTTGCAGCATGGGCTTTATATACAGCAAAGCTGCCGCAGGACTAAAATCCGCTGCGGGAGTTATCGTAGCTGCATTAATACTGGCAATATTTGCCACACCTCTCTACGGTCAGGCGGCAGCAGATCAGGAAAAGACCAAAAAACCGCCCATGCGCATAAGGTCCACCTTTGTGCCGGGATATGCGTATCATTATAAGTTTACCGAAACCGCAGAAATCGTGCGCACATACGAAGACGGATCGAAAGTCAGCTACGAGCGGGATCGCACATTCTTCATGACTTTCGAGCAGCGCCCCGAAGACCGCAACGGATTCTTCCGCTACGAAGTTTCAGTCGACTCGATGCTCTACCGCTTCCGCGAAGGCGATGCGGAAGTCGTTTATGATTCTCAGGCCGACGAAGTGCCGGCATCATCTTTCAACGACCTTATCGCATACTGGGTGCCTCAGGGCAGAATCTTCTCGATGGTGTATTCGCCATACCGCGAGGTTGCCGAAGTAGACGGCGAAATGATCACATGGGTGATAGACTACGTTACCGCCGGCGAAACCCGACTTAGCGATACCCTGATGCGCTATATGTGGGTAAAAGGAGTATCCCGCTCGCATCTGGCGCACTTCGCAGATATGGAAAAGAGTGCCATCCCAGTCGGCACAGTGATCGAAGACAGCACCTGGTCGGGCAAGTTCGAAGCCGAAATAAGCGGAGTTGATTTTCGTGGCAAAATCAACACGAAGATCAGCGACTATCGCGGCGGGCATTTTATGCTCGAATCCGAAATGCCCGCACTCGAACCCGTCAAAGAACAAATACGTATATATGGAGTCGAGGATTTTGTCGACGTTACCGGCGGCAATGCCAGTGGGACCATGAAGATTGATATCAATCCCCAAAGCACTATAACCGAAGCGGAATCGGATATTGATGCGGAGGTTAATTACAAATACCGCCGTACGCAATTCACCGAAAAAATCAAAATGAAGTCCGAATGGAAATACCTGAATTCATATAAAATCTAAGAAAATTTAAAAATAATTATCCCGAATTTTTAATAATTTTTATGAAATTATTTTAATTTCGGGATTTTTTTATTAAATTATATATAATCATAGGGGGGCATAACCTGCCCGTGAATTTTTGCAGCATAATTTCTTATATTAAATATCGATTCAATCCAAAAACGGTATTACCAAATCAGTAACACCGGCAATTCATTATTTTATAAATATATAGTGTGGGCAGATGGGCAGCCGAAAATTTGATCTCAAAAAAGTACTTACTCCCGGCGATTTCGTGGCCGCGGCAGTGATTATAATCGGACTATTAATAGCGATATTTCTGACCGAGCTCGCAATCCGGCTTATTGGTCTGAGTATAGCCATTCTTGGCGGGGTTGCGCTGTTTATGCTGATCTCTCAGCGATTGTCCGAAATTGTTGATACCAGATACAAACCCGGAGCGCCTGCGCCGGATTATAAAATCACCATTCGCAAAGACGAGGCCGCACGCCGCCAGGTGATCGAGGATTTCGATACATCATTTCCCGCGGAAGAATCCGACGAAAAGAAACAAACCGCATTCGAGGCATACGAGTCTTCGATCCGCGGCGAAGAGGGATTCCGGATAATCACATCAAAAAGCAAATTTCGTCAGAAACCCCTGGAAGATACTTCGGAAGTTGATAAGCCCGCAGAACCCGAACCGCCCATTGAAAAGCCTGCCTCCGTAGTCGGCGAGAAGCCTGCGCCACAGCCCGATGAAAAAAAGACCCGCGCACCCGAAAAGCCCGCGCCTGCTCCGAAAAAAACTGAACCCGAGCCGAATCAAACACATCGGGAACCGGATACGATAGAAAAAGACATCGAGGAAATCGAGCAAAAACTGGCCGGGAAAAACGCATCCGAAAAGCCTCAGCCGACGTCTGAAAAACCTGAACCCCAGGCCGCAGAAAAGCCCGCAGCTGACGAAAAACCTGCAAATTTTGTCAAAAAGCATGTCGATGTGCCGCTCAGCACTCTTTATGCCGATCTGCCCATACGCGGCGCAGAACCCCGCAAGGAATTCGAATATTCGCTGGCGCGCATTCTGATGGTAATCCGCCAGGTATCGCATACCCGTACGGCGGCATTTATGCTGATAAATCACGAGAAGAATGAAATAATGCTCGAGTCCTTCGTGTCCGAAAAGCAGGATGCGATTATCAAAAATCCAAAATTCCCGATACGCAATGACATCATAAGCCAGATTGCCAACAACGCCAAACCCGAGATTCTGACCGAGATAAATCCATCGGCCGAGCTTGATTTGCTGCCATATTACACCGATACGGTCGGTACTTCGTCGTTCATCGGGATGCCCGTGGTTTACCAGGAATCCGTGGTTGGCATACTCTGCGCCGATTCGAAGGAAACTAATGCATATGATTCATTCACCGTCGGATTCATGGGCCATTTCTCAAAGCTGATTTCGACTATGATCCAGAGCTATACCGAGAAATACGACCTTTTGCAGGCCTCGCGCACTCTGGAGGCAATCACATTATTCGAAACAATTGTCTTCAACGAATCAATGACCGGCGACGACATCCTCGAATCGCTCATCGAATCTGTCAATAAAATTCTTGATTATGACACATGCAGAATCTGCGCATATGACGAAGAGAACGGCGGCTGGATTATTAAAGCTCTGCATTCGAAAACCGGCGAAGGCGAGTCTATCAGTGGCAGCCCGATCGACCTCGAAAACACTCTCGCAGGCGAATCGATTATTACAAATAAAACAGTCGTATCCCGGCCCGTCGAACCAGAACGCGTTCGCACTCATCCGCGCGAGGTCGAACTGCCGGACGGCTTCTTCGTATCTGCACCGATGAAGACCGCAAGCTGCACATATGGCTCAATATATATAGAGGGGATTAATGCTGCGAGCATCAGCAGCTATGATATCGGCATACTCGAAGTGCTCGCCGAGCATGCGGCATCAAATATCGAGAAGCTGCAGTTCATGAATATGCTGCACACCTCGGCGCTAATTGACGCTACCACGGGTATTCTCAATCCGCCTGCTTTCTACCGCAGACTCGAGGAAGAGGTAATCCGCACGGGCGATTTCAGCGTGCCGATGTCGCTCTGCCTGCTGCAGATCGATAAATACGCATCGCTCGATCCTGAGCAATTCCGCGGCCGCACCGAGAAGGCGCTCTATCATGTGCTCAATTTAGCGCACGGAAATCTGCGGCTTTATGACGTATTCGGCCGCGCCGACAACAATACTTTCGGAATAGCGCTCGTCGGTATGGATATAGACCAGGCAAAAATGTGGGCCGAACGCCTTCGCAACGAGATTGCAATATCGCAGCTCGAAATGGAAGGTCGCAAATTTTCCGTCACTGTCAGCATTGGAGTGGCTGACACCAGCCGCGCCGGAAATATCGACATGATAGTGACAAATGCCCGGAAAATGCTTGACAAATCGCTCGATAAGACTAATTCCGTCAGCGTTTTCACTTAATTTTCCATTATTTATTAGTTTTCATATATTTATATTTAATGCCGCAATGAAACCGGGTAAATATATTTATTCCGGATTCCTGCGGAATTACCTTGTTTTCAGGCATACCAATGTTGAATTAATTCTAAAAGCAAAATGAACCGAGTAAAAAAAGAAAAACTTACCGAACAACTTCTCGAAATGTTCAGGTTATACGACCGACCGCTTAAACTTAACGAGATTTCCAAAAAATTAAATATCACCGCCGATAGTAAAGATTATGAAAATCTTAAACAATTGCTTGTAAGTCTCGCAGAAGACAATATAATCAATAAGCTTTCGCGCCGCAGATATAACCTGCACGATGGCGAACACACCACCACATACAAAGGCCGCCTCGAAATCCGCAACGAACGCGGCATAATCGAAATGAAGGGCGAGGATTTCGACCAGGTGATAATCAAACCCCGCCATCTGAGCACTGCTCTCGAAGGCGATCTCGTGCTGTTCCGCCTGCTCGCAACCCGTCCCGGCAAAAAGCCTCGAGGAGAAGTAATAGAGGTAATCGAGCGCAACCAGCCGCGCTTTGTAGGAACAATCGATTATGACGGACATTTTTATTTTCTGATCCCCGATGAGGAGAAATTCTTCATCGATTTTCTCATCCCCAACGGCATGCTCAAGGGCGCTAAAGAGGGCGACAAAGTAGCCGCCGAATTCTATTACTGGGACGATCAGCACAAAAGCCCCAAGGCAAAAGTCGTCGAAGTGCTTGGCCGCTCGGGCGATCCCGAAGCGGAATTCGACTCGATCGTAAAGGAATTCGATCTGATGGAGGATTTCCCGGAGGAAGTTATTGCCGAAACAAAAAAATTGAAAGCACCCATGGGCAAAGTTCCCGCGGGAAGAATGGACCTTCGGGAGGAGACTATTGTCACAATCGATCCGCCGGATGCGCGCGATTTCGACGACGGATTGTCGCTGAAAATTCTGGACAATGGCAATTACTATCTCGGAGTTCATATTGCCGATGTGAGTCATTATGTTACCGAAAATTCCGCTCTCGATATCGAGGCACGGTCGCGCAGCACCAGCACCTATCTCGTAGATCGAGTGGTACCCATGCTCCCGGAAAAACTCTCCAACGATATTTGCTCGCTGCGCCCCGACGAAGACCGCAACGCATTCTCCGTATTTATGGAATTTTCCAATCGCGGAGCCCTCAAAAATTATAAAATCACCGAAAGCGTGATCCGAAGCAAACGGAGATTCTCTTACGACGAAGTCCTCGAAATAATCAACGGCGAATCGGGCGAACATGAGCAGCTCGTAAAAAATCTTGATAAAGTAGCCCGAATTCTGAGAAAAAAACGCTTTCAGAAGGGCGGGATAGATTTCGAAACCGACGAGCTAAAGTTCCGGCTCGATGAGGATAAATACCCCATAGAGGTATATCTCAAAAAACCGAATTTTGCAACCCAGCTTGTCGAGGAATGCATGCTGGCTGCCAATCAGACCGTGGCCGGCCATATCAAAAATCTGGAGCGAAAAATGAAGCCACGCCTCAGACTGCCATTTTTATACCGCGTGCACGACGAACCAGATCCGGGCCAGCTCAAAGAAGTGCTTTCGTTTATTGCTACATTCGGCCCGCGGCTGAATCAGAAGGAAGCCAATTCTAAAAACCTCAACGATCTGCTGCATATGATCCGGGGAAGCGAGGAGGAAAGCGTCGTCAACCAGGTATTGATTCGCGCCATGGCCAAAGCGATATATCTGCATAAAAATGTCGGGCATTACGGCCTGGGATTCAAAGAATATACGCATTTTACATCGCCTATACGCCGCTATCCGGATTTAATTATCCACAGATTTCTTAAAGAATATGCAAAAGGAAAAGTTGATAAAAATCGTCTGGAATTTTTGAATCAGCTCGCTAAAGAAGTCGGTCAGACTTCCAGCGATATGGAGCGACGCGCGATGGAAGCCGAGCGCGCCTCAATCAAGCTCGCAAGCGCAATGATCGCCGACCAAAAAATCGGCGAGGAATACAACGGCACAATCACCGGGGTAACCAAATTCGGGCTATTTGTGCGTGTGGACAAAATCTACGTCGAAGGTCTGCTCCATATCCGTGATCTGCTGGACGATTATTATATCTATGACGAGAAGAATTTCCGGCTGACCGGCAAACGCAACAAAAAAGTATTCCGTATCGGCGGGCGTTTCCGCGTAAAAATAATTAATGTAAATATCGAAAAACGCCAGATTGACTTCTCGTTCGTTGGCGACGTAGAGGAATAAACAATGTTCACAGGATTAATCGAGGAAGTGGGCTATCTGGAATCGATCAGCCCAATCGGCGGCGGCCGAAGACTAAAAATTCGCGCAAACAAAATTATCGGGGATGTCGCGATCGACGATTCGGTCGCGGTTTCCGGCGCATGCCAGACTGTGGTTGCTTATTCCGCGTCATCCATCGAGGTCGAAGCGGTCGAGGAAACACTTCGCAAAACCACGCTGGGCAAACTGCGGCCGGGTGCCCCGGTCAACCTCGAACGAGCTATGCGGCTCGGCGACCGCCTTGGCGGACACATGGTGCAGGGCCACGTCGATACCACCGGCGCAGTGCAGTCCATCGAACCCCAGCAGACCGGAATACTGATATGGATAGATTACCCCGCGGAATTCCGTAAATGGGTCGTTCCGCAGGGTTCAATCACAATTGACGGCGTCAGCCTTACGGTTGCCCGCACCGAAGGCAGCCGGCTGATGGTATCGATTATTCCACATACGTGGAAGATGACGACACTGGCAAAGCTGGCCAACGGAAGCAGGGTGAATCTGGAATTCGATATTCTGGGTAAATATATCGAGCGCATCACAACTGCCCGGCTTGCCGCAGAAAATGAAAAGCCCCGGGGAAATTCATCCCTGGAGCAATTCATTAATCAGCCTGATTATTAAATATCTATATTATTCAATCAATCCCTTTGCGAGGAATTCGCGGAATTCCTCCACATTGCGCGTGAATGCCTTGGTGCCGATTACTTTGCCATCGGGTGTCAGCACCACATAAAGCGGTAATTCGATTGAATTGAATTTATCCTTCTGAAATAGCTTGTTGGATTCGTATGGCTCGCCCCGGCGATCGGTAAAGAGCCGTACTTTTACCATTTTGTCCAATAAATTGCTGATCACGGATTTCTCGAACATATTCTGCTCCATCCACCGGCAATTCGTACAGGTAAATCCCGTGAAATCGAGGAAAACCGGCTTGTTGGTGCGTTTTGCTTCCTCGAATGCCTGGTCCACGTTGGAATACCAGTTTGCGTGCGAATCCTCCGATTTTTTAGTGGTTACCTCGCCGAATCCTACGGCGGTCAGCCCAGCGCCACCCTCCATTATCATTTCATAATCCGGCGGGGGGAGGAAAGCGTCAAGCTCGCCGAGCTTCTGTCCGAATAATCCGCTCAGCAGATAGAAAGTAATTGCGGCGAATAAAATCGAAAACACCACTCTCAGGCTGCCTACGCGTTCGACCGGAGTGTCGTTGCTAAGATGATAAAGGCCTAGTATGTATAATGTGATCAGAAGACCTGTGCCGATCCATATGGCCAGGAACATCTCTCGCGGCATTATTCCCCATGACCACACCAGATCCGCGTTGCTGATGAATTTAATAGCCGCTGCGATTTCGAGGAATCCCATTACGACTTTGACATTGTTCATCCAGCCGCCGGCCTTGGGCAGCGCAGACATCGCCGAGGGGAACAGCGCCAGAAGGAAAAACGGCGCCGCGAATACAAACGAGAACCCGAGCATACCGATTATCGGATAGAACCACTCGCCGCCAGCCGCCGACAAAAGAGCCGAGCCGACGAATGGTACAGTGCATGTAAACGAAGTCAGCGAAAACGTGAGTCCCATCAGCAGGACGCTCGTAAGGCCGCTGCCGCTCTGGCTTTTTGCATTCAGCTTGTTCATCAGTCCCGTGGGAAGCTGGATTTCGAATGCGCCGAAAAGATTGAGCGCAAATATTATAAATATTGCAGCTATAAGGAGATTGATCCATGGATTGGTCGCAAAGTCCTGAATACCCGTCGCGCCGAATATCAGCGCCAGAATGAATCCCAGCGCAGTAAATGTAATTATTATTCCCAGCGCATAGACCGACGAATCGCGCAATCCACGTCCGGGGCTTTTCTCAGCGCGCTTGGTAAAGAACGAGACGGTTATCGGCACCATAGGGAATACACAGGGCGTAAGCAGGGCCAGCGCTCCGGCAGTCATTGCAAACCACAGAAATGAGAATATACCTTCGCTTTTTTTCTGCTCGATTTCCGTCTGGGATTCGGTCTGTACTATGGTTTCATCCGATTTATCGTCTTCTGGCGTCTGCATGTCTGCTTTGGCGGTTTCGGCTGTGTCCGGTTTTTCCGATTCTGTAATTGTTTCTTCGGTGTCGGTCGCGGTTTCAGGTGCAGTCTCGGGTTTGGTTGCTTCCTCGACCTGTGTGGCTGCGGCATAAGGATTGGCCTCTACAATCGCCTTGTATTCGTCAGGCGGCAGGCATCGCACGGGATCGCACTGCTGCGCATAAAATACGACTGTTAATTTATCTTTCGAAAAATCAATATCTTTTTTGGCTTTCAGCGGGATTATGAATTCGAATTTCCCGGTATAATATTTAATTTCCATCTGGAAAGCTTCGTCCTGCTTGGATTTTGGCTTAGGTGCGATAACGCTTCCGGTCATAGCGGCGAGCGATTCGGGCTCGACCGTTATCTCCGTTTGCGTCGGGCCGATTCCTTCGGGGCCGACCTGATATTCGAGACCGTAGGTATACCATGTTTTTTCGAAATCGACAATTAGTTTTACCTTGAATTCATCGCCTGATTGAACTTTAGCGGCAGAGGGGAGAGCTTTCATCGTGAAGTGCTGGTTACTGTCTGCGCTGACGGCAGAAGCAGCCAGAAAGAGCGAAATAATAATTGCAGTAATGAAGGCTTTGTGTTTCATATAAATTCCTGACTTATCTTATTTCATTTAGGATATCAATTTCCGACGTTTTTTCCGGGAAAATATTAATTATTCGCTGTCTGACTGGAAATATGTGATAATCCGGCTGTCCTTGAATGGCTTGCCTGGTCCGCCGCGCATTTTTATCGAGTCCTGCAATTTCTGAGAGAATACCTGGGCCGCGTTATATCCATAAGTGCGCAGAAGGTAATTCAGCGCAATCACTTCGGCGATTACCGTAATATTTTTTCCCGGGAATATTGGCAGTTTTACGGTCGAAATTTCCACGCCCATTACCTCGGTCGGTTCCTCGTCCAGTCCGGTGCGGGTATATTCTTCGGCGCGGTCCCATTCCTCGAGCACCACAATGGTCTCGAGCCGCTTCTGGAATCGTATGGAACGGATGCCGAACATCTGGCGGATGTCGATTATCCCGAGGCCGCGGATTTCCATAAAATGCTGTACCATGCTGGTGCCGGTGCCCATCAGTATGGCTTCGCGCTTTTTGGTCAGCATTACCACATCGTCAGTTACGAGGCGGTGTCCGCGTTCAACCAGGTCGAGTGCGATCTCGCTTTTGCCGATGCCGCTTTTGCCTGCGAACAGCATCCCCACGCCATAAACATCCATAAACGAGCCGTGCACGACTATCTGCGGCGCGAAAACGTCGTCGAGATACTCAGACAGACGGAACGATGTCGTCGTGGTGTCATAGGGCGTTGTGAAAACCGCTATGGAGTTTTTCTTGGCAATAGCGATCAGATCGGGGTTGAGCCGGTTATTGTTCGTAAGCACGATGCAGGGGATGGGGAACTGGCATAAAGTCGAGAATGCCTTTACTCGATCGGTGCGTGGCAGGCTGTCCAGGTAATAATGCTCGGTATTGCCGAAAATCTGCACCTGATTATAATTAAAAAGCCCCACATATCCGGCCAGCGCGAGCTGAGGCCGGTATAAATATTTATTCTGGATAAAATTCTGAAGACCAACGCCTGTGGTAAGGCATTCCAGCTTGGCCGGGGCTTCGAGCAGATGCGCCACAGGTACGCGCTCCTGCTTAAGTACTTTTTGATTTTTAAATAATTCCATTGACGTCTTGCAATTATGACAAAATAAAAGGGGCAATTTTTGAAAATCGCCCCTGTATCCAAAATATGATTTTTTTATGTTATGAAAAAATTCTTTTTGACAGATTAATAATCATTTACTATTGCGTTTTGTCTTGACCTTCCGGAGCTTGCGCACCATTTTGCTCGAACTTTCCGAAAGGCTTTTATGAAAATCGTCCGAGCCCTCGCGGACGACAAGGGTGTCTCCTTTGATATTCACCCTGAATTCCACTATTTTCTCCGAATCGTTGATAAATTCCACGTCAGTACTGATAATTCCATCATAGAATTTCTCGAAATTACTGGCCTCCTGAATTGCGTCTTCCTGCAGACTTGGGTGCTGTCCTTTGAAGTGGCGGAATGTTACTCGTGTTTGCATACTGACCTCTTGTTAACTGTAACATGTATGTATCAGCGCTGGTTGCGCCGTTTTGTTTATGTATGCTTCTATATATATCAACGCAGCTCGATGATTATTGTTTTGATCTGTTCGAAATTTTTGTTATAAAATTGAGAGAAACTGCTAAATCGAGCTCCAGCACCGAGGGCATAAGCGTAACCGGACTCTCCAATTCAGGTGGAACCCGCTGGAATTGCCGCCTGATCCTGTAAAATATATCAATTTTGCGGAATATATATGTATATCTCAGCTCGATTATCAGACTGCCCGGCAATGCTTCGACGCGGCGTTTGTCGAATCCGAGCTCGACTCCGATATATGCTCTTATTGCCGGAAATACTTCGTTTCCCTCGTATTGCAAGCCGCCGGTGCGAGTATCTCGGGGGATATCCGAGTATACCGATTCGTTCCATTCGATAGTGCCGAAGCAGATTCCGCCGCCGCCGCCTACATATGTCCGGAATTGGGCATCCCACGGGACGTGCTCGATCGAAAGTATAAGCGGAATTGTCTGTATCTTAATATCCTGGACAATCTGGCGATTGCCCGGGCGGGGGAATTCAACTCCCTGAGTGTAGCTTTCGCTGAGTTGGGCTAAAAAGAAATTACCAGCCATCGCCAGCCGGAAATTGTCCATGATTTCGAAACGTGTGCCGGCCCCGAAATTTAGCTGCTGATCGAAAAGGGACTTATTGCCCTCGAGCGCATTGCGGTATATATCAAAAAATTCGTTCGAAGGAATCGCCAGTGGATAGCCGAGCATCAGATAGAAGTCTTTTTCCTCGATATTACGGCCGCTGGCGATAGCGCTCTGGGCAGGAATCCGAGTAGCCGATAATGAAATGAATATGATAAATAATGATAAAAATTTTATCATAGAACAGCGCGCAATGTGACTAAATCGATCAGAAGTGCTTTTTAATAATATTCTCGAAACGAGTTTTGCTGATATAATGATCCTCGAGCAATTTGCCGTCTTTAATCAAGGCAAATGTGCCATAGCCGGATGGCGTATTTCGTGCGTCCTCCGGTGTTTTCAGCTCGATTACCGACAATTCGATACCATGCTCTCCGGCGGTCTGGCTGATTGCATCGACGGCTTTTTCGTGCCAGGGGCACTGGTCGGTGTATAGCAAATGCCAGCCGGTATATTTGTCACCTGCGGCAGGACATTCAATAAAATGTGGTCTGACGGCGCCACCCCCGAATGGTTTATACATCAATTCGAATCGGTCGCGTTTGTCGGCCAGTTCGAAGCCGTTTTTTTCGAATATACTTTTGCCTGCAATCCAGGTACCTTTGCTGCTCATTGCACAAATTCCATCTTTATTGCAGGCATTTGCATCTTCTTCGCATTTCCGTATTAACTGCGAACCGACGGAGTTATTCTTGACGTCTTTGCCGTATATCATAATGCACTGAATAAACAAATAATTCTGAGCATTAACAGGGCGCCATGCGGCTTCCGAGGGCAGATATTCTATAAACCCGAGCTGTTTTCCCGCGGAGTCTTCGGCTATAATTATGCGAATGCCTTTGTTGAATTCGCTTTTGAACCAAGCGGCTTTGCGGCGGAACCCCTCGCTGTCCTTGTCTTTGATGCAGAACAATCCCTTCTCATCAACATTCTGCGGGGTAACGGTCACAAATCGAATATCATTCATAAATCTTTCCGGTAAAAATTACTTCCCGAACCACTCGATAATATTGTGAATAGTATCCCGCAAATCGGCGCGTTGGACGATTTTATCCACAAAGCCCTTCTCTTGCAAAAATTCCGAACGCTGGAAGCCCTGAGGCAGCTTTTTGCGGATGGTCTGCTCGATTACTCGTGGCCCGGCAAATCCGATAAGCGCGCCTGGCTCGGCCAGCATTACATCGCCCAGCATCGCGAACGACGCAGTCACGCCGCCGGTAGTGGGATCGGTCAGAAGTACGATATATGGAATCTTAGCCTCGGCGAGCTCGGCTACCATTGCGCTGGTTTTGGCCATCTGCATAAGCGAAATCGCGGCCTCCTGCATGCGCGCACCACCGGATGCGCTGATAACGAGATAGGGCATCTTGCGGTCTATGGCCGTGCGGGCGGCGCGGCAGAATTTCTCGCCTACCACTGCGCCCATGCTGCCGCCAATGTAATTGAAATTCATACATGCAAACGATATAGGCTTGCCTTTCAGCTTGGCTGTGCCGGTAGTTATGGCCTCGTTTACTCCGGATTTTTTATAGCCCGCTTCGATTCGCTCGGGATATGGCTTGGTGTCGACAAATTCCAGCGGATCGGTAGGGCGAATGTTAGTATTGGTTTCCTCGAAGCTGCCTTCGTCAAGAATGATTGTGATATATTCACGCGAACCCACCCGGAAGTGGTAGTTGCATTTTTTGCAGGTGAAAAGATTTTGCTCGAGTTCCTGTTTATATATAACTTCGTTGCACGCGGGGCAGTTAGTCCATAGTCCGCCGGGCATTTCACGTTGCTGGTTTTCTTCAATATTTTTTTTGGATCGCGTAAACCATGCCATAACTGTTCCTTATTCAGTCAAAATTAACTTAATTTTAATTCAAAGATAGGAATATTTTCACTAATTTCAAGTATTAATTAAAATTTCCGTTTCAACGTCCGGATCGCATTGTAACCGGGTTGATATAGTCGATATAATTTTCGTCATAAATATGCAGCACACCGTCGTAGGGGAGAGTCTCCTCGATATTGAAAAACGGCCCCGGCTTGGCAATTATACCCATGATGCCCATATCGGTGAATACCGCGCTGACCACTGCCAGCTCCTGTTTGCGACGATGCACAAAGAAAAGTTTTTCGTTAAGCTTGCGGCGTAGAGATTTTAGCACCCTTGGCTCCAGCTCTTTGTCTTTAAGCATTTTGTTGAGTGGAAACGCCTCGCGGAGATCGATAAGGTCGACCATTACGCGATTGTAAAGATGTAGTATTTTTTTTTGGCCGTCCTGTTCGAATGGGATAGAGTCCTGCCCCTGATAAAGCGGAGCGTCTTTAAGCACTATACTGGATTTGTCGACTTTCGAAAGGGGGCCTTTTTTGATCAGAATTTTTTCATCATTGGCGATAACAGCGGTCAGTCTTTCCCCTTTATGCTTTGCGATTATTTTTAGTTTCTGTTCGTGAGTCAATTTTCCCATTATTCTATTTCCTGATATATTTACTTTAAAATCATAAGCGCTGAGAAACCATATACAAAGATAAAAAATTCCTGTAAACCCCGGCAAATTTGTTTTCGATTAATCGCCTATCTTTTCATTAAATCTGGAGTTGAGAGATTCAATCAGTTCGCTTGCGGTTTCGGCATCGATGTCCACAATCGCGGAATGGACTCCGGGCGAGGATGAGGCAGTATCGACCACGAGAGTAGCCAGCCCCAGCCGGCGCTGGAAGAAGCTGCGCCGTACCAGCAGTGTCTGAATTTTTTCGACCGGAATGACAGAAAGCTTCTGGCTCCAGAATCCCTGCTTGATAAATATAAGATCGCGTTCTATACGCCAGCCGCGGTATTGCCAGCGCAGAACCGCCGCAAACCAGAGTATTGGCGCGGCGATCAATAATGCCCAGCCCCAGCCGGTGAAATACACCGCAAGCGCAAGCAATGGAATGTAAGCAAACGAATATCGAAACATAGCCCGGCGGATTGTCTTGCGCGATACCGCTTCGAGCCGCTCCGGAAGTTCGAAATCGCGGATGCGCTGAGCGAGCGATTCGACTTTTTCGCGAGTAGAGAATGGAATGGCAATATCCTGCAGTGTGGTCTTGACTGCCAGACCTGCGGTTTCGAGAGCAAGGCCGTAGTATCCGAATTTACGGCGGATGGGGTTGGTGAATATCACCAGCATCTGGAGCTTATTAAGCGGGATGGCTCCCCGCCGGGTATTGAAAAGCCCCTGCTTTGTATATAATTTATCGCCTTCGCGTGTGAGTGTGAAATTGTAGAATGAGTTTATTGTGAGCAGCACATCCATCGTTATCGAGAGCGTCAGAGCAATGATTATTCCTCCGAGGAAATATAAAATCAGCAGTAATATATTCCACTCTGCGAATGCTTCGGTGATCAGCTTGCCGCCCATCTCGCGGCCGATCAGCTCTTCCGGGGCGGGGATGAGATAGAACTGCTGCAGCATCGATACAGCCCAGCCGATAAACACCAGCACCAGCGGCCTTAGGCGCATCACTCCAAAGATTGCCACATCGCGCAGATTCATTGAAAACAGAGCTTTTTCCTTTTCTTCGGAAATTTCCTCCGCGGTCTCTTCCGTATTGGGCGCTTCCTCGGCAACTGGTTTTTCCTCGCGGATTTTCCTCTGGTGGCGGCGTATGATGGTTTCGATCTCTTCGGCGTTGGTTTTTTTAACGAACTCGAGCACGCCCTCACTGGCGGATTCGCCGGCAGTCTCGGCCTGGATGCGTACAATTCCCAGGATTTTTTGTATGATATTCTGCGATGTGGATATATTCTGAATGCGGTCGAGCCGGATGCTGCGCTGCTTGCGGCTGATAACACCAGAGAATATCACGAATTCCCGATCAGTAATGTAATAATTGAAATAATAATACTGCAATATCACACCCGGCACTACAAATATCGCATAGAACGCCGAGGCTACGATCACGAACCAGTTCTCCATCGTTTGCTGAGTAAATGCAATCGCTGCAAAAATCAGAAACGAAGGCAGGCTTTGGAGAAATTTGTATATAATCGTCATCGGCGCAAGGCGTTTGGGCTCCAGATATTTCTGCTGATCGGCGCTCATACCGCGTCTTCTGCAGAATAATTCCTCAATTGGTCGCGCAGCATTTCCGCATAATCGATTGGCAATCCCGGGATTGTAAGGTCAACCCCGCGAGTGCCTGCCGTATAGACTATCAGCTTGCCAAGCTGGAGCATCCGGTCGAGCAGGCTCTGCTCAACGTCGATATGCTGGATACGTACGATCGGCGCGATCGTATATATATGAGTCAGCACCCCGCGCTGTATAATAATCTCGCGGTCATCGACCGAAAACATCCACCGCTTATATTTAAAAAACGGAAAGACGAGGCTGTAAATAATCCCGATTCCCAAAATAAACGCCGGCACTATTCCGTGCGCAGTGAAAATTGTGATGTCGTTTTTAGCAAAGAACCATTCGATCAGAAAAACGACTGCTGCGGCGAGCAAAGATCGGAACATATATTTAAGTCCCCATTGCAATTTGACCATTGGATCGGGATGATGCATATTTTTTATCAGAATTATTTAATAATTTTATATTAAGATAATAAAAATAATCGAGTCGTGGGCTATTCATCTGAAAATTCGAGCGAAGGCGGTTCCTGGGCAACCGCTCGGGGATATATTCCCGATTGCGCGGAGATGTTCAGCAGTACGCCCACAGCCATAGCGTATATCAGCACCGCGCTTCCTCCATAGCTGACGAATGGCATCGGCAACCCCGTTGTTGGCAGCAATCCGACGTTAACCCCTGCGTTGACAAATACATATATGGCAAATGTGATTAAAATCCCGACAGCAAGAAAATATCCGAAATCGTCCGGAGCACGCCGCGCGACCATCATCCCGCGCCAGAATACCAGCACAAATGTTGCGATAACCAAAAGCACGCCGATGAATCCGTATTCCTCGCCGATTATAGAAAATATAAAATCGCCATAGCTTTCGGGCAGAAAGAGGTTGCTCTGGCGGCTCTGGCCGGGGCCGGTACCGAAGAGTCCGCCGTTGCCGAGGGCGATCAGCGCCTGCCTGAGTTGATAATTGACCGATTCGGGGTCGATCGTATTTGGGTCCATCCCCAGATATGCCATAATGCGCTGCATGCGGTATTGCGCCGAGACCGCATAGAGTGCGGCAACAAGTCCGCCAATAAGCGTGGTAGCGCCAAGGTGCAAAAGATTCGTATTGCCTATGAACATCATCGACATCGCAATAAAATAAATAACGAATGCAGTCGAAAAATTCGGCTGCAATGCGATCAATGCGCATACAAATAAAGTCCAGAATAAAAATGGCAGGAATCCGCGCTCGAAATTTTTAATAACCGCCTGTTTGCGTTCGAGCATTGTGGCAAAATGCAGCACCAGCGCGAATTTGGCCAGCTCCGAGGGCTGAAACGTAAGCGGCCCGATAAACAGCCAGCGCGAGGCGCCCTTGATGCTGTATCCGGCAAATAGGACCACCACCAGCAAAGCGATTGCAATAAACATGATCGGTTTAGACCATTTCCGCCAGAAATGATAATCAATACGCGAAAAAATGATGATCAGCACCAGCCCGATAAATATTCGGATTGCGTGGTTGACGAATAGGCGCTCGGGTTCGCCAAAGCGCATTTCGGCTATCGAAGCGCTTGCGCTATAAACAAATGCGATGCTGAACAGCATCAATCCCACGATTGGCAGAAGTATCAGCCAGTCGATGTGTCCGGATGGTTTTGCCATTTTATATTAATCCAGAGAAAACACAATTTCTTTGTAAACTTCACCGCGATGCTCGTAATTCATGAACATATCGAAGGATTTGCAGGCCGGTGTGAACAGCACAACATCTCCGTAATCGGCCAGTTCGCGTGCCTCACGGACGGCATCTGCCAGCGAATCCGCCTTGATGCAGCGCCTCCTGGTGCAGAAATAATTAAATATTGCGTCGCGTTCCTCGCCGATAGCAACGATTGCCTTGACGTTCTGATCGACCGCTTCGGCGAGCTGAGAATACTCATTGTTGTCGCCGCGTCCGCCTGCAATCCAGATAACAGGCCGCCTGTAGCTTCGCAGGGCATACCATGTGGCGTTTACGTTCGTTGCTTTTGAATCATTAATATAATCCACGCCTTCGAACGTACGGACGAATTCGAGTCGGTGCTCGACACCAGCGAATTTCATCAGGCTGTCGCGGATATTTTCGTTGCTGACCTCGAATGCGCGGGCCGCAAGCGCTGCGGCCATTGAATTATAGGCGTTGTGTACGCCCGGAATTTTAATTTCTTCGAATAGCATAATTGTCTCCCCTTCATGCTGCTTATCACTAATAATGTTCATTCTGCCGCCCACGTTGCGGATCCCCCAATCCACATGCGACTCCATCGAAAAATATGCAATCCGGGCGCGGCTTTTTGCAGCCATAGCCCGGCAGGTTTCGTCGTCGAAATTCAGTATTAAAAGATCATCTTTGGTCTGATTTTTGGTAATTTTTAATTTGGCTTCGATATATTTTTCCATCGAACCATGATAGCCGATATGATCCGGTGTGATATTGGTAATAATCGCCACATCCGGCCGGAAATCGACGATGCGGTCGAGCTGGAAGCTGCTGACCTCGGCCACCACGATTGTGTCCGGTTCGAGCCGGTCGACAACAGCCGAGAGCGCAGTGCCGATATTGCCCACTGCAATGGCCTTTCTGCACGAATTTCGCAGCAGGAATTCCGTAAGAGCGGTGGTTGTGGTTTTGCCATTGGTTCCAGTGATAGCGATAATCGGATTATTAATCTGCGCGGCGGCGAATTCGAGTTCGCTGATGATAGAAATGCCGCGGCTTTCGGCTTCGAGAATGACAGGCGCGGTGGGTGGAATGCCCGGCGAAGCAATTATTACGTCGCAGTCGTAGCATTTATCCGAATTCCCCCCGAATTCGGCTTCAATGCCTGCTTTGTCAAGTGCATCGGCTGCGGCTTCTGTTTCGCCGCGCGGTTTGGCTTCTGATACGAAGACGTCATGGCCGCGTCCGGCTGCCAGAATAGCAGCAGCCACCCCGCTGCGGGCGGCCCCGATAACGGTGTATTTCATTAAAAATCTCTGAAGTTAGTTTTTTACTTTACGCTGCATTAAACACTACTACAAACATAATATAAAATTCATTTATTTCCGAATTTTGTGGATAAGTTGTGCGAATTTGGCTATCTCATAAAAAAATATAGATTTTCGCCTGTGTTTTTCAATGACTCTTTAAGGGAGTAATCGCCACGATTATACCCCTTTATGTATTATTATCTTTATTATTAAAATAAATATTTGTATCTTTTATTTCATCGAACATAATCCGTATCACCCGATAAATAATCATGTTCAATTAAGCATTCCGGAATAGTCTTATGAAAACACGCACCGAGAAAGACTCCATGGGCGAAATCAGCGTACCAGCCAATGTATATTGGGGCGCCCAGTCCGCACGCTCTTTAATCCATTTTGCAATCGGCACCGAAAAAATGCCCCGCGAAGTTATCCGCGCTATGGGTATCCTTAAAAAAGCAGCCGCAATTGTCAATGCCGACCTCGGCAAGCTGCCAAAAGACAAAGCCGAGCTTATCATCAAAGCCGCCGACGAAGTCATCGAAGGCAAGCTCGACGAGCATTTCCCGCTTTCGATATGGCAGACCGGCTCGGGCACCCAGTCCAATATGAACACCAACGAAGTGATTGCCAACCGCGCTATCGAAATGGCCGGAGGCGAGATGGGCTCCAAATCGCCCGTCCATCCCAATGATGATGTTAACAAATCGCAAAGCTCCAATGATACTTTCCCCACAGCGATGCACATCGCTGCTGCTGAAGACCTAAACAAACGTCTGCTGCCCGCGCTGGCAATGCTCCGCACAACGCTCAACCAGAAAGCCGATGAATTCAAGGACATCATTAAAGTGGGGCGCACCCATCTGATGGACGCCGTTCCGCTTTCGCTGGGGCAGGAGTTTTCGGGATATGTCCAGCAGCTCGATAACGCAATCGAGCGCGTCAATCTCGTATTGCCGCATATATATCAGCTCGCGCTTGGCGGAACAGCCGTCGGCACAGGTCTTAACACGCATTCGGAATTTGCAGACAGGGCAGCCAAAGAAATCGCAGATATGACCAGTCTGCCGTTTATCAGCGCGCCGAATAAATTCGAGGCGCTTGCCGCGCACGACGCATTGGTATTTGCCCACGGCGCCCTCAAAACCATCGCAGCATCGCTTATGAAGCTGGCTAACGATATCCGCTGGCTGGCCTCGGGTCCGCGCTGCGGCATCGGCGAGCTTATCATCCCGGCCAACGAGCCCGGATCGTCAATCATGCCCGGCAAGGTCAATCCCACGCAGTCTGAGGCAATGACGATGGTCGCGGCCCAGGTAATGGGCAACGACGCAACGATCAATTTTGCGGGATCGCAGGGCAATTTCGAGCTGAATGTTTTCAAGCCCGTTATGATATATAATTTCCTGCAAAGCTCGCGCCTCTTGTCGGATACCTGTATGATGTTCAATAACCACTGCGCGGCCGGTATCGAGCCCAACAAAGAGAAAATTCAGTATTATCTCGAAAATACTCTCATGCTGGTGACGGCTCTCAATCCGCATATTGGATACGACAACGCAGCAAAGATCGCCAAGCATGCGCACAGCACCGGCGGAACGCTCCGCGAAGCCGCTATCGAGCTTGGAATATTGACCGGCGAGGAATTCGACGAGAAAGTCAGGCCGGAGAATATGCTCGGCCCGAATGTGAAATAATTGACGATTTGTACATATATAAGGGGCGGCGCAATGTCGCCCCATATTTATTAATATTAGGAATTGAAAGATGAATTTCCGCAAAGATTTTTCGCTGAGAAAATATAATACATTCGCCGTAGATGCAAAGGCCGCATTATTCGCCGAAGCCACAAATAATACCGAGCTGAAAAGCATAATCGAAAGCCCGGAATTCCACGAAAATCAGGTGCTGATAATAGGCGAGGGGTCGAATCTGCTGTTTACTAAGGACTTCCCCGGAATTGTTATATATATAAATCTTCGCGGAATGCATATGGTCGAGATCGATGCAGATTTCGTCGTCATGGAGGCCGCGGCAGGGGAGAACTGGCACGAATTCGTGGATATCTGCGTCAAAAATCGCTATTATGGACTGGAAAATCTGGCGCTTATCCCGGGTAAAGTTGGTGCGGCTCCCGTGCAGAACATTGGCGCATACGGAGTCGAGCAAAAGGATTTCTTCCATTCGCTCAGCGGAATAGATATCGAATCCGGCGAAATACGGCATTTCGCGAAAGACGAATGCCGTTTCGGCTACCGCGATTCGATATTCAAAAACGAATTGAGGGATAAATTCATCGTCACCGCAGTGCGCTACCGCCTGCCCAAGCAATCAGCCCTGAATCTCAGCTATCACGAGCTGAAAAGCGAAGTCGAGAAATTCGTTGTCGTCAAACCCGATGCCCGCTACGTATTCGAGACGGTCTGTCACCTGCGTCAGCGGAAAATACCAAATCCGCAGGCAATCCCCAATGCCGGCAGCTTTTTCAAGAATCCTGTCATCGATATGCAACTGTTCAATGAAATCAAAAAAGATTATCCGCAAATTGCTTCATTCGCAGCCGACCCAGGCAATATGAAGATTTCCGCCGGCTGGCTGATTGAGCAGTGCGGCTGGAAGGGCCGCTCCGTTGGCGACGCCGCCGTTTACGAAAATCACGCACTGATACTTATCAATCGCGGGAATGCCAGTGGCAGCGACATACTGCAGCTTTCGCGGGATATTCAGGATTCCGTCGAAGAGAAATTCCGTATCAGACTTCAGCCGGAAGTCCGGATTATATAATTATTTTTTCGATAGCTTAATCGCAAGAACCGGACAGTCTGCCTTGCGGATGACTTTCTCGGTAGTGCTGCCTATCATCAGATGCTCGAATCCGCTGCGGCCATGAGTTCCGATGCAGATAACATCCACCCGATGATCTTTTGTGTATTTCAGAATGGCTTCATCCGATTTGCCCTGCAGCACAACAGAATCACAAATGATGTCATCTTTTTCGAAGTCCTTGATGTATTCCCGGAGCTTCTTATTAGCATCATCGATGTGGCGCTGTCTTAGCTCCTCCATCGCGGACTGCGACAGCCCGATGTTGATCGGATAAGTGGTCAGCTCGATCACATGCAGGAAATGCACGCGGGCGTCATCGCTGTTTTTGGCAAGCTCGCGGGCATAATCGAAAGCCGCGCGGGATTCTTTGGAAAAATCAGTAGGGACAAGAATATTTTTAAATTTCAGCATAAATCCTCACTTTTATTCGAAAAGCTTTATAATTATAAACGTATCAGCGGCAGATTATTAAGGAATAATCATGATTTTTTTCAGATCGGTCGTTACAAACCTGCCATCCGATGGCGATTCGACTTTATATAAATATACTCCCGGCTCGAGTCTGGCGCCGCGATTGTCCTTACCATTCCATTCAACCCCGCCATTGCCATCGGTTTCGGTCAGAGTCCGGAGCAATTCGCCGTTGATTTTCATTATATATACTTTTGATTGATTGGGAATATTCGCAAAATAAATATTATCCATTTTATCGAATTTAATCGGATGCGGATATACATACGGATCGGGCCGCTCGGGTGAAAACACGAAGCCCAGGGTATTACCCGGCCCTGTGGTGATCCCGCGGCCGCTTGCCGAGTTGACATTGCTGACCGTGATCGTATAATTTCTGCCACGAGCAAGAGTTCCGACGAATCCGCTTATCGAGAGATCGACCGCCGACGAATTATCGCTTGCCACAGTTGCGGATATAATTTCGCCGATCGGTTGCAAATCGTAATTTGAGGGAGTCTGCGCTCCGGCCGGATCGACCGGCTCTGAATAAATTATGCGAATATTATTTTGCGGAATATTTGTGATAAGCTGCTTCAGATATAATTCTTTCGGTTCATCCGGAAATTCTACATTAACATCCAGCTCCCCGGCGATAGTCGGCGAATCATAAAAATCCGGGAAAATGCCGGCATGTAGGGTATATGATCCATCGGCGATTTCTCCGCTGAATACCAGAGTCACCGAAGTATCGGTCGAAGGAATCGCCGAGCGGGGATAAATCGCAAATCCCGCGCGGGGCTCAAGCCGGAACTTCAGCGACGGGATGCTCAGATTGGCCAGCTTGCCGTCGTAAGAAACAATGATTTCGCGATGGCCAGAGGCTGTTGCCGCAGCCGGCCTAATAGGGTCATGCGTATATATCTCAATTACATTCGAAAAATTACTTGCCGCCGGATTAAGCGAATTATTCACCGCCCGCACAGTAAAATTGTGATAATCATTCGGCGCCAGGTCCGGTGCTGTAAACTCCGTTGTGTCGGTATCTCCGAGAAGAGTGACTGTTGGCTGCGGCCCGGAGAAATCGACCGAATACACCTCGTATTCCTCCGCATCAGGCGATGCCTCCCAGTGGATCAGCGCTGTTGTGGCATCGGTCGCATAACCTTCTATGCCGGTGGGTCGACCGGGGCCTTCGTAGTCTTTTTCGAATTCATAGAAATATGTATCAAATCCCGTCGAGAAACCGAATTCGTTAATCCCATTTTTATCAAAATCATATACTACTGCCGCATTGCTGAATGAATTCGGATATCGCCAGATCGTTTTCAGCCGTTTTTGCGAATCATCCCATTTAAATATATATAAATCCGGAAAAGTTGCGGCGATAATCTCGTCAGTGCCATCGGCGTCAATATCTCCCGCCGAGAATCCATTGCGGTAGCCCACGCCCGTCCGGCCTCCCCATATAAAGTCCTCCCAGACATATTCATACTGATTCGGGCCTTTGCTTTTCAGTAATCTCAGCCGCCACATAGCTTTGCTGTCGTCCGGATAGTTCTTGAACAGCAGGTCGGAGCCGTAAATCGCGGAGAAAATTTCGGGCGAACCGTCGCCGTCAACATCCGCCGAAGCGAGAAACTGATTTGTAAAGTCAACTCCGTTAGAATCAATAAATTCACGCGAAAAATTGCCATTTTTATATTCATATATATATAAATACCCGCGGCTGCTGCCATGGCAAAGCTCGATATTCCCGTCGCCGTCGAAATCGCCGATAGCATGGCCCGGGAAGGTGCCGATATATTTGAACTTGCCTTCGCTGGTGGCGATAGCGAGTGGCTGATATGCGCCCTGGGCGAAAGTATATGCGATAAATGATGTGTCGGAGTATGCGATGATTTCGTCAAGGCCGTCGCCGGTCAGGTCATACATCGTTGCCGCCCAGAAATTTCTATAAATCTGATCGGCAAATATTATCGATTCGAATGGATTGCCGCCAGGGTTAGTCGATTGATACAGCCGGGTCATAGCATCCGTAAAAGCGAGAATCTCCGGGATGCCGTCGCCGTTGGACTCGCCCATGCCGGCGGGTATCCAGCTTTCGTAAGATTCGTCTTTTTCCGTAAAATCGCCATCCGCGAATTCGAATGTTTTAATATTATTCCAGAAGTAATTTGTTAATTCATTAAGCGCAATCACCGGCTGTCCGGGCTGGTATAAATCCGCCACCTGGGGGCACAGATAACCGGGCGGCAGCGAATAATCTTTTCGCGCAAACTGCCCGGTTACGACTTTTTCGTCCGGCAGCGCAAAAGTAAACGAGCGGCTGATCGTATCGCCATTCTGCAATCGTGCGACTGCAATAGCTTCGTAGGCAATTCCCGGCTCTGCTCTGTCGAGCAGCAGCAGATGATTGCGTGTCATAAATTCTTTTTCGCTCGCGGAATGATATTCATCGGTCGAATTTTCCGGGCGATACATAATCGATAGCTGCGACCTCATAGAAGTGGCCGCTGCCACAGCGGGGAGTCGCTTCTCGCGATTTAGCGCTTCGAACTGGCGGAAGCTGACGAATTCATTCGAAGAATTATCCGAATATAAATAAATATTAATCCGCTCCTCGATCGTGTTATTATTTTTCAAATAGGCCAGAACGCGCACGGTATAAACGGTATCTCGCAATCCGGCAGTTGATATTTTGGCAATTGTGTCATTCTTTACCGTAAAACCCTCGTTTATAAAAGACCAGGGATCAAGTTTGTCGGAGGCCGGCCTGGGATTGATGCCTTCGCCGATATATATTTCAATTTTATCAAGCAGGGGAGTGGCAATCGTGCCGATTATCGGAATTTCGGTGGACAGATCGCGGCTGAATTCATCTTCATTTTTGGGATAATCAATTACGATTTCCGTAATCCCTCTGAATTCAAGCAATTTGGCAGCGTCAAGTATTCCACTTGCGAAATACTGATCCCAACCGCTTTCACCGGCGTCACGAGCGCTTGCTCGAAGCAAACCACGAACCTCCTGTGGCGTAAAATCAGGATTATTCTGAAGCAATAGCGCCGCGGCTCCGGAAACATGCGGCGCCGCAAGCGAAGTGCCGGTCGCCGGACGATATCCGCCGCCGAGATTTGTTGTAATGATATTCACGCCGGGGGCAGTCAGATCGAGATGCGATCCGTAATTGCTGCGCCAATCTCGAAGGCCATCGCTGTTCACCGCTCCCACGCTGATGACATTGTCATGATCCGAAGGAAAATGCCGTCGGTCCCAGCCATTATTGCCTGATGAGGACACCATCACGCAGCCCATCGATGCGGCAAAGTCGATAGCATCCTGCATGATTGACGATACATATGGCTCGCCGAAGCTGAAATTTATAACATCGGCTCCCTGCAATGCGCAGTATACGATAGCCTGGGCGATGTCGTCCGCTTCGCCTGCGCCATTGGCGTCCAGTCCGCGGGCGGTCAGAATTTTTGAATTATAAGCAATTCCTGCAATCCCGATTTTATTATTCCGTTCTGCGGCGATTACACCGGATACTATCGTGCCATGGCTGTGCTCGTCGGCTGGCAGTGGGTCGCGTCCCGAGGCGTCGCCAAGATTACGAACGTCCTGATTCACAAAATCATAGCCGATTACGTCGTCCGGGTAGCCATTGCCGTCGTCGTCGATGCCGTTTAGGTCGCCGGCGACGCCATCTCGTGATTCGGAGCTGCTCCACGGATCGAAACGCCCATTGCCGTTGATGTCTTCCTGCGGATTAATATATAAATTATTTTTAAGGTCGGGATGCTCCCAGTCGATACCTGTATCGACGACGCCCACCAGCACTCCATCGCCCGAAGCCCGCTGCCAGGCCTCCTCGATATTGATTGCACCGAGCCCCCATTGATATTTATATGCCGAGTCATTCGGGGCAAGACCGATTTGCTCGGTGTGATATAAATAATTGGGTTCAATAGAGATAACGCCGTCGGTGGATGTGATTTCGGAGATAATATCCTGAATTGATCGCCCCGGCACCGTTTCGATGATATAATATCCCGAAAGCTTGTCGAGTGCGCGGTTCTGCACGGCGGATAGCGGCGAATCGCGATTGATTTTAATACGATCGGAAAGTAAGTTATCGAATACATTAATCATTTCCGGGAACTGGCTCTGCAATTTTTGTTTTGCGTCCGATCCCGGCCGGATTTTGATTATATAGGATTCCGCAATAGCGGGCATAAAAGAAATCATTAACAACAGCGCCCATGCGGCGATGAATTTTCCGTATTTTGATAAATCAGCTTTCAATATTAAGTCCGCAGTTTTAATAATTATATTAAATTAAATGATTTATGTGGATTGTCTCTTCTTTTTCTTTTTGCGCGGAGCCCGCAGTGCACCGGGATCGACAGCAAAGTCCAGACGACGGAAATCTTCCGCGGACGCCTCGGCGAACCGCTTTTCGGCGATATAGCCGATCATCGCTGCGTTGTCCATACTAATCTGCATCTCGGGGGCGACGAATCCCATTCCGCGCTTTTCGCACGCTTCGGTCATCTTCCGTCGCAGCTCCGAATTGGCGGATACACCGCCGGCGATTACGACATTTTCCGCATTGCGGCTGACCGCGGCGTCAATCGTCTTTTTGACCAAAACATCTACGATGGCAGACTGTACCGATGCGCACAGATCGGGCAGCTCAGATTCGGGCACGCCACTTGGGAATTCACGTTCGACGAAATACCTGACCGAGGTCTTAAGCCCGCTGAAGCTGAAATCGAAATTGCCGCTTCGGATCATCGACCGCGGGAATTCGTAGCGCTTCGGATTGCCCTGCCTGCCCAGCTTATCGATCAGCGGCCCGCCGGGATACTTTAGCCCGACCAGTTTTGCTATTTTGTCGAATGCTTCGCCCGCTGCGTCGTCGATAGTCGAGCCGAGAACTGAAAATTTCGAAAATGATTCAACATAAAAAAGGGATGTATGACCGCCGCTCACAACAAGCGTCACAAACGGGAACTTCAGCCCCGGATTAGTCAGGCAGCCCGAATAAAGATGGCCTTCGATGTGATTGACCGGGATAATCGGCAGCCCGTATTTGATTGCCAGCCCCTTTGCAAAATTTGCGCCCACTACGAGCGATCCCACCAGGCCCGGCTCGCTGGTAACCGCGATTGCGTCAATTTCCTGTGTGGTTGTTTCTGCCGCTTTTAGGGCTTCTATGGTTATTTGATTGATTCTCTGCAAGTGAGCGCGGGAAGCCAGTTCGGGCACCACTCCGCCGAATTTGCTATGGAAAGTCTGAGATGATATAATATTGCTCAGAGTCCGCGAATCGCTGATAACAGCTGCGGAAGTCTCGTCGCAAGATGATTCGATTGCCAGAATTTTCATATTTTGTTTGAAATAATTAAATAATTTACTTAATTAGCCGTAGTTAATATAAAATTTAGGAGAAACATAAATGCCAAATCCGTTTACCGAACATCCGCGAGAAGTCGGCATGAGCTACTGGCAGCACGCCCGATTCGCTCTGAGTTTTACTTTCTGGATGATTGCAGGCGTATTCGCAAGCGTTATCCATGCTTTGCTGCCGTTTTTGTTTACGACGACAACCAGCGATATTATCAAAAAGCTGCACGCAAAAATCGCCGACCGCTGATTAGCCGCGTAGTTCGTTTAGCAGCATCGTGAGCGCCATCCCGACGGAGCGTTCGCGATTGACAGCGCGGTCGTTCCCGAAATTATATTTTTTTGCAAATGTCTTGCCTTCCCGCGAAAGGCCGATCCAGACCGTGCCCACGGGCTTTTCCTCAGTCCCTCCGCCCGGTCCGGCGATCCCCGTAATCCCGATGCCGAAATCAGTGAAGAATCGCTTGCGGATGCCTTCTGCCATTTCCATTGCCGTTTGTTCGCTGACAGCGCCATAATCTATCAGAGTATGCTCCTGCACCCCCATGATGTGCATTTTGGCCTCGTTGCTGTATGTTATTGCGCCGCCTGTGAAGTACCCACTGCTACCCGGGGTTTCGGTGATTGCCGCTCCGAGCATCCCGGCCGTACAGGATTCCGCTACAGCGAGCGTTTTGTCCTGCTCGATGAGCAGCTTGCCGACCGCGTCGGTCAGATCGGTCCCACCTTTGGTATATATATATTTACCAGCTTTTTCGTATAAATATTTTTCGGCCCGGTCGAGCCGTTTGCCTGCGTTGTCTTTTGTGTCGTCCTTTACTCCGATTCTAATCTTAACTCCGCGGTAGGAGGGGAGGTATGCCAGCCTGACGTCGCCGGGGATTTCCGAAGGGTCGCCCACAAGATCGGCTATCTTCGATTCGGGGATTCCGGTAGTCTGTAATGTTCGATAGAGCGAGACTTTATGATTGCCCTCAGTAATCAATTGATCCACATAAGGTATAGCGGAATTTTGCATAATGTATTTCATTTCGGCAGGAACGCCCGGGAGCGAAATCACGCGTTTCCCGCCGATGTCGAACAGCATACCCGGAGCAGTTCCGACATGATTCGCAAGCGGCTTGCATTTAGTGGGAAGCAATGCCTGGCGCTGAATGCGCTCGGTGAATTCAAATCCCCTTTTATCGAAAAATTCTTTTAAATAATTCAGAATTTCTTTATTCATTTCAAGCTTATCGTCGAAATATTCTGTCAGCACATCTTTTGTTATATCGTCCTCAGTAGGGCCGAGGCCTCCGGTCAGCACCACGAGGTCGGCTTCGGGTATGCGGCGGTCGAGCGCCTCGAAAAGCTCATCGCGCGAATCGGCAATCGCGGTATGGCGATATACTTCGGCGCCAAGGCCGGTGAACTGCCATGCAATCCAGGCGGCATTTGAGTCCACAGTCTGGCCTATCAATATTTCGTCGCCGATGGTAATCAGAGCTATTCTGAACATATTTATATCCGGAAGGTTTTTAAATAAAAAACAAAGGGCAGACCGCTGTGGCCTGCCCTTATGTAAACGCTTAATTGCGTGATTTATTCTTAGATTATTCCGGTTTTTCTTCGCCGGATTCCTCTTCGGATTCGCCGCGCGGCTCGCCGGATTCGGGCGCTGCTTCGGGCTTCACTTCAGGGGTTTCCTCGGCGGGCGATTCAGTCACTGCGGGTGCTTCTTCAGCCGGAGCAGTGACCTCAGCCGGAGCTTCTGTTTCGGATTTTGCTGCTTCCGGACGAGCCTCGGTTTCTTTGGCTTCCGGTGCGGGCTGTTCGGTTTCCTGAGTGGATTCTCCGCCTGCGAGACGATCCGCGTTCGGCACCGGGTGAGCGGCGTTATATGCGTCGATGTCTGCCTGGTCTTTGCCGCGGAGGCTTTCGACCACGGAGAGCACAATTTTCTTGGAATCCTTATCGAATTCGACAACCTTCAGCGGCAGTACGTCGTCCACCTTGAAGTATTCGCTGATATTGCGAACCGGTGCGAACGAAAGCTGCGATACCGGCACGAATCCATCGACTCCGTCGGGAAGTTCGACAATTACGCCTTTTTCGATGATGCGTTCAATGCGGGCTTCGGTTTCGGCGCCGACATTATATTTATCTTCGAAATAATCCCACGGATTATCTTTGATCTGCTTATGGCCAAGCGCGATGCGGCGCTGTTCCGGATCGATCGAGAGAACGACGACTTCGAGCTCTTCGCCTTTTTTGACGAATTCACCGGGGTGGCGGATCTTCTTAGTCCACGAGAGATCGCTGATATGCACCAGGCCGTCAACGCCGGGCTCAAGCTCGACGAACACGCCGAAATTGGTCAGGTTGCGAACGATGCCTGTGTGCTTGCTTTCCACCGGGTATTTCTTCATCAGATCTTCCCAGGGATCGGGCTCGAGCTGTTTCATGCCGAGCGCAAGTTTTTTCTCTTCTTTGTCGATATTGAGCACAACTGCATCGACTAGCTGTCCCATCGAGACGATCTGCGAGGGGTGCTTGACGTGCTGAGTCCAGCTCATTTCGCTTATATGGATAAGGCCTTCGATGCCTTTTTCGATTTCGATAAATGCGCCGTAGTCGGTCAGGCTGACAACTTTGCCGGTGACCTTGGTGCCTTTTTCGTATTTGTCGCCGATGGTATCCCACGGATGGGGCGTAAGCTGCTTCATACCAAGCGAAATGCGTTTTTTGTTCTCGTCGAAATCAAGCACGACGACCTTGACGGTCTCGTCGAGTTTGACGATTTCGGAAGGATGGGTCACGCGGCCCCAACTGAGATCGGTGATATGCACCAGGCCGTCAACACCGCCGAGATCGACGAATACGCCGAAGTCGGAGATAGCTTTGACTGTGCCCTCGAGCACGAGGCCTTTTTCGAGTTTGTTCATAATTTCGGCACGCTGCTCGGCGAGCTGCTCCTCGAGCAGGACTTTGTGGCTGACCACAACGTTTTCGCTCGGATGGTTGACCTTCACCACGCGGACGTCGATAGTGCGGCCGACCCATGCGTCAAAATCGCGAACCGGACGGACGTCGATCTGCGAGCCGGGCAAAAATGCCTCGATGCCCATCAGGTCCACTACCATACCGCCTTTGATGCGGCGTAATATTTTAACCTGGACAATTTCCTGAGTTTCGTAAAGCTTGAGGATGTCTTCCCAGATTCTCATGAAGTCCGCTCTACGGCGGGAAAGAATGAGGCGGCCGTTGACGTCTTCGATTTTTTCGATGAATACGTCCACTTTGTCGCCCACTTTATAAGTTTCGGCATTGAGAAGCTCTGCGCGGGGAACCACGCCAAGCGATTTGAATCCGATATCGACAAGGACTTCGTCTTTTGTGAGTTCGACGATTTTGCCCTCGACTAATTCGTCTTCTTTGATGCTTTTGATAGTTTTTTCGGAAAGCTCGGCAAACTGGTCTGCCTGCATTTCGAGCTCATTGAAGCCGAATTCCATAAGTTCGGCAACGGATTGCCGTTTTTTTTCGGCTACATAGCGCTCTTTGGGCTCAATGCCTTCCATTGGATTGTTTTGATTTGTTTCTGCGGTTTCTGGAGTGTTACCGGAATTGTTAGACATTAACATCCTCCATTAAAAAAAATTTGTTTGTTATGAGAAAAACAGTGAATTACATTTATATAAATATATACTCCGCATTTTGCAGAGATTCGCAATATAACTTATTTTATATTAATGTCAAAATTATTTTAGAAGATTTGTTTATGCTTTGAAAATTATTTTGTATATTAATTGTTCTTCTCTCTAAGCTTACCTCTGGCGGTTGTCCCAAGCGCTTGTGTTTCATTGATTTCCTGATTCCCGCAGCTTATTATATCTTTGTCGAGTATCGTTATATCTGCGTCCATATTTTTTTCGATACTCCCTCGCCGCGAAGAATTTCCCGCAGCCGCATGCGCCCAATATGTATATGCCAGCAACGCCTCGCGCCGGGATAAGCGTTCTTCGGGGTACCATGCCTCGTTGCTGCCCGCGGGGGCTCTGCGTACGAATGCATCAATCCCGGTCAGCGGGTTATGCGGCTCTATCGGGAAGTCCGAGCCGCCGGCCGGGTTAACGCCTGCATTTATAAAGCTTTTCCACGGGTATGCATAATCGCAGCGATTGCCGAGTCGGCGCCGTGTCATCGTGGCGGCATCCGTGATGCAGTGCATCGGGTGAACCGAGGGAATGACGCCGATTTCCGCAAAGAGGGGAAGGTCATCGGGATGTACATGCTGGGCATGCTCGATTCTCAGGATATTTTTTGAATTAAAACCGATCTGACGGCGAATTTTATGGTAAACATCCAGAACCATCCGGTTGGCCGCATCGCCGATTGCGTGGACTGCGATATCGAATCCCATTTCGACGCCCTTCAGCGCCTTAGTGTATAGCACATCAGGATTTATGAGCAGTAGTCCGCTGCTTCCGGGCGCGTCCGAGTAAGGCTCTATCATTGCAGCTCCACGCGATCCGAGGGCGCCGTCGGCGTAGAATTTCAGGCCCCGCACGCTTAGCATTTCGCCATCGAATGGCTCGACCCTTGCGATTCGCCATTCGTCCTCCTGAGCTTTGATATAGCATTGCAGCCGGATTGGCAATTCACCCCGCTCATCCAATCTCTTTAGTAATTCGAGCCTCTCCGGACTGACGTCCATTGCGTGCACTTCGGTGAGTCCTGCATCGGCGCAAGCATCAAGCCCCGCGCGATAGAATTCCTCGATCTGAGCTTCCGCATAATCAGGAATCAGCCGTCGGACCAAATCCATTGCCGTATCGAGCAGGATTCCCGTGGGCCTGCCGTTTTTGTCGCGGAGGATTTCGCCGCCGGGGGGAGAATTGGTTTCGGACGAAATCCCTGCCAGCCGCAGCGCAGCCGAATTGACCCAGGCCGCATGGCCGTCGATCCGCACAAAAAACGCTGGCGAATCGCCAAATTTCTTATCAAGTATATATTTATCCGGGAATGAATTGTCGTGCCACAGCTCCTGATTCCAGCCGCGTGCATAAATCCAGTCGCCGCGGGTTATGCCGCTGTCCGATACGATTCCGACGCTTAATTCTGCACTCCGGGCTTGGGAGAGATCGGGTTCTGTCAGACGTGCTCCGAGCGCTCCGATATGGCCATGAGTATCGACAATGCCGGGATATGCCCATGCGTTTTCGAATCGGCGGTCGAGACCTTCGGAAATTATTCTGACATAGCCGGCGCCTGGACTCAGGTCGGAGATAATTCCATCCTTTATATAAATATCGCCCTGAAATGAAATCATATAAATCCTATGGAAAATAAAAAATGCCGGCACGATGGCCGGCAAATTGTCTGCCCTATAATCGGGCATATATTAAACCATGTGATTATTCGGCCGGCACGCAGCAATCAACCGGGCAAACTTCCTGGCACTGCGGTTCGTCGAAATAACCTTCGCATTCGACGCATTTTTCGGCATCGATTTCGAAAATTTCGTCGCCTTCGTAAATTGCTTCTGTCGGGCATTCCGGTTCGCAGGCGGCACAGTTGATGCATTCGTCTGTGATCATTAAAGCCATGGTAAATCCTCCAAAGTATGGTATAATTTAAAAACAATATGCTTTATAAAAGCGTGCATAAGAAAGTACAAATTTAGCAAAATATGTGCGAGATTTGCAAATCTTTTTACGCCCTTGAGAACGAAAAAATCATGCATTTATTGAGATTTATTTGTCCGGTTTAACTGCTTCTTTCCAGATTTCGAAGTATTTGATCAATGACATGATTTTCTGGCGGAAATTCTGCCGCCGATCGCTTCCCACAAATACGTATGCAAGTCGAAGCAGCCACGCCAGTATCAGATAATAATACTTGTCGAATGTGATGTAAAACCATGCAGATGCGGGACTTAGCCATTTATCGCAAAAATGAATCTGTGACTGTATCTGCATTCGGATATTCTTTTCATGCGGTATCGATGCTCCGGTGCTTGCGCCGCGGTGGTGGGTGACTTTGGATTTCGGAATAAAAGAATTTTTATGTCCCGATTCGATCATTTTCCGACAAAAATCAGTTTCCTCCGAATAAAAGAAATACGATTCGTCGAATCCTCCGGCTTCGAGAAAATCGCTGTGACGAACCGCGATTACCGCGCCATCGGTATAATCCACCCGGCGGGGATGTTTGAATATGTTAAATCTATTCGTTAGTTTATGAAATTTGCGCTCAATCGCGGATATGAACAAAATATCCTTTACCGCAAGTATGGCTCCGGGAAAGCGGTTGAAGCTATATTGCCAGCTCCCGTCGGGGTAGTACTGCTGCGGTCCGGCTGTGCCCGCGAATGGGTGAGATTCGAGATACTCCACCAGCAAATCGATTGCATTTCGGTGGAAAACCACGTCCGAATTTGAGAGTATCAGATATTCGGCATCGGACGCCTCAGCGCCGCGATTGATTGCCGCTGCGTATCCGAGATTTTTTTTGTTGATAACTATTTCTACATCGGGGAATTCCGTGTGGATGGCCTCGATAGTGTCGTCGGAGGAGGCGTTATCGACAACGATTATTCCGGTGGTAAAGTCATTTGTGGTCAGCTTGACGGAGCGAATGCACTCGAGTGTGTAATCTCGTGTGTTATAAGAAATTATGATAACATCGATCTTTCGCTTCGCCACTTGAGATATTTGTCTGTGTGTATTATAAAGAATTGCAAAATATCGAATTTTCGGAATTTCTGAAAATCAATTCGATAATTCTATATAATAAATAGCCGCTCCCGGTGAATTCCGAAAGCGGCCATGATTTTGGCGAATATATATTTATGCGCTCATCATCAGCTTGACGTCGTCTTCCACTTCGCCGATGCCGGAGATTCCGAACTGCTCGATGAGAACCTTTGCCACATTAGGCGAAAGGAATGCAGGCAGAGTCGGCCCGAGCTTGATATTCTTTACTCCAAGGTAGAGCAGGGCCAGAAGCACGATGACTGCTTTTTGTTCGTACCAAGCAACGTTATATTCGATTGGCAAATCGTTGACGTCGCCCTTGTTGAATACTTCCATCAGCTTCAGCGCGGTGACAGCAAGCGAATATGAGTCATTGCACTGGCCTGCGTCAATTACTCGCGGGATGCCGCCGATATCGCCGAGCGGCAGCTTGTTGTAGCGATATTTTGCGCAGCCTGCGGTGAGTATGACGGCGTCCTTGGGCAATTTTTCTGCGAATTCGGTGTAATATTCGCGCGAGTTCATACGCCCGTCGCATCCGGCCATCACGAAGAATTTTTTGATTGCGCCGGTATTCACGGCATCCACGATCTTATCGGCAAGCTGCTCGATCTGGTGATGAGCAAATCCGCCGACGATTTCGCCGGTTTCGATTTCTTCGGGCGACAGACATTTCTTCGCGTGCTCGATTATTACGGAGAAGTCCTTAGGATTGCCGTTCTCACGGCCGGGAATATGCTTAAATCCGCTGAATCCGACCGGCCCGGTGGTATAAACGCGGTCGCCGTAGGTGGATTTCTTCTTCGGCGGCACAAGGCAGTTGGTGGTGAAGAGTATCGGGCCGTTGAATGTTTCGAATTCCTCTACCTGGCGCCACCATGAATTGCCATAATTACCCACGAAATGGTCATATTTTTTGAATGCGGGATAATAATGCGCCGGCAGCATTTCGCTGTGGGTATATACATCCACGCCGGTGCCTTCGGTCTGTTTGAGCAGCTCTTCCATATCCTTCATGTCATGGCCGCTAATGAGGATAGCCGGGCGGTTGCGCACGCCGAGATTTACTTTTGTGATCTCCGGATGGCCGTATGTTTCGTTGTGCGCCTTGTCGAGCAGAGCCATTGTTTCGACGCCGAATTTTCCGGTTTCGAGCACAAGGGCGGTCAGTTCGTCAGCGCCGAGCGAATCGTCAAGCGTGGCGGCAAGGCCTTTTTCGACGAATTCGAATACTGCATCGCTTGTATAGCCAAGATTGAATGCATGCTCGCCATAGGCGGCAATGCCTTTAATTCCGTAAGTAACTAATTCGCGGAGCGAGCGTATGTCTTCGTTTTCTGTATTGAGCACTCCGACCTCTTCGGCTTTCTCGCGCATCTGATCTTTGGTGTTTGCCGTCCAGACAGTGCATTCCGGGAGATTATCCTGGGAGAATGTTTTGCCCTTATCCTCAATTGCGCTTTTCAGCTCGTCTCTTTCTTTGATAATCTCTTCAACTCTTATATAATGATCTTTCGGGTCGAAATTCACGTTGGTAACGGTCAGGAAGAGATTGTCTAAAATTAACTTGTCCCAATGTTTAGTCTCTATTCCTGCTTTCCTTGCTTTTTGGGCATACCATGCCACGCCTTTGCATAAATATACTATAAGATCCTGCAGATCTGCTACCTCGTCGGTTTTGCCGCAATATCCTGCTTTTGCCTTGCAGGCGACTCCGTTGGTCGCTTCCTGGCACTGAAAACAATACATATGTACTCCTTGATTAATTAATTATTAATATAAAAATAATATAAAAAAATGATTTATGCCTTAATCATAGTCAGCAGCATTTTGAATTTCTCATTTGCAATCACCGCATGTGGGTCATTCGCCGGCATGAGTATGATTTCGCCTGCTGTGACGTCATGTTTCTCGCCATTAATTGTGATTTCTGCCGTTCCGTCGAGTATCTGTACCAATGCGTCGAATGGGGCAGTGTGCTCCGAGAGCGACTGGCCTTTGTCGAATGCGAACAGGGTGATTGTGCCCTTGTTTTTGTTGACCAGCGTGCGGCTTATGATAGACGAATCCTGGTAATCTGCCAGCCCTGCGAGGTCGGCGGTTTTTGCAATAATCATCTTATCTGTTTCTTTTGCCATAATTTCCTCCTTATTGGATTACGGTTTCTTTTTCGGGTGAATACAAAATATTTTTGCTTTTAAGAGAGCCATCGACTGCCATGACGTGTTCTTCGATTTCGACATCGGCGCCGCTCATTTTGGCAGCATTAAGCGCGAATTGAGTTAGTCCGCCGCAGCATGGTACTTCCATGCGGACGACTATTGCTTTCGGAGTTCGGGAATTTGCAAAGATCGATGCGAGTTTTTCGGTGTACGGATCGGTGTAGTCCAGCTTGGGACAGGCTACAACTACAGCGCGTCCGGCGAGGTAATCCTCATGGACATTTGCCGAGGCCAAAGGCCCGCAGGTGGACATAATTACGAGTTCCTGATCCTTGAAATACGGCGCATTCGGCGACACCAAATGCAACTGCACAGGCCACTGGCCGAGTTGTGATGGATATTGCGTACCGGATTTGTCCGGATTTGCTTTCTTTTTAGCTGACGAAAGGCTCATCATTTTCGTGCCCGGACAAGATCCTCCGCTTTTGGCGTGGCTATTGCCCATCTGCAACACGGGATTGGGGATACCCTTTTCCTTTAGGTATTCGATCGCTTCGTCGTAATATTCCGTTGCGCCGTGATCAATCAGATGCTCCAGATGCGCCTTCATTACGCTGCGCGGCTGATTGAGCAGCGTATCCATCACTTTGCGCTCGTCGTAAGGCTCAGTGTCGCGCTCTTCAATTGTGATGGCATCCTCGGGGCAGTGGCCTATGCAAGCGCCCAGGCCATCGCAGAATAGGTCGCTTATGAGGCGTGCCTTGCCATCGATAATCTGCAGCGCGCCTTCTTTGCATTCGGGAATGCATAGTCCGCAGCCGTTGCATTTTTCTTCGTCGATATTGATAATTTTTCTTTTCATTTCTGTACTCCATTTCTTAAATCAGACTAATATGTCTGTTTCTAATATAAGACAAAGAAGTCTGAATTGCAAATTTATTTTGAATATTTTTAAAATTTTTTTTATAGTTTAGTATATAGGAAAGACATACATCGGAAAATCATGACTGTAATTTTTTCAAAAAAATGCGAATTAGGTCTGCAGGCGGTGCTATATCTCTCGACCCTGAAGCAGGGAGATGCGGCCAACGCGCTGATGATCAGCCACCAGCTCGACGTGCCCAAGGAATTCGTATCCAAAGTACTTCAGACCCTGACCAAAAGTGGTATAGTGGGCTCTCGCAAAGGCAAATCAGGCGGATTCTATCTGGAACGTCATCCGGGTCAGATTCGCCTAATCGACATAGTGCTTGCAATCGACGGGCTTGAGGTATTCCACAAATGCGTGCTCGGGTTCAGGGGATGCTCGCTCGAGGAGCCATGCCCCGTGCACGGCAAATGGGGTAAACTCCGTGAGGAAACATATCGGATGCTCAGCGAAGAGACGCTCGAGGAATTGCGCGACAAAACGCAGCATAAGATCGAAAGCCTTAAGTAATTAATTTAAAAAATTAATGTTTAAGATATTTTATGCTCAAATTGATATTTAGCACTCCCAAAACTATTGTCAAAATTTAATTAAAAAAAATTTGATAATCGGATAAAATTATCTTATCTTAATTCTAAGTTAAATAACCCTGATTTCATGGCAAAATTTGCATATTTCAATAAAATATTATATATATAATTGCCATACATTATTTTTCTGACCCACGAAATTCTTCTTTTTCAATAATATATTTTGAAAATATGACTGACAATCACTACCAACGCAAAGGGTGGCGTGCGTTATTGCCGCCCCCGAAATGGAGGCTGCCGGTCAGCATTGTGGCCGGGATGCTGGTGGGGTTTGCCGCGCTGGCTTTCCATATATCCAATGCGTCGTCCTATCTATCGGACGATCCGCGCGTGTGCATTAATTGCCATATAATGGCGCCGCATTATGTTACCTGGATGCATAGCAGCCATCGCGAATGGGCCACCTGCAACGACTGTCATGTACCACAGGAGAATTTTGTCCGCAAATATTATTTCAAAGCCAAGGATGGAATGCGCCACGCGACAGTATTCACCCTACGGAACGAGCCGCATGTGATTATGCTCAACGAAGCCGCAAAGACGGTAGTGCAGAATAATTGCCTGCGCTGCCATATTCAACAGATGGGACCGGTCTCGGCAGCGAACGTCAGCGGAAAGAATTACATGACGGGCCAGGGCAAGCTGTGCTGGGACTGCCATCGCCTGACTCCGCACGGACGGACTCTTAGCGAAACTTCCACGCCTAATGCAATAATTCCGCCACTGAAGCCGGTAGTGCCCGGCTGGCTCGAAGACGATCAAAATCAAAAATAATATGTCTATCATATCAATCAGGAGTATTTATGGCTGATGAAAGCAAAAAGAGCAGAACCTGGATTTACTGGGTTTTGTTCATAGTTACCGTCATTGCCGTTTTCTTTATCGGTATGCTCAGTACTTCGATAATCGAGCGCCGCGCCGAACGCGTAGCAAAGCTGCAGCCGGTGGCCGATATCGGCGAATGGGAAACCGACAACAGCGTCTGGGGGCGCAATTATCCCCGCGAATACGAATCATGGCTGGAGCAGAAAGACACTTCGTTCCATAGCAAATACGGCGGCTCCGCCGAGATCAATTACCTTGATAAATATCCTGAAATGGTCGTGCTCTGGGCCGGCTATGGGTTCTCGAAGGGATATAATCAGGGCCGCGGACATGTTTATACAATTAAGGATATACGCGAGATACTTCGCACAGGCGGAGTAGAATCAAGCTCAATGCCCGCAACATGCTGGACATGTAAAAGTTCCGACGTACCCCGCTTAATGAACAAATACGGTGTTGCCGAATTTTACGATGGCAAATGGATAGAAAAAGGCGCCGAAGTAACCCACCCGATGGGATGCCTCGACTGTCACGATCCGCAGACCATGAACCTGCGCATCTCACGCCCTGCTCTGATCGAAGCGTTGGAGCGCCGCGGAAAAAAGATGGAAGACTTTACTCATCAGGAAATGCGTTCGCTCGTATGTGCGCAGTGCCATGTGGAATATTATTTCCAAAAAGACGGCAATTATCTTGCATTCCCATGGGACGACGGATTCTCCGCAGATTCGATGGAATATTATTATGACAAAATTGAATTCACCGACTGGGTGCATAAGCTAAGCAAAGCGCCAATGCTAAAAGCCCAGCATCCGGATTACGAATTCTATCTGACAGGCATCCACGCCAAAAGAGGCGTAGCCTGCGCCGACTGCCATATGCCATACAAGGTATCAGGAGGCGTGAAATTTACCGATCATCATATTCAGAGCCCGCTGAATAATGTTGCCAATTCATGCCAGGTCTGCCACCGCGAGAGCAAGGAAACACTTGTGCAAAATGTATATGACATTCAGGACAAAATCCGCGAAATTCGCGCGATCACAGAGGAAACACTTGCTAAAACTCATATCGACGCTCAGAAGGCATGGGAAGCCGGAGCAACCAGTGAAGAAATGGCCCCTGTGCTGAAGCATATCCGTCATGCACAATGGCGCTGGGACTATGCGGCAGCCGCTAACAGTATGGGATTCCACTCGCCGCTCGAAACTATGCGCGTATTGGCCACCTCGATCGAGCGCGCCGAGAAAGCGCGAGGAATGCTATCGACAATTCTGGTATCTCACGGCCAGAGCTGGCCCGCCGATTATCCTGATATTTCCACCCGACTAAAAGCCCAACAGTATATTGGTCTGGATATGGAATTTTTGATCAAGGATAAAGAGAAATTCCTGAATACAGTCGTAAAGGAATGGGAGAAAGAGGCTGCCACGAAAAAAACGGAAACCCAAAAAGCCGAATGATCCATTCCGATTATTTAATTAATATATAAAAAATGGCTGTCCACCGATTCCGGCGAGGGCAGCCATTATATTTTTTGATTTATACTGATTCGAAATTTATTTCAGATAAAGACCGTCGCCAATAAAAAGATCGGTGCCTGGAATAGGTTCGACATAGCCAATTTTCTTTGCATCCTTGCCGGTCAGAGGATTATTCCAGTAATATTCCACAAATCCGCCGCCTTTTTTGGCAGCTTCGGCGAGATTACGAATCACATAATTTCCCTCTTCGTCCTGCTTATCCCACAAATCAACTCCGACGATGTCTTTCTGAATCGGGTGTGCCACGCAAACGCCTTCCATATTATAAATATAGAAATATCCGCTGTTGTCCGGATAAAACCGGATGTCTTCGATATAACTGCGCACGATGGCCAGTTGGTTTGTTTTATAGCTCGAATCACGGAGGATGCTTCCCAGCCCCACTGCCGTGTTGTGAACAGCAGTTTGTGCGATTGTCTTATGACACTCATATTCGCTTTCAGTGTTTTCGAGTGGCTTCAGATTGGCATGAGCGATCCATTTCCACTTGTCGCCGGTATTGAGCCAGACTGTCTGGCGAACTGCAGGGCTCGACGAAAGGCGCTCGTTGTTGATCGTTTCGGCAACGGATATGGTATAGGTTACCACTAATACATCGCCATTGCGGGTAGTAATAAAATTGTCGAGAGTATAATCATTAATGTTCAGCTTTTTGATAAGATCAATTTCTTCACTTCGTGATCGGGCGCCATCTGAATGAACCGACTGAAACCCTTGAGCAATGGAATTTTCGATCTCGGTCCAGTTTTTGTCCCCCATGTGTTTCCACATATCGCGAACGAGCTGCTCGCCCAGATCGGAGTTATCATCCGGATAAGAATTCTCGCTGCAGGCAGATATGCTAAATATTAGCATTGTAGATAAAACAAAAGCAATCAGGTGTGTGGGAAAAAGGGTAGTTTTTTTCGTCATTTTGTCTCCTGCTTTAGTAAGAAGATGGTTATAAGAACTAAACTATAATATAATAAATAACTTAAAAGAATAAAAGAATCTTCGGTAAAAAATTCTTCATTTATTAGGATTCCAATATAATTCCTGAATTTGCGTTAAAATTATTTGTGATAATATATATAACAGGAAAAATGCGATGGCAGTATTACCAATATATAACAGCTTTCATCCCGTATTAAAAGAAAAATCAGTGAGAATCGAAGCAATCGACGAGCGTATCAGCAGACTCATAGACGATATGTTCGAAACGCTCCATAATGTATCAAATGGTGTGGGGCTTGCGTCCAATCAGGTCGGCGCCACAGACCGTGTGGTGGTAATCGATCTCTCGGTCGATGAAGATTTGCCACAGCGTCCGCCGATTGTAATGATTAATCCTGAAATCGTAGAATTTTCTGAATACGAAGAAGAAGATCCCGAGGGCTGCCTGAGTGTGCCCGGCATTTTTGAAAAAGTCAGCAGGCCGGAGGCAATCAAAGTGAAATATTTTGATCGCAATATGAATGAAGTCGTCGAGAATGTGAGCGGATTCCTCGCCAGGGTAATGCAACACGAGATCGACCATCTGAATGGAATTCTTTTCTACGAAAAAGTGACCCCTCTGCGCAGAACGCTTTTGAAAAGCAAGCTGAAAAAAATTAAGCGGGGAGATATTGAAGCGGACTACCCCATGGTTAACGCAGACAATACGAGCTATACACCATAAAAATTAAGCGGATGAGTCAAATATGGCCCATCCGCTTTTTTTTGGAAAATATATATTATTTCTGAATAATTATCTTCCGGGTGGAAATCATTTCGCCGCTCGATATCCTAAGCATATATACTCCCGAATTAATTTCACCGCCGAGTGGTATCTGCACCACCTGCGCACCTGCGGGCAAATACCGTGACATCGACATCACAGGATTGCCAAGCATATCGCAGATCGCAAATTCAACGCTGCCGCCGATTGGATTATCCCAGCTTATATTAATCTGCGAATTCGCAGGCTGTGGGTATAACGAGTAAATCGCGTCTTTAGCGCCATTATTTTCATTAACCCCGGCAATCAGATAGTCCGACTGATAGAGGCCATCGCCATAAACCGATGCCAGCACCTGGAATCCGTCATCACTTACTGCCCAGTTAGGAATAGCAACTTTGTTGACAAATCCTTCCGGCATTCCATTATTCGAGGGTTCCCACTGCTTGCCGTATTTGCTGCTGATCCATACGCCGTCCTCGCCGCAGGCCGCCGCCATATACTCCGGATGTTCGGGATGCTGGGCTATGTCATAAACCTGCAGTCCGTATCCGCCGGTGAATTCCCAGGTCATGCCTGCGTCTGTGGTGCGGTATATGCCTTTGCCGATGCCCTTGCCGCTGGTGGCTATCGAATCCAGTCCGCATATAAATATATCCTGTCCCTCGAGCGAAGGTACGATGCTGAGTACACGATAATCCTTGATAGATTCACCGCGTTGCTCCCATGACTGTGTGGCATTAATAAAAGTCCATACGCCGCTGGCATATTTGCCATCAGCGCCGAACAGCACTGTTGATCCGCCCTGGTTGTCTTTTGCCAGGCAGCGCGACTGAATCTCGAGTTCTTCGGTCTGGTAGCAATTTTCGAAGCCGTCCTCGGTGAAGACTATGCCATGAGCGGAATTAACAGCCGATACCAGTAGATGCTCATCATTGCTCATTTCTATCATATCCAGCGCCTGATAGGAATTTTTGCAGCCATACTCATCTGTTGTCCATGTTTCGCCGCCGTCGTAAGAGCGTGCCATGTAGCCCTTCATAAGCTCGGCGACAGATGCGTACATTGTATTCGGATTGAGAGAGCTTTTGAAAATTTTCTGAACGGAATAGCCGACCAGTCGGTAGTCGTCAAAGCTCTGGCCGCGATTGGTACTAATCAGATATCCATTGCCCGCGCTGGGGAAAATCGAAGCATCGTCGATTATGGTTTCAACTGCGTCGGAGGCTACTATCAGCAGATCGGGACTGACCGCATCCACATAAATATCATTGATATAAGGATTAGTGCCGCCGATTTTCTGCCAATTCTGAGCAATCGCAGTCGTAGTGAAAACCGCCACAGTAAATACGATAAAAATCATAAGCTTGGTAAGGTTTTTCGTCATTGGGAGTTCCAGAAATTATATTTAACAAAATGATTGATTTTCAGAATTTTGAATCAATAATATGAAATTATATGAATTATTCCTAAGAAAAAAGTATGCCGGAAAATAAACTGAAAATTAATTTGTTACATTCGGGATAATGTATAAATTAGTATAAAATTATATCATAAATCTCCCGCTTGCACTACGATGAACGCCCGAGAAATTCTTGATCTGATCGACGAAGGGGAATCCACCACCCTCGAATTCAAGCGCAAAGTCCGCAATCCCGAAAAGCTCGCACGCGAGATTTCCGCATTTGCAAATACCCGCGGAGGATTCATCCTTGTCGGGGTGGACGACAACGGCACAATCTACGGCGTTCGCAGCGAGAAATCCGAGATCGACATCATCGAACTCGCCGCAGGATTCTTTCTCGATCCTCCAGTCGAGCCGGAAATCGATATGGTTAACGTGAAGAGCAGGGAAGTAGTGGTTGTTTATATACCTCAGAGCGAGACCAAACCGCATGTGGTGCTCCACGAGGACAAGCAGACCGGCAAGCAATTCCGCCGCGCTTACGTAAGGGTGGGCGAAAAATCCGTCGTGGCCAGCCGAAATATGGCCAATCTGATGACCTACCAGAACGACGACGCCGAACCGCTCGAGATAAGCATCGGCGACCGCGAGAAGCGGCTGTTCGCATACCTCGGCCACCGCGAGCGCGCCACCGCCAAGGATTTCTCCCGACTGGTGAATATATCCCAGCGTCGCGCCGAGCGCATACTAATCAAACTCGTCCGCGCGGGAGTCCTCCAGATACACACCGACCAGACCTACGACTATTTCACATTGGTATAAACTCAGCGGGCGATCAGGAAACTGCCATTACTTATTTGGCCAGACGAATAAATATTATAAAAATATACACCCTGAGTCAAATCAGAAATGTTAATTCTGCAAAATGAGTTGCTGTTTTCTGCTTTTCTCCGGATCACAGTTTGTCCGAGATGATTTTTTATAATTATTTCCGCAGGCATATTATTTTCTGTGTGAATATTTATATAATCCTGCGCTGGGTTGGGAAATGCCGGAGATTGTTTCGCGGTTTCAGGATCGACACCGAGGAAATTTCCGATCTCAGCAACATAAATATCCCAATCCGTACTGCCGGCAACAAGCAATGTTTCGTCGTCGAGTACGCGGATCTGGTCAAGTCTGTTAACCTTACCTTCGGAATAATTCCATCGCATTGAGTTAACAACGTTCAGATTTTCATCGATTATGTAAATCACGAAATCGGAGTCGTAATCCCCTTTATCAATTTTCCCGCAAAGCACAGCGCCATTGCGCCATGGCTGCATATCCGTGATGAAGAGGCTGAGTATGTCGATATTTACTTCTTTCTGCAAATTACCATCCTGATCAATTTTTCTAAGGAATATCTTTCTTCCATCCGGATAAGAACACGAACCATTTACCAAAATCGAAGAATCCTCTAGCACAATAGAACCAGTTATCCATTGAACAGCTTTTCTATCATCAAAAATATATGGTTCGCGAATATAAACCCATTCGGTATTGAAATCAGAGTCACATTTCAAAAGAAAAGGCTCATACGAGACCAAAAAAGGCTTAATTAATAAACCGCCGGATATATATAGAGAGTTACGGTGGGCGTCAATATCTCTGACTTCAATAGCGTATTGAGGATCATCTATGGTTTCAATTGCTTTTTCTAAAATAAGGTTACCATATAGATCGAATTTTTTCATGAAAATATTGGATGGAAATGAATGTTGCTGAGCCGCATGATATATTAAATTATTATTGATGTCAATTCTGCCGGGATAATAAATGCCTTCCTGCTCTGTGCTGTCGTTAATTCTATCCAATTTTAAATTGCTGTTATCAGCGTTGATTAAATTAAGATGGAAAACCTGATAATAATCCTCATACCAGATTCCTGTATATAGGCTTGATAAAAATGTGCTTCCGTCCCTTTCAAAAAATTTATATGGGAATATTGGGTGCTCCGTGATTTGGTATTCCTGATTCCATAAAAAATCCCCTTGATTATTTAGTTTAAGTACACGTGTATAATACCATCCCATCACAGAATCATATTCCAAAATTTGTGATGAAAGATATATATTGCTGTTTCGATGAATATCAGTGATTACTGGAGCTTCGCCTTCTGGCACCGGGATTACTGTTTCCCATTGAAAATCCGAAGAGTATAATTCCGAAGAAAATAATATTATAAATATCAATAAAAATTTTCGATTCATAAGGCTCCTCGCAAAAATAAAAAATGAAATCCCTGCATACGTAAATATGCAGGGACAAAAATATTAATGTGAAATAATCAATGGACAGCAAATTGATTTATCTTTCATTTCGATAAAAACCCAATAATTACCTTCTTTAAAACTTGAAATATCTATGGTAACAATGTCATACTTCAAATCATATGAGGAAATCACAGTTTTGCTTCCAATAATATTAGCAATAAAAATACAGCTTATATCTTTTGGTTCAACGATTTGGCTTAATGGAATATTGACTTCGTTAAAAGCAGGATTTGGGAATAGATTTCTATTAATCAGATATTTTCTGCTATCGTTATTCCGTATAATTTCAGTCCATTTTTTACCATAATTATTACTATATAGAGTTGAACCTTTATAAGTAGTTAAAAAAATTTCTTTGAATTTATTGTTTGTACAACTGATAATATTAATTATGTGATCATGATTTGTGATGTATTCAATGCTATTGTCAAATGTTTTTATCCTATATCTTAAACCATTATCTTTTGAGAAAATGCAGCTATTTGTTATAAATAAAAACACAAAGATTAAAACAATTAAATGTTTCATAGTGCTCCTCCTTCATTTCTAATATTCAATACAGAAGTCATGGCATTCGGTTGCATCTACATTTTGACCAGGTTCGCATCTGGCAGGGTCTAAAGATAAGCCTGAGCAATTATACCATGCATCAGATTCCATAGTTTCTTCTTGATGTATTACGCCAAAATCATCGACACAAAAGGATTCCGTGATTTTGCAGCAATATGGATCTTCAGTACAATTTTTCACTTGTACCAAAATATCAATATCATCATATGTGGAATCTATGGGGTCTTGCGTATAGCAATAGCCAACGCACTTAGTTCTATAGCCATATATTTTGAATCTAATGTCGGTTGAATCTTCACAGTCTGGAAGAGGTTGTCCTTGCTGTTGTAAAAAAGCAATATATTCTTCGAATTTTTTTCGAGTGAGATTTCTAAAAATCTTGATATCAAGTTCCTTCATTCTTCTCCATAGTACCCATTCGGTATCGACCGTATCTAACCAATTCTTTAAATCAACGCAATTACAATTTTCATATGTGGTCCATTTGTTAAAATACATTTCAACGCATCGAGTGCTTGGATTCATACATTGTCGGTAGCAAGTTTGAACGGTGATTGTACAGGTAGGAAATTCAGGTAGTACTACCTCATAAACTTCTTCTCCCCAAGGTGACCACTGATTGCATTGACAAGTGTCTCCAGTTCCATAGCATGGCGGGGTTTCACAGGGATTCTGGGCTTGCAAAGAGTAGAATCCTACGAATAATGCGACAAAAGCACAAAACATTAATTGTTTCATAGCGTGCGTCTTTTGATTTGTGGAAGAAAATGAGTGGGCACGCTGAAAGTAAAAAAAAAAAAAATAATATGCAAGAAATATTTTTAAGATAATAAAAATTATATATATATTCATTGAAAGTCAATACTGGCCTTTTCTCGCCCGAATTACTACAGAGTAATATTGATAATTAAAAAACGCCTCCCGATTTTGGAAACAGGAGGCGCTGTGTGATTTATATATTTATTTATACTAATAAATACTATTTGCTGATTACAATCCGCTGGGTTTTCATGTAGGGGCCGGATTCCATTTTCAGCAGATAGACGCCCGAGCCGAGTTCGGCGGTCGGGATTGTCTGCTCGTAGAGTCCGGGCTTGAGGCGCTCGCTGACGATTGTTCGGACAAGCTGGCCCATCGAATTATAAAGTCCGACTGTGGTCATCGCCTCGAACCCGACGCCGTATTTGATATTTACGGTTTCGCCGGCGGGATTGGGCGCGGGATCGTAAAGCGCGTATTTAGAGCCGCTTACTGTGATCAGGCGTCCGTCCAGGAAGCAGACCTTGGCTATGTTAATATCTGTGGCAATGGTCTCTTCGGTGGAGCATTCATTATTTATATAGCGGAACGCAATACTCGATTCCATCGTATTGCCCAGATAAATAAAGAATTTGATATTGAAAAGTTCCAGATCGAACGGGGTGGGCAGGGTGCCGCTGCCGTTAACCTCGAGCACTCCGTCGTCGATCAGCTGAGGATTGCTCCATGTCCAGTTATTCATACTCGATTTCAGGGTTGCCTCTTCGAAGCGCACCATTGTGGGATTGAACACAATCCGCATGGTGATCGATGTGATCGGGTCGTTTGCAATTTTGGGCAGTTTGCCCAATACGCTGAGTTTATTGCTCTGGCCGGGTTCTGCGTCGATTGTTTTATTTTCGACTGTTAGGTCGATAATTTCGCCGGTACCCCGGAGCTCGAAGGTAATATCGAATCCGAGATTATTATTCAGCACGAGAGTTGCCTCATAGTCGCGGCGTTCGATCGGGCTGAATCGAATATTAAACGAACGCGTATCGCCGCCGGCAATAGTCCAGTCCGGATCGATACCTGTAATGGCGAATGCATCGGCATCCGGGCCGCTCAGAGTATATGAATCAATTACCAGATCGGAAGCCGATCCGTGGTTGGTAATGTCGATCGACTTCGTATCGTCAGAGCAGATCATCAGATTGCCGAAATCGACGGGCGACTCGTATTCAACGCCGAGGGCATCGCATTCAACCGATACTTCGGTGTCTACTCTCGGATTCTCCTCCGGGCCGGGAGCGGCGTCGGAAGTGATAATAATATTAGCTGTGCGAAGACCTGCCTGGGCCGGCGCAAATACAATGTCGAATTCCTCGGAGCTCAAGCTGTCGATAGTCAGCGCGCCGGGCGGATTGCCGTCGGCCCACTGGAATTCGGGGGTTGTTGTTTCGAATCTGATTTCGTCGATCGTCAGCTCTGATGAAGTGCTCGGATTCTGGAGTCGCAGTGTGGCAATCGTCGATTCGCCGGTTTTGACAGCATCTCCGCATATAAATTGCGCGTCGAGCTTGGGCAGATAGCCTACGCCGCGAACAGGAGCGCGCATCGGATCGGGTAGTGCGCTTACTTCGAGCAGCACAGTGTTGGTATTTATCTGCTCGGCAACCGGCCTGAATGAAACAGGCACGCGGATAGTGTCGTAAGCTGGTATTTCGCGCGGGAAGTCCGCAAATAATTTAATATCGTTTTCGGGATCTTCGAAATATATATTGCTGATATTCACAGGCTGCGAAGTATTATTGTTGACCACCAGGAATGAATCATTGACGGTCTGCACTCTGCGGCGATCCCAATCGATAGAAGTGACGTTGATGTCTGCGTTTTCTCCGTAGCCCTTCAGATTGGTTATCTTTTGTTCGCAGGCTTCATTCATTTGATAATCGATATATGCAGTATGGTCGCCGAAAGCAGTGGGGGTGAAGTGTATCGTCATCTTAAAGCATTCGCCGGGCTGCAGATTAACTGCTCCTTTGGGCTCCCAGTCAAATTCCGCGGCATTCGTGCCCAGAATTATGGGATCGATTCTGAGGATAGAATAATTCGTATTTTTGAAAATACAGTCAAAAGTCCGGGAGGCGGACATATTGACGCTTACGTTTCCGAAATCGATTTCGGAAATCACCTCGCCGCTGCAGATACCATTGCCTGTCAGATTTAGCGTTATTGCCTCGGCGCAGACGCCTTCGATTCGGAGTTGAGCATTGCGGGTGCCGACATCTTTGGCCATAAAATTAATCTGAATATCAATGCTGCCGCCCGCAGGGATTTGCTTGCCGATCAGATTCTGATCGAGTGCAAAATCGTCCGGATTGGCTCCGATAAACGAAGTATTAGCAATTTCGGCAGTCAGATCGCCGGTATTAGTCAATATGCCCTGCAGACTGTGATATTCCGTCTGGCTGATGATGCAGTCTCCGAGATCGCGCGAATTTTCGGTGAACTCAAGCACTGGTGAACCGACTTTGAAAACGGCGTCGCTAATGTCCTCGCTGCCGGGTGTGCCGCCGTATTTGTTTATGAAAATGTCCTTCATGCCGGCGCTGCTTATTGTATGTGTACCGAAAGATTTTGTGTTTTCGTATGTGCCGCATGTATATACATTTCCGTCGCTGTCCATATCTTCGGCTTTGGAGTAATCGTCATAATTTTCGCCGCCGATATAAAGATTCTTCAGAGAAAAATCATCGCCGCTGTAAACAGCAGTGAATCTCTGGGGATTAGTCCGATCCGGCAGTCCGAAGCCTTTGTGCTGAATTGTGCCGGTATACTGGCCCTGTACATAAATGTCCCCGTTGCTATAGCGGATTTTTGTGCCGCCTGCTCTGAACCGGGTATACATATCGGTGGCTCCTATCCAGCGAACCGTTGGCGCTGCGCCGGTGGAAGGGTATCTTGCCACAAAGAAATATGGAACATCGCTTATTGGCAGTGAATGGATCATGCTGCCAAATCTTGCGCCATTATATATCACGCCAGTAATATAGGCATTATTATTCGGGTCGACGCAGACTCCGGCAGCGGTGTCAGTACCTGGGCCGCCCGCGGTGAGCGCCCATACGACCGAACCGTCGATATTGTGTTTGGTCAGGAAAATATCTTCTCCTTTGTTTGCTCGAAGAGTATCATTACCAAATCCGCAATTGCCCTGATAATGTCCGGTTACATAGAAGTAGAGGTCATCGTCCTGCACTGCGATGCTATTGGCAACATCGTTTTCCGTTCCTCCAAAGCTTTTCAGCCACATATAAGAGAATTCCGGTGATACGCTCGCCCGCACTCGATATTCGTCGCTTGGCATAGGAGGCAGCCATTTATGAATTAATCCTGTGGCGTTGTTCTTAATTGTCTGCCATGGAGAAGATTCATTGACGCGATAGGAAAGTATTACCGGAGAAGTATCCTCTACTCCGCCCCATTTGATGGGTACGGTATCGCATGTGGAGTATACCTCGCCGCCGTTTGGTTCGATTATATTAATCTGCGAGACTCCGCCAACCAAAGTAACCTGTGGCGGGCATGGCAGGCCTTCCACAATCAATGTTGCCTGACGATAAAGCTTATCGTTTTCCTGAGTAAATTTAATATCGAGCGTGTGTTCATCTCCCTCGGCGATTTCGATAGGATTGCCGTCCCATTGTACTTCGAAATAACCCGGAGGTATTATTTTCATTCCCGTTATGGTGAATGATGAATTAACCGGCGAGAGTACCAGCTGTTCGGTAACTGCATTCGCCGGGCCGGGATTGGGATTGCCGAAATAAACCAGATCGGAATTCGTGCTTACGCTGGCAATTCCGTTTGGGGGAGCTTCATATTGCAGATCTCGCGTTATTCCAATCCGCTTAAAGGTGATATTCACATTTCGTTTTAGTCTGTAATTATCGCATGCGTATTCGGTCTTCCAGATAATATCGCATAGCTGTATTTTCTGGATGTCGGCAGCAATGATCCTGTAAATATCATTCAGCTTTTGCTTGGTATCCGCCGCATAGGATTTCCCGCCGGTTTCATGAGAAATTACCTTCAGATCGTCGGTCATCGGCATCGCTACAGTAATGCTGTAGCATTGAATATTATTGCGTTGCAGCTCATTGACGATCGAATCAACCCGGGGCGATTCGTCCGGCCTGCCGTCGGTCAAAAATATAGCAACCCGCCGTATATTTGCAGGGCGCTGGCGCAGCAACGAAATCGCTCCAGCCGCCGGGTCGAAAAATGCAGGATCGTAGAGAGTGCGGCCGGCGACTATAATTTTCCGAAGCGAGTCTTTGAATTCAACAGTGTCGCGAGTCCATGGGCAACGCAGTACCGCACCGCCGTGGAAAGAAGTCATCGCTATCATAGTGTTTTCATTTTTATCGTAACGTATAGAGCGGATAAACGAATGCACGCCTTCCTTGACCCATTCCCAGCGGCGCTGATTGCTGGTAGTGTCGATCTCGTTCATCGATTCGCTCTGGTCAAGTATCATAAGGATGCTCAATGCCGGATACTGCACCGAATCGATGCAGTCAATCTCGATGTCGCCGGAGGGAATAGTGACGCCGTCCTCAACAATCTTGAAGTCCTCTGGCACCAGGTTTTCGAATGGTTCATCAGCCTGGTTGGTAGCTATGAAGCTGGCCCTTACGTATGGGAATTCGTCGGTGTTAACCTCCGATATCGAAAACCTGTTCTGAGCGTCAAGCCTTGCCACAGAGGAAACCAGCAGTATGATTAAAAATGTGTAGAATAAGTTCCTCATAAATTTTCTCCTGATATATATCAACTGAATTTTCAAAAATTTAACTAAGTAAAACATATAAATATAATAATATTATTCAAGAATTCTAAGCAATTGCCACCGGTTTTTGCAAAATTGTGAAAGAATTATCATCTGCGTTCAGTTCTGCCTCGATGCCTATTGGCAGGGTCAATTTGTTATTAATATGTCCGATCGGAAGACCAAGAATAACCGGCTTTTTAAGAGACCCGAGTATCTGCCCGAATACTTCCATAAGTGAGAATGATTTGTTCGGATAAAATGGACGCCGGTAGTTCAGATTCTTGAAATATCCGATTGCGATAGCAGCAGCGTCGTCCAGCTTGCCGGATAGCTTCAATTGAGTAAGCATACGGTCGATTTTGTAAGCGTGCTCATCGACTTCTTCGATAAAAAGTACCGCACCCCTGCTGTCGATTTCGTAATCCGTGCCCAGGGTGCTTGTAAGCATAGAGAGATTGCCTCCCAGCAGTCTGCCACGCGCCTTACCCGGAGAAAACGAATGCATGGTCGGATGAGAAATCCTGAGCGGTTTGAAATCGCTGTTCTGAAGTATCATCTTTTTCATGTTTTCTATTGTAAAGCTGTCGAAAGTCGACGAGGCTACCGGTCCGTGAAACCCAACAAGTCCTGTTTTGAAATATAGTGCATTTATAAGAGCAGTAATGTCGCTGAATCCCATAATTATTTTCGGATTCCTGCGGAATATATCAAAATCTAGCATGGGCAGAATGCGCATCACTCCATAACCGCCCCGGGCGCAGAGAATACAATCTATATCCGGGCGTTCGGCATATTCCATCAGCTCACTCGCGCGCTCTTCGTCGGAAGCCGAAAAATACCTGTATTTGTATTCATGTTTTTTTATTGTATTTCCGACTTCCACATGGCATCCCAAACGCTTGAATGCTTTCATTCCGTGCGATATCCCCCACATACTCGTAGGGCTTGCCGGTGCGGTAATTGCCACACGGGAGCCTTTTCTGAGGCCTGGAGGGAAAATAATGCCGGGGCGGGATTCAGACTTCGATTCCGAAAACAGCACATCCTGCGGGTCTCCTCTCATGGCGCCCGCCCTTGCCGGCAGCCCGATAGCTGCCAGCGTCAGTGCTGCAATAAAGTCTCGTCTGTTTTTCATAGTTGTTTACTCTATTAATATTAACACGCGGGGACGTTCAAAGTTTCAAATATAAGGAATAATCCGATACGGAATATTTACGCTAATGAACAAACAGAAGCCGGGATAATTCGGGAAAATACCATGCCTGATGCAAGAAATGGCCTTTTGATTCGTTAAAAACCATTGTGCATGATAAATATTCCGAAATGTGTTTTTTCATTCGGTAAAAAAGTATTATCTTACTTATTCGGAAAGGTGCAGGAGTGGTTTAACTGGCACGCCTGGAAAGCGTGTGTACTCGCAAGGGTACCGTGGGTTCGAATCCCACCCTTTCCGCTCATTTTTTTCACCCTCAGAATTTCTCCAATTCCCTTTGCATTATTAATTTATATTAATTTCTTTGATTATTATTTTCTCTCTGATTATTTTACATACAAAACCCTTTTTTTATTGAATTGAATAAAACTAATTCATCCCGGAAACTTATGCACGCGGAAAATCAGTCATATCCCCGCCATCTCGCATTAATTTGCGAAGTCTCACGAATGACCTGTATGAGCAGGAATATCGCTGATGATTTCGCGGATATTTCCGCCGAACTCAGACGGGTGGTCGAATGCGATGAATTATACATATATCTGATCGATAAAAAACCGCACGACCGTGAAGAATACTTCGATCTGATCGCAACCTCGATCCCGGCATCCCGCCGCGAGGAAACCCGGCAGATTCCAATTAGTGAATTCAGCCGGCAATGGATGCTCGAGCTAAGAAACAACTCGAATGTGGTGGCACTGAGCCCTGAAATACAGGGCCCCGAATCGAATTATCTCGTGATAAGAAATTGCGCTGCATCTATACTTGTGCCGCTGATTTATTCGGGGCGCTTAATTGGTTTTATGGGCGCCGACAGAAAGCAGGCTGAAAAATTCGGTGATGAGGAAGTCCTTTTGCTTTGCGCAGTTTCCGGAATCTTTGCCGGGCGGCTTGAAGGAGAATATCATCCGGGTTCGCTGGAACCGATTCAGGAGAATAATCCCGAAGACGATAGCGATGATTATGGCTCCGCACCCGATTCGACGGATATTTCCGGTACTCAACAATACTATTGCCGCGAACGCAACAAGCTGCTTTCGATATTCGAAAATCTTGAATCATTAATCTATGTATCCGATACCGAGACATATGAAATACTATATTCAAATAAGAAAATAGAGCAATTAGTCGGGGAGGATATCAGGGGGAGCAAATGCTACAGTGCGCTTCAGAACTGCGGCGAGCCATGCGATTTTTGCAACAATGATATTATTAAATCAATCAAGCCCGAAGCCATCACCTGGGAATACTTCAACCCGAAAATTGGCCGCCACTACAGAGTGACCGACCGCATAATCCACTGGCCTGATGGCCGGGACGTGAGGCTCGAAATTGCAGTGGACATTACCGAAGAAAAAAAATACGAAGATCAGATAAAAGAATTCGTAAATCAAATAGAATTCCAGCAATTCGCACTAGATGCGGCCGCGATTGTGGAATTTGTCGACACAGACGGCAATATATTATATGCCAACGAGAAATTCTGCGAGCTATCGGGATATTCCAACGAAGAGCTGATTGGCAAAAACCATCGCATCATGAAATCCGACCAGCATAGCGAAGAGTATTATAAAGAAATGTGGGATACTATTCAGCGCGGAGAAGTATGGAAAGGCGACGTCAAAAACCTGAGCAAAAGCGGCTATCCTATCTGGCTGGATACAACGATTATCCCGATGGTGAGCGAAGGCGGCGAAATCGAGTATTATATTGCTATCAGATATGATATAACCCGCCACAAAGCCGCAGAAGAAAATCTGATAATCCTGAAAAGGGCTATTCACCAGAGTCCGGTATCGATCGTAATTACTAATAAAAATGGCAATATCGAATATGTCAATCCACGGTTTTCCGAAGTAACAGGATACACCGCCGAAGAAGCAATCGGCAATAATCCAAGTATTCTGAAATCCGGCAAAATGACCAGCGAAGAATATGCATCTATGTGGCAGACAATAAATTCCGGCAGAGTCTGGAGCGGGCTTATCTGCAACAAAAAGAAAAACGGGGAATTATTCTGGGAATTTGCTTCGATTTCGCCGATAATTAATTCCGAGGGCGAAACCACGCACTACTTAGCCATTAAAGAGGATATCACCCAGAGGAAAGAAGCTGAGGAGGAGCTCGAAAGCACCGCCTCGCTGTTCAGTACAACTTTGGACACAATCAACGAAGGCGTCATAGCCGTCGATACGAACGGAAAAATATCAAGCTTCAATCAGAAATTCCTCGAAATGTGGAACGCCGACGAAGACTTTATCGATGTGCCCGACGAAAATGAGGCATTCAGTTTGCTTTCGCTCAAGGTGATAGACTCCGACGGATTTATGGAAACCATTAGCTCGATCAGCAGCCGTCCACATGGCGAGTACTTTGGCGTTATTCACCTGAAAGCCGGCGAAGTATACGAAATGACCGCCAAACCCCAGTTCTCCGGCGAACGAATAATAGGCCGGGTATGGACATTTATGGATATTACAGAGAAAACCCGCGCCGAAGATAAGCTCTTGTGGTATACCAAAGATCTCGAAATGGCCAAGATGACGCTCGAAGAGCAGCGCGACAAGCTCGAGCGAACAGTCCGCGAGCTCGAAATTGCCAAAGAAGCAGCCGAATCGGCTACCCATGCCAAAAGCGAATTCCTTGCGAATATGAGTCACGAAATCCGTACTCCGCTGAACGCAATACTCGGATTCTCTCAGATACTTAGTGAAGAGCTTAGCGGGCAGCGTCAAATAGGATATATCGAGGCTATCTCATCGAGCGGAAAGAATCTGCTCCGGCTTATAAATGACATCCTCGATTTGTCCAAAATCGAAGCCGGACGAATGGACCTGCAGTTTGAACTCATTGATATATATAGCCTCCTTGAAGAAATCATGAATATATTCCAGCTCAGGGCGAGCGAACAAAATCTCTGGCTGAAGCTGGAAATCAAAGAGGGATTGCCCTATGCGCTTTACCTCGACGAGATTCGACTCAGGCAGATAATGTTCAACCTAGTGGGCAATGCAGTCAAGTTCACAGAGCAGGGTGGCATTATCATTAAAGTTGATTACGAAATAAATGAAGACGAAGAATTTCTCAATCTCACAATCAGGGTAATTGACACTGGCGTGGGGATTTCTGAAGAAGAGAAAGATGTAATTTTCGAAGCCTTCCGGCAGCAGAGCGGTCAGAATATCCATAAATTCGGTGGCACCGGGCTCGGACTTGCTATAACAAAACGCCTTGCGGAAATGATGGGAGGAGAACTCTCCGTATCGAGCAATCGGGACGAAGGTTCGGAATTTATAGTCAGTTTCTATAATGTTGCTTTTTCGATTGTGCGCCCCCAGCAGCTTATTGATAAAATGTCCGGTGTGTCTGATATGGAATTCCACCCGGCAAAAATACTGCTGGTGGATGATGTTTCGCTCAATCGCAATTTGGTCAAAGGATACTTGCAGGGCAGCCGGCTCACAATCATAGAAGCCGAAAACGGCCAAGAAGCGATTTCGCTTGCAAAACAAAATCAACCGGAATTAGTACTGCTCGATCTCAAAATGCCTGTCATGGATGGATATGCCGCTATGAAAATTCTGAGGCAGGACAACCAGACCATGAGTATTCCAATTGTGGCACTTACAGCGTCGACACTGCGCAAAAACCCGGAAGATTTTATCGAAATGGGTTTCGATGGATATCTAATAAAACCAGTTAGTAAAAAAGAGCTGATCGAGCAAATTGCGGAATTTCTACCGGTAAAAGATGAAAACAGCAAACATGAGCTTTCATATCATAAAGATATGGAATTAACGAAAAGCTCAGAAACTATAGAGGACTATGTTGAAAGAGTTTCCTGCGAAGACCTTCGGAATTTGTATGAAAGTTTATTGAGAGAAGTTAAGCCGCTTTGGCAGAAAGCCAGAAATACCGCCATAATTGACGATATTAAAGAATTTTCGAAGGCCCTGATCGAGGTGGCCGAAAAATACGATTTCGGGAATCTGACCGAATACGGCAAACTATTATACAAGCAGGCTGCGGAATTCGATTTTGAGACTTTTCCCAGGACCCTGGAACGTTTTGAGGACATTCTGGCATTTATTGATTCGAGTTGTAATACTAATTGAGTCCGGAAATTTAAAATTGGAAAACAATATTATATATAAACTGATTAATTTTCCCGAAGATGCCCAAAAGCAATTAATCCCCCTAATCGAGAGCCACGGCGGTGACGTCCGCTTGTATTCATCGGCCGATCCGGCTGTCGGAGAGGGCGATATTTCATGGCCGGTATTATTTTATGCCGGAAATACCGGGGATTTATCCCGGGGACTATCCGAATTAAATAATTCAATACCAAAAGATAAATTCTTCGTATTCACAAAAAATATGAGTGCGGGACTGATCAGCACTGCTTTCGAATCCGGTGCGCGAGATGTTTTCATTTTACCGCTGAATCATTCCCAGATCATAAACAATCTGATCAAACGCGTTAAAGATGAAATTTTTAACCGGCCTGATGGCACAATCGACCGATACCGTAATATCGTTCGTGCAATTCCGGATATGATGTTTCGTATTTCCGCCGACGGCCGGTTGCTGGATTACGAAGCTGGCGAAGGCAAAACTACACTGATCCCGCGAGACGGCATTATCGGGAGTAATATTTCAGCATTGCCGTTAAACGCCGGCCAGATCAATTCCGTAATGAACGCAATACGCAACGCAATTCTCTTCGACCGGATGCAGAAAGTTGAGTACGACGTCGATATCGATGGCCGCAGATTTTATTTCGAAGCCCGTATTGTAAAGTCCGGAGAAAATGAAACGCTTGCAATTGTCAGGGATATCACCGCAAATAAAAGACTGGATGTGCGTCAGCAACGGGAGCTGCGACGTTTCAAAAAATTCCAGTCGGCATTCGGGCTTCTGATGCAGCAGAATTATCATGATTATTCGGAACTCTTCGATTCCATAATTTCGATTACAGCAGAAGCACTCGAAGCGGACAGGGTGGGGCTATGGATACTCGATGATACCGCCGGATTAATTTATAAAAAAGTATATATATATAATGCGGAACTGTTGACTGAAAGTCCCTTCGGCGAAGAAGATATCGTTCCATTCATCAATAAGCTTAACAAAAAGCGGACCACCGATTATTATAATGTAGCTAATAATCCGGAATTTGCTGATTATAGTAATTTTTTAAAAGAAAAGAATATTAAATCATTTATGCTTTCGCCAATAAGAAAGTCTGCCCAGTCGAGCGGCCTGCTTATGGCGGCGTCTGCTTCAAGCGATAGAAGCTGGAATTATACTGAGAAGGAATTTGCCGGATCAATTGCCGACAGAATTTCTCTCGAACTCGAATCCGGAGCACGGCGCAAAGCACAGGAATCAATTGCGGACTCGGTTATAAAAAGCGTACAGTACAAAAATACGATAGCCGAGCTAAGCACCGCAAAATATGAAGATTTCGACGAAGCCAGAAAAATAATCATCATCCAGGCTGCGTTGATTCTTGATTGCGACCGAGCCTTCTATTGGGATTTAAAAGTGGATTCAGAAAAGCTGATCTGCAAAAAAATTTATGACAACACAAATCTTCCCGATTGCGAATCGCTCGGGCCATCGCTGGATTTCAGCGAAATCAGCAGTTATTTCGAAAGTGAGAAAATATACATACCGGAATCCCCTGAAGACCCGCTTTACAAGGCATTCCCTGATCACCTCTCCGGAGGAACGCGTTCATGTGTGCATACGGCCGTTAGATCCGGTAATAAGCTTCAGGGGGTGATCTCTTTCATACGCGTGGAATCCGCGGCGGAATGGACCACTCAGGATCTGAATTTCGCTTCGTCGATCGCCGATCTTATCACGATAGAACGCGAAGCCGAGATCAATCGCCGATCTAAAGCAGCCCTTTCCGAAAGCGAAAAACGATTCAGGTCGTTCGTCGAAAGCTCGGGAATCATAGTTTTTACTATGAGTCCGGATGGAGAAATTACTTTCGTATCTCCGAATATTTCGCGCATACTCGGATATGAGCCATGCACGCTTGCGGGTTCGGATTTCTATACGTATATCCATCCTGACGATCTGGATGATTGCTATAATCATATTGAAAAAATTACAGAAAAAGACGCTAAGGTACAGAACGACATACGTATCAGGCTTAAGGATGCCCAGGACAAATGGAAATGGCATCGTATATCGATTTCGCGAATTGAAAACCACGGCCAGGATTATCAGTTATTCGGTATTGCTAACGATATTAGCGAACGAGTGGCTGCCGAACAGAAAATAATCGAAAGCCAGCAAATGCTATCGACGATATTCTCGACTGTAAAGGTAGGCGTTTTGCTTACTGACAAAAACGGAAGGATAGCAGAGGCTAATAATGAAATGATCAATCTGACCGGTTATTCTTATTCCGAGCTGATAGACAAAGAATTATTCGATTTTTTTGCCAATATCAATATCAGCGCTGCCAAAAAGTATTATCAGAGAATTCTGAATAAGGGATTTGCCGGCCATGACAACAGCAGCATCCGCCGGAAAGACGGAGAAATCCGCCGAGTATCAATTACCTATGGTTCTGTGCTCCGCAAAAGCGGAGAAAGATACGTTGTCGCTGCGATGAACGATATTACCGAAACCGTCAGATATGCAGAAGACCTGAAATTCTCCAATGCTCTGCTCAAAACCCAGCGCGACACATCGCCCTTCGGCATAATGGTTGTCAATAAAGACGGAAAAATTGTAAGCATCAACGAAAAACTGGTAGAAATGTTCAACCTGCCTGGCAGCGTCGAGGAGGATTATCAAAAAGCGAACCAATATGTAGCAGAAATGGTTGCCGAGGGAAATCAGCTTATAAATATCCAGGAATATGCCTCTCAGCGCCGTACGGATATAATATCCAATGAATTCAGGCTGAAGGATGGCCGGATTTTCCAGCGATATGTTGCTCCGATGATTGGCAACGACGGCAAATATTACGGTGGAGTTATATATCTCAATGATATTACCGAACAAAAGCGCAACGAGCAGGAATTGATGCAAGCCAAGGAAAATGCAGAAACCGCTGACCGCGTGAAAACCGAATTCCTCACTAATATGAGTCACGAAATCCGTACTCCTCTGAATTCGATCATTGGATTTGCACAGCTATTGGGAGATAATCTTTCCGACCGCAAAATGCTCGGCTATGCCAATGCCATATCCTCCAGCGGCAAAAATCTGTTCGATCTGATCAACGATATTCTGGATATCGCCAAGATCGAAGCCGGAAGGATCGCGCTTAATTACGAAAGCTTTAACGTCAAAAAAATATTTAACGAGATTAAATATATATTTTCAAGAAAATCTGTAGAAAAAGGGCTCGATTTCCGGATGAGTTTTTCCGACAATATGCCGGACGAAATCATATTCGACAAAATCCGCCTGCGCCAGATTTTATTCAATCTGGTCGGAAATGCAGTGAAATTCACAGAAGACGGCTATGTGCAGTTAAATATTAATGCGCGAACTGCCCAACAGCCTGATAAAATGAATATAAAAATCGAAGTGGAGGACACCGGCCCTGGCATCAAACCAGAACACCGCGAAGAAATATTCAAAGCATTCCGCCAGCAGCAATGCTCCCATACGAAAAAATACGGCGGCACCGGCCTGGGGCTGGCTATCAGTAAGCGCCTTGTCGAAATGCTGAACGGATTGCTTAAGCTCGAATCCGAACCCGGCAGCGGCAGCCGTTTCATAGTTGAGTTCAGTAATATTTCCCTTCCCGAGGCCGGATATACGCCAGAGGAAAGTGTAGCCAATATCCGGGAAGATATAATATTCAGCCCTGCAACTATTCTTGTGGCTGACGATCTCGATCTGAATCGAATCCTGATTAATGATTATCTGCAGGATTCGTCTTTGAAAATTCTTGAAGCGCGAAATGGTAAAGAGGCTATAGAATTAGCCGAGAATTATGTTCCGGACCTGATAATTATGGATCTGAAAATGCCCGAAATCGACGGATATGAGGCAGCCACGCGAATAAAAGAAACAGCGCAGACCGCTCATATTCCAATAATCGCGCTTTCGGCTTCACGGCTGCGCGAAGACCAGGTGGATATTAAATCATTCGGATTTGATGGATATTTGCCCAAACCTTTGAATAAAGAAGCACTTATGGCTATTCTGGCGCAATATCTCGAGCCAGCCGAAATAGCTGATGGAGAATCAGAAAAGCAATCCGGCCACGATTATCTGGATTCATTGCTGAATATGGACGAACCACAAAAACATCGTGTAGAAGAAATTTTGCCAATGCTCGATACCGAAATTCGTATAAAATGGGAAAATGTTTCAGCAAGCGGAATTATTCGCGATATTCAGAATTTCGGAGAGGAAATCCGCGAAATCGGGATGCAGTATGATATTAAAATTTTGATAGATTACGGAACAACACTGGCCTCGCAGGCCGAAAATTTTGAATTCGACAGATTCCCCAAAACATTAAAAGAATTTGAGAAAATTATTATTAGAATGCAAAATATATGAATGTGAAATATTATTTTTCGGAAAAATGATGAACGATGTATTGAACGAAAAAATCAGCGAAAAAAGTCCCCTGATATTAATCGTCGACGATATCCCCAAAAACCTCCAGGTGCTGAGCAATATCCTGAATTCCCGGGGCTATCAGATTTCATTTGCATCCAATGGCAAGCAGGCGCTCTCGGTGGTATCGACTACTTTGCCGGATTTGATACTGCTCGATATAATGATGCCCGAGATGGATGGCTATGAAGTATGTCGCCGACTGAAGGAAGACGAGCGCACGCGGGATATCCCCATAATTTTTCTCACTGGCAAAGCCGAAACCGAGGATATAATCAAAGGCTTCAAGCTGGGTGCGGTGGACTATGTAACTAAACCTTTCAATTCCATAGAGTTGCTTAGCAGAGTCAAAACCCACATCGAGCTGAAATTATCCAAAGACGCACTTATCGAATATAATCGCCAGCTTTCCGAAGCAGAGGTCGAACTGCGCCAGCTAAACGCAAGCAAAGATAAGTTTTTCTCGATTGTGGCCCACGATATGCGCGGCCCCTTCAGCGGATTTTTAGGACTCACCGAGCTGCTTTCCGCAGAATATGACAACCTGGAAAAAGATGAAATAATGCAAATTGGCGAAAGCATGAACAATGCCGCGCGCCGATTGTTCAGCTTTCTGGAGAATTTGCTCGAGTGGTCCCGCTCCCAGATGGGACATTTGACATATACTCCGCTGAAGTTTGATCTGTATGATGTAATTGATAAAAATATCAAGCTGCTCAGCGCAACTGCCGCGGAAAAAGATATCGATCTCATCAGCAAAATCGATCGCAATACTTATATATACGCCGATTCGAATATGTTGAATACGGTTATTCGCAACCTGCTTTCAAATGCTCTGAAATTTACAAACCCCGGCGGAAATGTTGTTGTCTTCGCAGATAACAATAGCGATGATTTGATGCTCGTATCGGTAACCGATAATGGAATTGGGATGAGCGAGGAAGTTCGCGAAAAGATATTTAAAATCGAGGAGAAATATTCCACTCCCGGCACCAAAAACGAACAGGGGACAGGTCTCGGGTTGATCCTCTGCAAGGAATTAGTCGAAACAAACGGCGGCGAAATCTATGTGGAAAGCGAACCGGATAAGGGTACGACATTCAGCTTTACGGTGCCCTCCGGCGTTAATCATTAAATCTATAATTCGACGATGGTAACACCGTCGCCGCCCTCGACCAGTTCGCCGCTGCGATATTTTTCTACCGATGGATGCTGCGAGAGGAATTCCTGAATAGCCTTTCGCAGCGCTCCGGTGCCCTTGCCATGAATAATTGTCAGTGGCGAAATATTTGTCGTCAGCGCATCGTATACGAATTCCTCGACAATTGCGATTGCCTCGTGCGCACGCATTCCGCGGACGTCGATACGCGAGCGTGCATCCAGTTTTGTAAAATCCGATGGCTTGGTTTGTGAAGCTTTTTGAGGTGCTTTTTCGGTTTTCTCGAGCTGCGCAAATGGCAGCCGGAATTTGAATCCGTTGAAGTCCACCTCGGCAGTCTCGTTTTTTTCGTCGATGCTAATGACAGTGCCGACAGACGGTGAATCCTCGAGCCGTACTTTATCTCCTTCATTGATTGCTGCAGGCGCTTTTTCGGCTTTTTCCTCTTTAGTGATTTGTCTTGCCCTTTCCTCAATATCGGATTTATGTCGGGCGTATTCCTCTTTAATTTCTGCGAACGAGCGCTTTTCTTCCTGAATTTCGCGGATTGTGTTTTCGATCAGCTTATTAGCGTCACGCACTATTTTTTCGGCGTCGAGTCGGGCTTTTTTTACAATCTCATCTTTTTTCTCGCGTATTTCATTCATCCGCTGATCGTATTGTTCTTTCATTTTAAGAGCTTTGCGGCGTTCTGTGCGGGCAGTTTCGCGTTCGCTTTCGGCTTCGGAAATATATTTCTGCAGCACGGAAATGCTTTCCTCGAGCTCTTTTTCGCGTGTGCCGAGGTATTTCTCAGCGCGTTGAAGCACCATTTTCGATAACCCCAGATTTTCGGCCAGGACGAATGCATAGCTGTTGCCCGGAATTTTGGGCAGGAAAGTATAGGTCGGCTTAAGATTCTTTTCATCGAATTCCAGCGATGCGTTTTCGACCTCGTCGCGGTTGAGAGCATATGTCTTAAGCGAGGACTGGTGCGTGGTTGCCACAAAAAATGAGCGCATTTTTATAAATGTATCGAGTATCCCCGAGGCCAGCGCTGCGCCTTCCTGAGGATCAGTGCCCGAGCCGATTTCGTCAATTAGTATAAGCGATATGTCCGATAGGCTGGCAACGATTTTACGCATTTTGATAATCTGCGAGCTGAATGTGCTCAGATCGTTCTCAATCGACTGGTGATCGCCTATCGAAGAGAATATCATCCTGAAATTCGTCCTGCATTCGCCGAGAGGGAATATACCAGATAGCGCCAGCGCGATATTGAGGCCAATGCTCTTGAGCGCCACCGTCTTACCGCCGGCATTTGGGCCGGATATCAGATAGCCGCCCGTGGAATTGCCAAATTCGATCGAAAGCGGGAGCACGTTTTTCGCGCCTTTTGCATGAACCAACAGGGGATGGCGGATGTCTTTCAGATAAATCTCATTATTGTCCCATATCTCAGGTTTGACGCCGCCCATTTTCAAAGCATATTTAGCCTTGGCCGAGATTGCGTCAATATGGCCGATGATGTCGAGACTGCTAAGGAATTGACGCGCTTCGTGTCCGAGCTCGTCGGTAAGCTGGGAGAGGATTTTGTGCACCTCGCGCTTTTCCTCGTTCATCAAAAGCGAAATTTCGTTGTTCATTTCGATAATTTCCGAAGGCTCGAGGAATACCGTCTGGCCAGTCTGAGACATTCCGTGAATAATACCGGGGATATGCCTTTTATGCTCGGATTTGACAGGCAATACGAATCGCTCTTCGCGTAAAGTATAGAAATCCTCCTGCACCATATCTTCTTCTACGACGCGGCGGAGAATTTTCTTCAGCCGGTCGCGCAGGCGGTTGGATTTCTCGAATATCGAGCGCCGGATGCGCTGGAGTTCGCGTGTAGCGCTGTCGCGTACGGTTCCCTCGTCGTCTATCGCCTCGTCGATATGCTTTTCGAGAAGACGGTTGTTGTGCAATGCTGAAGTTTCTTCGGCCAGCGCGGGAGTCTTTTCCTCGCGATTTGCAAAATACTGCTTCATTACGCGTGAAAGCCGCACCACATCGCGCACTGCAAGTAATTCCGTCGGGGCGAGTACGGCTTTTTCGACCAGCGATTTCTGCAATTGAGTGCGCACATCGGTCAGCCCCTCGAACGGCACCGGGTCGTCGCTGGTCATCAGGTGCACCATTTCGGCAATCAGGTCGTGTTCGCGCCTTAGCCAGTATAGATCATCCATCGGCCTGGATTCCAGTATGCGCTCGTAGCCGAGCTCGGAATAGCAATTGCGGCGTACATGCTCCAGCACCTGGTGATATTCCAGTTCGTCGAGAGTTTCCTCGATAAGTTCGATTTCTTCGCGATTCGGTTCGTATTCCTGCATAAAATTATATCGTTAGCATATTTCTGACAATCTGATTTACGAATCTGCCATCGGCGCGGCCTTTGACTTCGCTCATGACCACCTGCATTACTTTACCGAGGTCTTTGATGTCCTTCGCGCCGGTTTTGGCAATGGAGTCAGAGACGATTTTCTCGAGTTCTTCTTTTGGCATTTCCTCCGGCATAAATTCGCGGATAACCTTCAGCTCGGACTGTTCGCGTTGGGCAAGGTCGTCGCGGCCGCCTTTCTGGTAAAGCTCGATCGCGTCCTGACGGCGTTTTACATGGGTTTTCAGAAGCGCCAGTTCGTCTTCTTCTTCCATCTCTTTCGGGACGCCGCTTTTCTTGAATTCGATGATTCCTGCGCGGATGGAGCGAATTGTGTCTATCCGCATTTTATCGCCGGATTTCATAGCGGCTTTAAGTTCTTCACTGATTTTTTGTTCGAGTGACATAGCTTTTTCCTCTGAATTATTGAAGTTATAAATATTTATAATGTAATATTATTTCTGCCTGCCGAGCGGCATCAAATACAGCGGTTCCTCGGGCCTGGTCATATTAATGACCGATTTCAGCGCCAAATCATTGAATGCGCCGACTGCGCAAGTCCCCAGTCCAAGCGCTTCGGCCTGCAGATAAACATTCTCGGCGGAGTGCCCGATATCCATACAGACATATCGCTCCCGGCCGCGGTCGCCGTATTTGCCGGTGGTGCGCGAGAATATTGCTGAATAAACCAGAGTCGCCGGTGCGCGCTCGATCATTAGCTGGCCATTGCCCGCATTGCACAATTCCTTTCGAATATCGCCCGATTTGAGCAGACCCAGCTTATGATTGCGAGAATCGTATAAATATATTCCGGGTTCGAGCCCCTCGACCTCTCCGGCCACTAAATATATATCCAGGGGATAGAGCGCACCCGCCGACGGAGCAGTGCGAAGCCCTCCGCGAAGGAATTCAGGGCCGCTTTCTATTGGCTGGCTGATTCCGTATGCTGCCCATAGCACCTGGCCGATCTCGGCAATTGTCAACGGTTCCGCGGCATAGCTGCGGCGCGACCGGCGATCGGATATTGCCGATTCGACCGAGACTTTGCCTTCGAGCGCTGGCTCGGGCAGATCTATTGATTTAATAATTTTATGTTCCATCGGGAAGCTTTCTTCGAGTTTGCGGCGGTTTTCTGTGATAGTATTCATTAATTTGGCCCAGTGCTCGTCGTCCCTGAGCGAGGCGAGGTCTTCGTCCTTGCGCAGCCAATCGGACTCCATAAAGCCATCATCGACGATTTTTTCGAGCAATTCGAATGCGCGGTCACGGTTGCCCGCGAGCGCATGGGAGCATGTGGCATTGTATAGCGTGACCATTTTGGTATCGCCGGCAAGTATTGCGCTGTCGTATAGCTCTGAGGCTTGATTATAATTACCATTGCGGTATTCGTCGTTGGCCTTTTTGATATATTCGTCGGCGGACTGGCCATTTGCGAAAGCATGGTTTAATAACACAACGAAAATGAATAGCACGAATTTTACTAATAAATTTGGCATAATGATTACTCAGAATGATTGAAAAATATTCGAATAAGATGGCTCACAATATAATAATTTGGCGCGAAAAATTCGCTGGTTTTGATTTTATTTATTCTCTTTGCCGAAAAGACAAGAATTTTTTTTAAATTTAGAATCTGTCAATTTTTTATAAATAATTTGTTATATAAAATAATACCACAGGATTATATATATAAATGCAGGAAATCGTATATCATAAGAATTATGAACTCGAAAGCAGCTACTGGTGGTTTGTAGCCAGAAATAAAATCATATATAAAATAATCAAAAATAAAACCGATCTCCGGGAAAACGAAATGATTCTCGATGCCGGATGCGGCACGGGAGGATTCAGCGAATTTATGAGCAGACATTTCCGTATGATCGGTCTCGATACATCATCTATTGCACTTGAATACGCCAAAAAGCGCGGGCTTGTGCATTTGTTCAATACCACTCTCGGAGAATTTCCGAAGGAAGAATGGGCCATCCGCGCAATCACAATGCTCGACGTTCTTGAGCATATCGACGATGATCTCGAAGCAATGCGTCAGGCCTACGACTTGCTGCCACCTGGCGGCTGGCTGATAGCAACGGTGCCCGCATATATGTGGCTTTGGAGCCGACACGATGAAATGCACATGCACAAGCGGCGCTACAATTTGCGTGAATTTCGCGAAAAACTTCAGAATGCCGGATTCGATATCGAATATTCGTCGTATTTTAATACTCTGCTTTTTATACCGGCGGTGATTAAGAGGATGATGAATCGCGTGTTCAACCAGTCATCCGACCAGCCGGTAGACGAGGTGGCGCCCTGGCTGAATAAAGTTTTCACAGGCATTTTCGGCTTCGAATCCACAATTCTTCCGGCGTTGAAATTCCCGATGGGGCTTTCAATTATTTGCATAGCCAGAAAACCGAAATAATTATTATTTCAATATAATTTTGAAAAATTTTATGGCACAGAAAAAATCCACTCCGAAACCAGAGTCCGGCCGCGCTCCGGCAACTCCCGAAATGCGGATTTATATCCCATTGATTTTATTCGCGCTTACTACAATTCTTTTCTTTTTGGATCATCTCGCCGGATCGGCTTATTTCTGGGAGGATTTCGCGGAATTCGTCTATCCGGTGCAGACTTTTGCCGCAACGGAATCGGCTCGGGGCAATCTGCCATTCTGGAATCCGTATTCTTTCGCCGGTATGCCCTTTCTGGCCGATATTCAGGTGGGATTCTTCTATCCATTCAATCGTGTGCTGACGCTGTTCGTAAGTGATGGCCGCCTGCCTGTATATATATTGCAGTTTATGATTATCATACATTTCTTTTTTGCGCAATTAGGAATGTATTTGCTCGCGCGTCGCTGGAAGATTTCGCCTATGGGCTCGATCATCGCTTCAGTCAGCTATGGGTTTTCGTTTATGCTGGTATTCCATGTGATTCACCCGATGATTGTATACCATCTGGCATGGCTTCCGTTAGTGCTGTATTTCTTCTCGAAGGCGCTTGCCGGACGGAAGATACGCAGCGGTATAATCGCCGGTATAATATTTGGAATAAGTATGCTTGCCGGCCATCCTCAGATGTCGCTCTTCGAAGGTTTTTTCCTTGGTATTTTCTTTATCTGGACATTTATAGCCGAAATAAGAAACGGCGAGCTCAAGGGCGGCAAAATCGGTCGTTTTATTATTGCCGGATTAGTTACGTTTATCGTAGCTGCCGGAATATTCGCCGTTCAGCTATTGCCTTCGAACCAGCTTGCCGGGCTGTCCGAGCGTCAGGAAATGACCTATAAGGGAGCAGTAGAGGGGTCTCTGCGGTTCAAGCAGATTTATACCTCGGTTGTGCCAAAATTGTTCGGTTATCAGAATGCTGCCGACGACCAGACCGTACCGCATTACCTGTTAAAAGACGAAAATAACGGTGGAGGGTCGCCATACGAACCCCATTATAATTATTGGGAGACAGCGTTTTATTTCGGAGTCGGAGCGCTGATGCTGGGGCTCTTTGGGGCGATATGCTTATATCCCGATCGTAGGGTTGCATTTCTGATATTTGTCGCTGTGTTCGGATTTTTATTCGCGCTTGGAGGCAATTCATTTATATATCCGATATTTCATGATTTACCTTTCTTCGGTAATTTCCGCAATCCGGCGAGAATGATGTTCTTTTTTATGCTTGCCTTCACTTTGATGGCCGGATACGGGTTCGATCGTCTGAGTGCTTCGTCCGACAAAAGGAAGATGCTCAAATTTATAATAGCCGGAGGTATTCCTTTGCTGATCGCAATACTTGTGAGCAGCGGCGCACTGCCATCGATGCTCGATACACCGGATCAATTCGCAGCAGAGGTTTCTTCCTTCGGCCTTAAGAGCCTCGGATTTATCGTTGCAATCGCTTTTGTGGCAATTATGATGATTGCCGGCCGGATTAAGCCCATGATCGGCGGGGGAGTAATCATTGCGCTTATTTTTATTGACCTTTACATTGCGGGAGCGGATTTCAACCGAAGCGGGATTAATCCTGAAGACCGCTATCAGCTCGATCCGCGCATGGAAAAAACATTGACTCCGAATTATCCCGATGATTTATTCCGCGTAAATATGCGCTCTTATAATCCGCCGTATATGGCGATGCAGCGCAACCAGGGTATGGTCGACCGCATTATGCTGCTCGAGGGATACAACCCGCTGCGGCTGGAGAGAATTGTTCCGCCGCTCAAACCGACCGATCCCGAATCGGACAAGCAGAGGGTGCACGATTTGCTGAATGTGAAGTACGAAATCGCGGTCGATCCACAGGCCGGCAGTGTGGGATTTGTCGAGCGCAGCAATTATCCCGGACGTGCATGGATGGTGCACCGCGCTGAAATAATCCGTCCCGATAAAGTCAAAGAATATATGGAGAATAATTATATTGATTTTGCCAAAATGGCTGTTATCGAAAAATCGCCCGATAATGCGATGCCCGATAATCCCGACAGCATATATGCAGACCAGGTTAAGTGTTTGGAATACCGCAATGATTATATGAAATTCGAAGTGTCTGCTATCGATAACGGTCTGCTCGTATTCAGCGAAATCTGGTATCCTGCATGGCGTGCGGATATAGATGGATTGCCAACGGAAATCCTGCGAACGAATTATTCGCTTCGAGGGGTATCAGTGCCCAAAGGCCGCCATATAGTCGAACTCAGCTACGAATCCGAGCCGTTCAAGACAGGATTGATTGTAAGCTTATTTACTCTGCTGATTGCGGGACTGTTCTATGCCGTGCTCTGGCGAATGGAGCAGCGCAGGCGCACGAAAGAAAGAGCCACAGAAAAATAGCATTTAACAATTATTCCGTAAATCTTTTCGTTGCAGAAAGAAGATTAAATAGCTATATTCAGTTTTGATGGTAAATTCAAAAAATATTGCAGAAGAAGTAAATCTGCAGAATGCACTCAGCCTTACGGTCGAAAGCAAAACCGCGCTGCCGGATTTCGATCGTGGCTACAGATTAATCCTTAAAAGGGATTATACCGCTGCGGCGTCGATTTTTGCCAGTATTGCAGAGTCCGGTGCGTTCGTGCCTGAGGTTTATTACAACCTTGCATATTGCTATTATAAAACCGGCCAGGCTGATAATGCCGCCGATTGCTGCTATTTGATAATCAGACGAAGCGATTCTTACGCACCTGCCTATAACTTACTTGCCGCGATTAATATTTTGCAGGATAATTTAACAACCGCCGAAAATTGGATTGAAGAAGCAATTCGTATAAATCCCGAGGATAAGGATTTTCGTATTAATCTCGGGCGTCTGTGTATGGACATGAGGAAATTCGACAAGGCGATAGCTACATTTAAAGCAGCAGCTCGGATAGAACCATCCGACCCCGATATTTATAATGACATTGGAGCTTGCTTTATCAACATCTCCAATTACGATAATGCAATTGATTCTTTTATCAAATGCATAAATATTGATGATAATTATACCCGGGCATACAAAAATCTTGGCGAACTGCATTTTCAGCTCGAAGAATATGATTACGCAATAAAAGTATTTAAAACCGCAATCGATAAAGACCCAAACGATTGGGAGGCATACGCTTCGCTCGGAAAAGTCTATTACAGGATCGGCAAATACTCCAGCGCGATACTGATGTATCAGCAGGCAGTCGAGCTAAAACCTGATTTTTCGGAAGGATATATCGATCTAGGCCGCTCGTTTTATCAGGAAAAATGGTATCGTCAGGCAATCGAATCGTTCGAGAAAGGCATAGAAATCGATCCGGACCAGGAGGGTTGCTGCCTCGAGCTTGGGATATCCTACAGCAATATCGGCGAATATGCAAAAGCAATATCATATCTGGATAAATATCTTAGCCGTGGCGGCCTTCAAGCCGAAGGGCATTTCTGGAAAGGCCAGGTATACGAGAAACAGGGCAATACCCAGAAAGCGATCCGTTCGTACCAGATTGCAGAAAAAATTGATCCCGGTCTGGTCGATCTCTACCACGGACTTGGCGGGGCATATTTGCATTCGCAGCAATATATCCAGGCGATTGAAATGTTCCAGAAGGCGATTACTATGAAACCGGATGACGAAAATGCATATCTCGGTCTCGGCTCGGCGTATATGCAGTATTCCGGTTGGAAAAGCACGCCTGAGGGATATTCCAATGCAATATTTGCTTTCCGTCAGGCTCTGCGGGTGAATCCTAATTCATTTTACGCATGGATACAAATCGGCATAGCTTATGATATGCTCGAAAGCTATGAAGAAGCAATAACTGCATTTACCCAAGCCAGGCGCATAAATCCCCGCTCGGCCAGGCTTTATTATCATATAGGCCTTGCATATGCTCACGAGGAAAGCTATGTGAAAGCGATCATGCAGTTCAAGCGTGCGCTCGAACTCAAGCCGGATATGTTCAACGCCCGGCTTCAGATGGGAATTATGTATCTCAATCTCGGATATAGCCAAAAGGCAATCGATTCGCTACGGACATGTATAACGCTTCGGCCGAATGACCATTCGGTGTATAATCTGCTTGGATTGGTCTATCAGAACAAGGAGGATTACGAAAAAGCGATCACTTTATTCATGGAGGCAGTTTTTCTAAAGCCTAATTTTGCAGAAGCTCATTATCATCTGGGGCTGGCCTATTTATCCGTCGAATGGAATAAAGATGCTGTTCGTCAGTGCCTGCGGTTGAAAAGGCTGGACAAAAATCTGGCTGCTAAGTTATATAAAATGATTGCTTCCTCGCTCAGGATATTCCCAACCGAGGCAGAAATGTATCAGATGATAAATGAAGAATTATGAGGGCCGCTGTATCGGACGACCCTCATATAAAAAAACTGATTATTCTTCGATTTCGCCTGTTTTCAGAAAATGTACCGCTTTGCTGAGATTTTTGAATATTTTGAATTCGAGGTGCAGATTACTGATTTTTATAATGTTTTCGTTGTACTCGTTCAGATTATACAGCGCCAGGCGTCCATCCATTTTTTTCACGAGCGCATTTCCCGAGAGCAGCCCACGGATAGCGGATGAATTGATATAGGATACGTTTGTAAAGTCTACCAGCACGTACTTCTTTTCTTTTTTCTTAAGGTCTTTGAATTCAAGGCGAAGTTCCTCGCTGTGTTCTTCGGAATTCAGACTGCCGTGCAGCCTTACTGCGGTGTAACCATCCATATCTTCGACAAAAATGTTTTGAGCCATTGGATCTCCGGATTTTGTTAATATAAGATTTCAAATTTATTAAAAATAATAAAATTCTTACAGAATTCAGTCATTATCCGGCAAAGAAATATCAAAAACCGCCAAAACCGGGCAATGGTCGGATATGTCCTTTGCTTCTTCCTTCGGATAAACCCTATTGAAGTCATGCACATGAGCCGAACCTTCGAGTAGGCGGATCATTGCGGTATCGCTTACCACAATATGGTCTATTACATACATCGCCGGGAATTTGCAGCTTTTCAGATCGGTAGTAATAAAATTCAGATTATCATTGCTCAGCATTCCCTGCAGCGTCGGATTCTTCTTTCGGCGCGGAGTATCATTGAAATCTCCGAGTATGAGCACATCTTCTTCGTTGCCGGCGGCCAGCACCGAATCGGCCCAGCGTGAAGCTATTTCCGCCTGATATGCGCGGATGGTGCGGCTTCGCATCAGCTTTTCGGGGGTGTCGTCGTACCGCGATGTTGATTTGAAATGAACCACCATCATCAGCCAGTCGAAATTACCGTATTTACATCGCACGATAAGCCCCGGACGTTGGTAGCGGTCGTATTGCAGTTGGGTATACTCGCCAAGGAAATCGACCTGCATATTTTTGCGAAAAATCACAGCCGTATTCAGGGCTCGCCCGCCATCTCCGCAATAAAATGAATAATCCGGAAGATATTTGAGAATTCTGAATAATGCCTCATCATTTTCGATTTCCTGTAAAGCGAGAATATCAGCGCCCGATTCAGTAATGGTTTCGGCAATTAATTTGTAATCCTCGGATGTGCGGTCTTTGCGGTCGCGTACTCCATCGCCGAGCCACTGGATGTTGAAGGTTCCGATGATTACAATATCCGAATCCGGCGCAGCCGTATCCACCGGTCGGCGCTGATCCTCGGAAATTTCACTGCATCCGGCGATTATCAGTGCAAAAATCAGGGTATATATATATTTCCGGAATTTCATATATTTAACTTATTTTCCGCCTTTGAATATTGATTTGAAAATATGCCCGGCCATTTCAGGATTTTCCTTCAGCCGGCGGGTAGAGTAGCCATACCAGTCCTCGCCAAAAGGCACATAAATGCGCAGGCGATGGCCGGCGGCGAGAATGTCGTCGCGGCGTTCCTCACGCACTCCGAGCAGCATCTGGAATTCATAGTCATTACGATCAAGCTTACGTCTTGTCACCTGGTCCATGCCGTATTTAATCAACTCTTCGTCGTGAGTGGCTATGCCTACATACATGCCGTTGTCGAGCATCAGATCGAGCAACTGTTTATAGTTCTGGCGAATACGGTCGGGATCTTTATAAGCAATTTCCGGCGATTCATTATATATACCCTTGCAAAGCCGAAGGGAAGGCTTCAGTTCGATGAGGCTTTTTACGTCGTCCATACTGCGTTTCATATATGCCTGGATCACTGTGCCGATTTTATCGAAGCCCTCGGCGCGCAATTTTTTATATAGATCGAGCGTTTTAGTTGTATACGGCGAATTTTCCATGTCCAGCCGTACCCAAATACCGAGATTATTTGCCTTTTCGACTAATTCGCGGATGTTTTCGTATCCGAATTGCGTATCGATGCCCAGACCCAGCGAAGTGGGCTTCACCGAAAGATATGTTGGCAGCTTAAACTCATGGATTGCGTCAATTACCTTCGAACTCAATGATTTTTCGTGAAGCGCTCGTTCGCGGTTGGTTACGAATTCCCCGAGAACATCGATTGTAGTCATTCCGCCTTTTTGCTCAAATTCTTTGGTCACCCGAACTGCATCCTCGAGCGTATCGCCGGCAATATATTTTTTGGCGAAAACATGCACCAGGGGTTTTGGCACAATCGGGAGCAGTTTTATTATCATTTGATTCAGCATATCATTTAATCCGATTATAATTTACAACTTTTCTGCAAACAACAAAAATAAGAAAAATCAAGGAAAATCGGGAATGAATGTTGATTAAAATCTTATTTCCGCGCTTCATAATGCTTCAGGACTTCATTATGGATTTCTTCAATCGAGCGGCTTGCGTCGATGACAATGATTCTTTCCGGCTCAGCGCCGGCAATTTTGAGAAACCCCTGGCGAACCCGCTCGAAAAACTCCCTGCCCGCCGTCTCGATTCGATCGCTGATTCGCGATGAATACCTCGAAAGAGCAATTTCGACAGACAGATCGAAATAAAATGTAATATCCGGCGCAATCCTGTCGGCGGCGAATTTATTTATATTTATTACGTCCTCCACTGCGATGCCCCGGCCGTAGCCCTGATAGGCAGTGGTAGAATCATAGAATCTGTCCGATAGAACGGTACGCCTGGCTTTCAGGGCGGGTGTAATTACCCGACTGACAAGATGAGAACGGGCCGCCTCGAACAGTAACAGCTCTGTCTTGGGAGACATATCATTTTTTGAATTCAGCAGAATTTCGCGGATATTTTCGGATAATTCGGTGCCGCCGGGCTCTCGGATGGTCATCACATCCTCGCCTCGTTCGTTCAACGTCTGAGCCAGCATTGCCATCTGGGTTGTTTTGCCGCAGCCGTCAATTCCTTCAAAACTAATAAACATATTAATCCTTTTTTCCATCGATTATTATTACAAATTCCCCTTTGATCGAATCGCGCGCGGAAAGTTCTTTATATATATACTCAGCCGTTCCACGGATAAATTCTTCGTGAATCTTACTGATCTCGCGGGCGGCGCAGGAGTTGCGATCAGGATCGATCTGCGAAATCCTCTCGAATAAATCGACCACCCGATAAGGCGATTCGTAAAATATTGTCGTATATGAATTTGCCGTAGCGGATTCCAAAAATGTCTTTCGTCCTTTCTTCTGTGGGGGGAATCCCATAAAAGTGAATTTATCGAATGGCAATCCGCTTGCAACCAGTGCAGGCACGAATGCTGTCGGACCGGGCAGAGGCGTTATAGGCAAATCGCGTTCGATGCAGGATTGAATTATGCGGTAGCCGGGATCTGATATGCCCGGCATCCCTGCGTCGCTTGCCAGAGCCACGGAGCGGCCTTTGGCAATCTCTTCTGCAAGCGATTCAGCGCGCGACTTTTCGTTGTGTTCATGATAGCTCATCAGACGATTTGCTTTTATGTCGAGATTTTTCAGCAGCATACCCGTACGCCGCGTATCCTCGCAGGCCACGATATCCGCCGAGGCGAGTGTATCGCGTACGCGAGGCGAAACATCGCCCATATTTCCGATAGGAGTGGGCACAATATAGAGTCCAGCCGATAATTTATCCATCTGTTTTCTTTTTATCTCTGATTTTTTTGAAAAATATTTTTAATAATATCGAACATTCCTCTTCGAGAACGCCGCCGATTATTTCTGCTCGATGGTTAAGCCGGGGGTCGCAGGCGATTTCGTAAAGCGACGCGCAGGCGCCAGCCTTTGGATCGAATGCCCCGAATACTACGAGTGGCAGCCGGGCGAGAACTATCGCTCCGGCACACATCGCGCAGGGCTCGAGCGTGACGTAAATCGTGCATTCGAGCAAATGCTTATAGTCGGTTACTCCTACCGCTTTGCGGATTGCTTCAATCTCGGCATGTGACGTCGGGTCGCCGGTTTCCTCTATGCGGTTTCGGCCGCGTGCGATAATCCCGCCATTGCGGACGATAACGGCGCCGATTGGGACATCGCCAGAGCCTGAGCATTTCCCGGCTTCGGCGATTGCCTCTTGCATATATATATTATGATCCTGGTTCATAATCATTTAAAAAAAATCAAAAATATACTTTAATGCCACGAACGAGATACTGGCCGCGAGTATCCACTTTATCGCTTTTTCTGGCATATGCTTCTGTAGCCGCGCGCCGAGATACATCCCGGCAAAACCGCCTATGCCGAACAAAAACCCCAGCATCCAGTCCGGAGCGACGCTCATCTCCGGATAATACGGAGCCAGCAATTGATAGAAAATAACGCCCGCCACCGATGTGATAAACGTACCGCTGAGCGCGGCCCCGGCGATTGTATATACCGGGAGTCCGAATATGGCTACGAAAAATGGGGCCATTATTGCACCTCCGCCTATGCCGTATATTCCTCCTACGATTCCGACAATGAAGCTGACTGTTGCAATTGCTATGGTCGACGCGGAATATTTCTCTCCCCGGAATTCGTAACTCATGCGCCGCAGATTGAATTTGAGTACTTTTGTACGGGGCAATTCACCGAGATCATTGGAAATCTTTGAGTGTTCTGTTCTCCTGGCTCCGGGCTGTTTCTTTTTGAGAATATCCCGAATTAGCCGCATCCCGATATACAAAAGTACGAAACCTGCGAAAAATTTAAAATCCTGAGGGTCGGGCAGATATTCGATCCGGATGAATGCGCCGATGAAGACCCCCGGCAAGGTGCCCAATACAACTATCCACACCAGCGGCCAGACCATTCTGCCCTCGCGGATATAGCGGACGACTCCCGAAGGTATTGCCACAATATTGAATAATTGATTTGTAGCGCTTACAGAAGGATTGGTGTATCCCAAAAAGCTGACCTGGAACGGCAATAGCAGAAACGCTCCCGATACCCCGCCCATCGATGTAAGAAATGATATTGCGAAAGCCACCAGCGGCGGCACAAGTGGATGGACTTCGATTCCGGCGGTTTCGAAAAACATAAAATTACCGATTTGTAGTTATGAATATCCGAAAGATAGCAAACTATTATTGATTGTAGAATAGATTCTTTTTTAGTAAGTTAGACTTAATCCAAAATAATCAGGAAATTAAGATGAAAATGAAAATTATATTAATATCGGTATTTGTATTTGCATTCAGTTTTTCGAATTCATCAGCCGAGGAAAATTCTTTCCAGATAGACAGCCTTAAAAAAATTGCCGAAACCGCAACAGGCGAGCAAAAACTCGAGGCCACCTACCGGCTCGGGCTGGCGCATTCATGGTCTGATATTGAAGTAGCAAATCAGTATTACCGGGAGGCGCTCGTTATGGCTAAAGAGCTCAACGTTAACAAAACAGTTGCAAGGTGTTTCGCAAATATCGGGGCTAATCTGCGTAAAACCGGACGGATTGACTCAAGCACCGATACATTGCTGCTCGCCTACGATTATTTCGAAAAAGCGGGCGATTATGCCGGCCAGGCCTTCTGCCTCTCGCAGGTGGCCAATAATTACCAGATACTCGGCGAAGACGACCGAGCCACCGATTATTTCCTGAAAGCATTTCGCGCGTTGGATAAACGCGATATTAATGAAACAATCGAAGCTTTTACATCCGCGCAGGGAAAAGTAAAGGATTCTCTCGAAAGCTATCTGCGGGTTTATGCTCTGGTTTATAATGATGCCGGATTGCAGTATTACCATATAGGAAATAACGAAAAAGCACGGAAGTATTTCAACGAAGCGTTAAAAGTTAGCCAGGTGATAAACCAGAAAAGCAGAATTGCCGGATGCTATTCCAATCTGGCAATGATACATTCCGATATTGAGGAATGGAACAAAGCGCTGGAGCTTTATCAGAAAGCTTTAAGAATTGTCCGCGAAGTAGGCAACAAGGATTATGAAGGCACAATATTGAATAATATCGGTAATATATATTCGCGCCAGAAAGAATACTCCCAAAGTATTGATTATTACGAACAGGCATATAAATTATACAACGAAGTCGGGCAGCTCGACGGCGTCATCCTTGCGCTGATTAATTCCTCATATAATTATATACACATGGGCAGAACCGAAAATGGGATTCCCCGACTCAGAGAAGCGCTCAAACTTGCCATCGAAAATAATTTCCCAAGATATCAGATGAATGCATATACTGCAATGTCCAAAGCATATGAGCGGTATAACCGATTTGATTCGGCTCTTAAATATACCAGACTTGCGCATGATATTCAGGACAGTATTTTCTCCATCGAAAAGGCCGAAAAAATCAGCGAGTTGGAGCTTGCCTACGAAACCGCTAAAAAGGATAAAAAGATCGAACTGCTTCGTAAAGAATCCGAAATGGCAGCCGCCGAGAGAACTTTTTTCATCATACTTGCCATTTTTGCCATAGCGATTATCGTGATTATTCTGATATTCTATCGCAGCAAAATTAAAAACAACACAATACTCCGCGAAAAAAATGCAGAACTCGAGGATGCCAATAAAAAGCTCGAAGAGCAAAGTGAGGAGCTGAAAGAAGTTAACGATACTAAGGATAAGTTTTTCACAATAATCGCTCACGATCTGAAAAATCCCTTCGGACTGCTGGTTTCGATCTCGAAATTGCTTGTGGACAGCTATCACGAACTGGAAGAAGCCGAGCGCCGGGATTTTATAAAGGATATTCAGAAGTCTACAATTCAAATATATAATTTGCTCGAAAATCTGTTGCAGTGGTCACGATCTCAGACCGGGCGTCTTGAATTTCAACCGCGCGAATTTAATGCCAGAGAATTGATTGATGAAGTTATGGGCGTTCTTCGCCCTAATGCTCAAAAAAAGGAGCAAATTATCGAAGAGAATATCGATAATACTCTAATGATTAATGCCGATCCAAACATGTTCCAGTTTATAATCCGTAATCTGCTGAGTAACGCTATTAAGTTTACACCCGAAGGCGGGCGTATTTCGATCGAGTCAGACAAGATCAATGGGATGATTAAATTTAGCGTAAGCGATACCGGCATCGGCATTCCGCAGGAAGATTTCGATAAATTATTCCTTATGAGGGAAAACTACAGCAGGCATGGCACTAACTACGAAAAAGGCACAGGACTGGGTTTGATAGTATTCAAGGAATTTGTTGATATGCACGGCGGCAGCATCGATGTCAAAAGCAAAGTGGGAGAGGGGAGCACATTTTCCTTTACTCTGCCTGAGGACAAATAATATATATTTAGCGCTGTAATAAAAATGGGGACACTACAATGCCCCCATTTATATTTTGAATTGATTTATTATCAATCAATTACATCATTGACTGCTGTCCGGATTCGTCTTCTGAAAAGTTCTGATCGTTGCCATTCACATCGTCGTCATTATCGTTTTCGCGGGAGACAGTCGTAATATCTGCAATGCTATCACCTTCGTCAAGTCTTATAAGCCTGACGCCCTGAGTATTGCGGCCAATTGTGCGAATGTCCTTCACAGGCTGGCGGATTAATACCCCGTGCTGAGTCATGACTACGAGGTCTTCGGTATCGACCGCCGAAAGCATCCTGACCACGCGACCGGTTTTTGGTGTAACATTCATAGATATTACACCCTTGGCGCCGCGCCTTGTAAGGCGGAAGTCCTCGTATCGTGTTCGTTTGCCATAGCCGTTTTCGCCGACGACAATTATCTGAGCATCCGGTCTCATTATGGCGACCATCGATACCACCTTGTCGCTGCGATCCAGCGAGATTCCCTTTACCCCTGCGGCGGCTCTGCCCATAGGCCGGACGTCGCTCTCGCGGAACCGGCAAGCCAGACCATTCATTGTGCCGAGGATAATATCGCTCCGGCCATCTGTCATACGGCATTTAATAAGGCGGTCGCCTTCATTCAGATTAATCGCGATAATACCGTTGACCCTTACATTGGCGAACGCCGAAAGCTCGGTTTTTTTAACGATGCCTTTTTTGGTAGCCATCAAAACATAGCCCTCGCTGAAATCCTTCACCACAAGGTAGGTCTGCAGGTTTTCATCTTTGGATTTCTGAATAATATTGGCAATCGAGCGGCCTTTGGCGTTGCGGCTGCCCTCGGGCAGATCGTATACCTTAAGCCGGTAGCATCGGCCGAGATCGGTAAAGAACAGCAGATTGAAATGCGTCGATGCCTGGAATACGTGCTCAACGAAGTCATCCTCGTAAGTGCCGATTCCGCTGGCGCCGCGTCCGCCCTTAAGCTGACGCCGATAGCTGGTCACCGGGGTGCGCTTTATGAAGCCCTTGTGAGTAATCGTTACAATCACATCTTCATTGGCAATCATGTCCTCGACTGTGAATTCCTGAGAATTATGAACAATCTCGGTGCGGCGTTCGTCGCCGTATTTTTTCTCGATTTCGTCGAGTTCTTCGCTGATCATCTGCATCTGAAGTTCTTTACTGGCCAGAATTGCTTTCAGCTTTTCGATTGTTCTGATTAATTCTTTATATTCTTCCTGAATCTTTTCTCGCTCGAGGCCGGTAAGCCTCTGCAAGCGCATGTCGAGGATTGCTTTTGCCTGCACTTCTGTGAATTCAAAGCGCTTCTGCAATTTTTCGCTTGCGGTCGGGCCGTCTGGAGATTCTTTAATCAGCTTGATTACCTCGTCGATATTATCAAGCGCAACAAGGAATCCCTCGAGAATATGTGCGCGTTTTTCGGCTGCATCGAGTTCATACTGAGTGCGGCGGACAATAACAGTATTGCGGTGTTTAATAAAATGCTGTATAATCTCTTTAAGATTAAGCACTTTCGGCATTCCGTCGACCAGCGCCAGCATGTTTGCGCCGAATGTAACCTGCATCTGGGTATGTTTATAAAGATTATTCAAAACGACCACCGGGTTGGCGTCGCGCTTGGTCTCAATATAAATGCGCATACCATCGCGATCGGATTCGTCGCGGATGTCAGAAATACCTTCGAGAGTTTTTTGGCGCACAAGATCGGCAATTTTTTCGATCAGCGCAGCTTTGTTGACCTGGTAGGGGAGTTCGGTAACGATTATGGACTCCTTGTTGCCCTTCATCTCTTCGATCTGAGCGCGGGCGCGGACGATAATCCTGCCGCGTCCGGTCGTATAGCACTCCTTAACTCCCTGATATCCATATATAATACCGCCGGTGGGGAAATCCGGAGCGGGGATATGCTTCATAATTTCTTCCGGCTCGATTTCCGGATTCCCGATAACCGAACGGATACCATTACAGACCTCTATAAGGTTATGCGGCGGCACATTTGTAGCCATACCAACAGCAATTCCGCTCGAACCATTCAGCAGCAGAAGCGGCAGAACAGTAGGAAGAATAATCGGCTCTTCGAGCGATTCGTCAAAATTAGGACGGAAATCGACAGTATTTTTGTCGATATCCTTAAGCGCTTCGGCTGTAATTTGTGCAAGCCGGGTCTCGGTATATCGCATAGCCGCGGCCGAATCGCCGTCGACCGAGCCATAATTGCCCTGGCCATCCACAAGAGGGTAACGCATCGACCACGGCTGGGCCATACGTACCATTGCGTCGTATACCGCGCTGTCGCCATGGGGATGATACTTACCGAGCACCTCGCCGACGAGGCGGGCGGATTTTTTATATGGGCGATTGTTGTGCAATCCGAGGTCGTGCATCGCATATAGAATGCGCCGGTGGACGGGCTTCAGGCCGTCGCGCACATCCGGAAGCGCTCGCGATACGATAACCGACATAGAATAATCGAGATACGAATCCTGCATCTCGTTTTCGAGCAAAGTGGGGATTATTTGTTCCCTGCCAATTAATGCCATGTTGAATTATTTCTATATGTTAATAAGATAACGTATTCAAACTTACAAAAATACGGATTTTTTGATGAAAATGAGAACATTTTCTGAAATTAATATTGCAAAACCGCGAATTAAAATCAACCGAAAATTATATCAAATAATTCTTATAAACGATTGATAATTATATATATTATGAAATGACGGACAAAAACATCCAGGTATTTATCCACAATTAAAAAGCGCACTATCCCGGCAAGGGAAAATGCGCTTCAGAAAAAATCAAAATATTGTTACTTATCCGCGTTTTAACGCATTGGCACCGCTTACGATTTCGAGCATCTCGGTTGTGATTGCCGATTGGCGTTCTTTATTATATATCAATTCGAGATGTTTGATCAGGTCTTCGGCATTGGTGGTGGCGTTGTCCATTGCCATCATGCGTGCGGCCTGTTCGGCAGCGCTTGATTCGAGCAAAGCGCGCCAGACCATGTTGTCCAGGTTCTTGGGTAACAGCTCATCAAGTATCAGGTCTTTGCGCGGTTCAAAAATGTAATCGGCAACTGTGCCTGATTTGTCTTCTGATGAAGCTTTGGGTTCGATAGGGAGTATTTGTTTAATCGTCGGAGACTGGCGAACCACACTTACAAATTCATTATAGAACAGAAGAACTTTGTCGATATCTCTGTTTATAAACTTGTGCGAAATCACACTTACAATGGATTTAGCAGTATTGAAGTTCAGATCGGCGAAAACATTTGTATATTTTTCGATAATGGGATAATCGCGTTTTTCGAAGAAAGAGCAAGTCCGGTTGCCAACCGGAATAATTCTTCCGTGGGCTTCAGGATATTGTTCGCGAAATTCACTTTTCAAATAGGCTGTAACAGTCCTGAATAGGTTGGAATTGAAGCTGCCGCAGAGCCCTCGGTCGGCAGCAATAACGACAACAGCAACATTGCTGATATCATTTCTGACCTCGATCAGGGGATGGGAATAATCTTCGCCTACGGCGGCAACCAGGTTCGAGAGCATTTCTTCGAGTTTTTCGAAGTAGGGGCGTGCCGATTCTATCGAACGCTGGGCGCGTTTCAGTTTTGCGGCCGAAACCATCTTCATCGCCTGGGTGATTTTAGCGGTGTTCTTGACGCCTGAAATTCTTCTTTTTATGTCGCGAAGTGTTGCCATTATTCGAAATCCTTGGATTAAGTAATTTGACTAATTTGTTGAAATTAAATATATATCCAATCGCTGAGCAAATAATTACGCACATAATCTTTTATCGATTGTTCCAGCGAGGTGAAGCTTCCGGCAAGGCCGCTGGCCATAAGTTTATCCGTATCCGCTTCGGTGAAATACTGATATTGATTGACCAGCTCCGGTGGCATATCAATATATTGAATATCAACCGGTCTCTCCATTGCTTTGAATACAGCCGTTGCAAGGTCGTTCCAGGTTCTGGCGTTACCAGTGCCGAGATTGTATATACCGGATATATCAGGATTTTTGTATGCATTCCAGATTACATCGACGACGTCTTTTATATAAATAAAGTCGCGCTTTTGCTCGCCATCTTTATAATCAGGGCGATAGGAGCGGAACAGCTTTACCCGGCCGGTGTCACGAATCTGCAGAAACGACCGAAAGACCATGCTCGCCATATTGCCTTTGTGGTATTCGTTCGGCCCGAAAACATTAAAGAATTTGAAGCCGGTGAAATGCTTGTCATATTCATTATCAAGCGCCCAAAGATCGAACAGATGCTTCGAGAGGCCATATGGATTCAACGGACGAAGGTCGTCGAATATTCTATCGGAATATCCCTGGCTGCCGTCGCCGTAAGTGGCTGCGCTGCTTGCATATATGAGTTTAACGTCATTGCTCAGCGCATAATCGGCAATTTCTTTGCTGTAGGACAGATTATTGTCCATCAGATAATCCGCATCGCGTTCGGTTGTATCGGTGCATGCGCCAAGATGGATAAAAGTATCGATCATGCCGTCATATTCGCCTGCGGCCAGTCTGATCCGGAAATCTTCCTTATGGCAATAATCCATAATTCTCTTGCCGACCAGATTTTTCCATTTGCTTCCGGAGTGCAGATGGTCGACAGCGAGGACATCTGTGATGCCCTCGTTGTTTAATTTTTGCAACATGCAGGATCCGATAAATCCTGCTCCTCCGGTAAGTACTATCATAACTTAGAGTGATTTCTTGAATTGATTTACAAAATTATCGGCCAGGCTCTTCAGCCCTGCTTCTATTTCATCATTCAGGACTTTTTCCTTAAGGATTTTCTTTAGCAGGTCGTTATGACGCAATTCCATAAACTCGAAATATTCCGTCTGGAAACGGTCGAGCGATTCCACAGGAAGCTCGTCGAGATAGCCATTTGTTGCTGTCCAGATCAGCACGATCTGTTTTTCGACCGGAACAGGCTGGTATTGCTTCTGTTTCAGAATTTCGGTTAGCCGGGCGCCGCGGCGGAGCTGCTGCTGGGTTGATTTATCCAGGTCTGGGCCGAATTTGGCGAATGCTTCAAGCTCGCGATACATAGCAAGCTCGAGTTTCAGCGGGCCGGCCACTTTTTTCATGGACTTGATCTGTGCATTACCGCCGACTCGTGATACAGAGATACCGACGTTCATTGCGGGCCGGATACCTGCGTTGAAGAGGTTCGGCTCCAGATAAATCTGGCCGTCGGTGATCGAAATCACGTTGGTCGGGATGTAAGCCGAGACGTCGCCTGCCTGGGTTTCGATGAATGGCAATGCAGTCAGCGAGCCCGCACCCATTTCGTCGCTCATCTTTGCAGCGCGTTCGAGAAGTCTGCTATGCAGATAGAAAATGTCGCCCGGGTAGGCTTCGCGGCCCGGAGGGCGACGCAGCAGAAGCGACACCTGACGATATGCTGCCGCTTGTTTGGATAAATCGTCATAAATCACAAGTACATGCTTGCCATTGTCGCGGTAATACTCACCCATTGCGCAGGCAGCGTAGGGGGCAATGAACTGCAACGGCGCCGGATCGGATGCGTTCGCGGCGACAATAGTAGTATATTCCATTGCTCCGTGCTGCTCGAGGCTGTTCACCACGTTTGCAACAGTCGAGCCCTTCTGGCCGATAGCGCAATAAATACAGTACATCGGCTCAATTCCGAATTCTTTTGCTTCCTCGGTGTGGGTGCGTTTCTGATTGATAATCGCATCGAGCGCGATAGCGGTTTTACCCGTCTGGCGATCGCCGATTATAAGCTCACGCTGGCCGCGTCCGATCGGGATAAGTGCGTCGATAGCCTTGAGTCCTGTCTGGACGGGTTCGACCACCGGTTGGCGGAAGATTACGCCGGGCGCTTTGCGTTCGATGGGATATGTTTGACTTGTGTTGATCGGTCCCTTACCATCGATGGGTTCGCCAAGTGGATTGACCACTCGACCAAGCAGTTCCGGGCCGATAGGCACAGAGGCAATTTTTTTGGTACGACGTACTTGGTCGCCTTCTTTCACCAACTGGTCTTCGCCGAAAAGCACAACGCCAACGTTGTCTTCTTCGAGGTTGAGCACCATGCCTAATACATCGTTGGGGAATTCCACCAGCTCGGAGGCCATTACTTTGTTCAGGCCGTAAACGCGGGCAACGCCATCGCCGACCTGCAATACAGTTCCGACTTCATAGATGTCCGCTTCGCTTTCGAAACCGGACAGCTGACGGCGTAGGATCGCCGATATTTCTTCTGGACGAACTTCAGCCATTTTTTAACCTTTATTATTAAAATAATCTGTTATTATCATAATTTATGTATATCAATTTTTTGCGAGCGTATGATATAGGACGTCAAGCTGGTTTTTCAGCGTGGCGTCGAATATCCAGTCCTCGATTTCCACCTTAAGTCCGCCTTTCAGCGAAGAATCCACAGCATAGGAGGGGAGGACAGTTTTTTCGGTCCAGAGGCTGATTTTTCCGGCGATCTTTTCTTTGAGATCATTTGAAAGCTCGACCGCTGAGACCACTTTAATCGGTAATCGGTTGTTGCGTTTGTTGAAAATTCTGCGATATTGCTCAATTATATCAAAAATCAGAGATTCTCTTTTTTTATCTGCAAGAAGCAGCAGGAATTGCAGCGTAATTTTTGAAATCTTCGTTTCGAATATTTCCGAAATCACTTTCTTTTTCTGCCAGTTATAAATAACCGGGCTTTCGATCATCGTCCGAAAATCGTGGGATTTTTCGGCGACCCGCGAGATATATTCGAGGTCTTTCAGTATTTCCTCGGTAGCAGCCTGGTCTTTAGCTGCGTCAAGCAAGGCCCGGGCATATCTTGCCGAAACACGCTGTTCAGTCATGGTTTATCACTAATTAGTTTTTGGGAATCTTTTCAATATAATTTTCAACCAGTTTAATATGTTTGTCTTTGTCCAGCTTTTCCTCGAGCAGTTTTTCGGTGGCTTCGACCACAAGGCCTGCGACCTCGGTGCGAAGTTCCTGAATAGCGGCTTCTTTGCTGCGTTCGATTTCGCGTTTGGCTTCTTCCACCTTCTGGCGCTTGGCTTTTTCGGCTTCGTCGGTGGCGCGGCGTATTTGCGCTTCGGCCTGTTCGCGTCCCTGGCGAACGATTTCGGCCATTTCCTGCTGGGCGTTGTCGAGCTTCTGCTGGCTTTCCGCGAGCAGTTTCTGGGCCTGATTGTTGGCTTTTTCCGCATTGTCGATAGCCGTATTGATGCGGTCTTCGCGAGCATTCAGGCTGTTGACAATCGGTTTGACGCCGAATTTGACCAAAAGGATCAGCAGGATGAGAAAATTGATGATAGTCCAGATCATCAATCCCGGCGATACATTCAGCAGATTTTCCATTTCTAACCTTTTCCAGATGGATTATAAATATATTATATTTTTTTGTTTTCCTGATATTCGCCGTTCCCGCGCCGTGGTCCGACGCGGGATTGGCGCAATAATTCAGCTTCGGGGTAGCCTGCCGCTTGCGGTTTTATTTGATTGCGAGCATAAGGCAAATAACCGCGGCGAACAGCGCAACACCTTCGATAAGAGCGGCGGCGATAATCATCGTCGTACGAAAATCGCCTGCTGCTTCCGGCTGACGTCCGCTGGCTTCGAGAGCTGCTGCGGCAAGACGTCCGATACCAAGACCTGCTCCAAGCACTGTGAAGCCTGCACCGAGGCCGGCTGCCAAAAACGCAAATGAGGTTGCTTCCATTATGTTACTCCGAGTTTTAATAAAAAAAATAGTTCGACAAAACTCTGTATTTATACCAGTGTTGTTGTTTCTTCGTGATGCTCTTCATGCCCGTGATCGCCTATCGCAAGGCCTACGAATACTGCCGTAAGGATAGTGAATATGTATGCCTGGATGAATCCGACAAGTATTTCGAGTGCATATATAAATAATGAAAATCCTACGGAAATCGGCGATATTGCAAGAGACTGGAAGAAGAATATCAGGCCGACCAGACAAAGCAGCACCACATGCCCAGCGGTCATGTTCGCAAAAAGACGAACGGTGAGCGCAAACGGCTTGGTGAACATCGAGAGTATCTCGATCGGGATCATGATAAACGCCAGCCACCAGGGCGCGCCGCCCAGAAGGTGCTTCAGCCAGTTGCCCACGCCGATCTCCTTTATCGCTGTGCCGTTAATCACAAGGAATGCAGTTACCGCAAGCGCTGCTGTTACGGCCAGATTACCGGTGGCGGAGTGTCCGCCCGGTACCAGCCCCGTCAGGTTCATCACCAGAATAAAGAAAAACAGGACAATAAAGTAGGGGAGCAGAGATTTGGCTAAACGCTCTCCGCCAACGTTCGGCCGGACGATTTCGTCGCGCACGTAAACGAATACGGATTCTATCATATTCTGGAATCCGTGGGGCGCTTTGGTCGGATTCTTTTTATATTTGCGGCCGACCAGGCCGAATCCCACCAGCAGCACAAGCATTGCTATCCATTCGAACACTACAAGCGAGGTAACGGATAAATCCAAAGCTACGGGCTGATGGTCTTCTGTGCGGACAATGTGGTGGTGCGAAACAGTAAACTGTCCGGACTCGTTCATACTCTCCGTATTCGAATAAAAGTGGAGTCCGTCGTCGTAAATAATTTTGGGAAGATCGAAATGGAAAACATGATAGAAGCCAATCTGGGAGTGATCTCCGAGATTTTCGCTGAGAATCTGAGAAAAAACGCTGGGTTCGTCGATAGACTGATCTTCGACAAGCTCTAATTCGGCCCCGCCGCTTACATTATCGGCCGAGGGCGATTGTTCGGAGTGCGTTGATTGATGAGCGGCTTCTTCGGTGTTTTCTGCGATCAACTGGTTCAATTGTTCTTGAGCCATAAAGTTCAATCCTGCGATTTAGTTATATCTTTTTTTTGCTTAATCAGCTTTTTAGAAAATCGGTTAATATATAATACCTCGAGCAGAATGCTGACAAAGCAGGCAATCAAAAAGCTCAGGGCAAATACCGTTTTTTCTGATCCGTATATCATAAGGCCGGCCCAAATTAAGCCTGCCATAATGAAAAATCTGATTACCAGCGAACCGAGGACTATTTTACTGAACTTTTCGTCCCCCCGTCGCGAAGCACTTTTCAGGATTATCACCGCTGCTGCCGAATTTGCCGCACAAATTATAACGGCTGCCAATACCGGTGAAATCATTTTTTATCTTTCCGGCCGGGTTTCTTTTTGTTTGCGTTTAGCACCGTTCTGATAAACGTAAACATACCGACCGCTATTCCAAGCATAGAAAATGTAATTATCATCGCCGGTTCGGTGTCCCATTTTCCGTCAAGCCAGTATCCGATATATACGAATAGTCCGACTGTTATCGCAAGCTGCAGGCCGAGATTTACATAGGGCCCAATTTCTTTGGTCAGCTTTCGAGTTTCACGCCTTTTATATTGCTGTGACACCTGATACCATCTAACGTCGTTGTTGCAAAAATATACTTTTTGAATCCACTATACAAATCTATTTATCCACTATTCGGATAAAATTAAATTCTGTAATCAATGTATTGTTAATTTCACGCAAATGTGCTTTTCTAAAAGCCCAGTTCCATCAAATGGCGCAATATATCTACCTTATATATATTACGTGTTTCGCCATACCAGATGTTGTCCGGCACCAGTACAAGCGAGCCATACGAAGACGGATTCAGCGAAAAGAAGTCCGACGTGGCTATCTCTGTTGCTTCTTCCGGACGGAATTCGTTGTCAATATCATTAAGCACTATTGTACAGCCGAATTCGGTAACTTCGTCGTTTTCCACCGGAGTAGTCTGGAATCCGAGCAGCATAAACGGCACTTTGAATTTAAGCACATACCCGCCTTCGCGCAGATTGGCGACTGATTTGAGGCTTCTCGATGCAATTTTCTGGAAGCCTTCGAGCTCTTCGGTGGTGCTGATCTTTATGTTGGATTTTTGCACTAGAAAATCACCCGGAAATACAGAAATACAGAATATGCCCCAATCTGTGGCGTTCCGGAATTTGATTTGATTATCGCGGTACGATGCAAATCGCCCGCCAACCGGATCGGGCGGGAACAGATCGAGCCATAAGTCCACACGGTCTCCGGCGCAGCTGTCGCAACGCGGCTGAACAATAGAGTCGTCGTTGACTTCGACTGTGAAATATATAAATTCATCGTCATATGCGGATTTGACCCGGAATGATGCGTCTTCGGCGCCGTCCCAGTAGAACGCGCCCCTGTTAACATAGTCGATATAATCGGAATATACCTCGCTTGCATAGCCTTTGTATATTTTCCGGCCGCGCTGATATGATGGGATTGTCATGTAGTCGGCGTTGAATTCATCCTCGCCGGTCTGAGTGTAGAAATATCGTTCCGTATTGCGCAGGTCCTTGTAATTCCTGTAAGTTTCGCGAGTAAGTTTGCTTAGCCGCGTTGTGGTAAATTCATCGAGCAATATCATTGCCCCGTTATCAAAAGTATAGCCGCGGATCACCCAGTTGAATTTTTCGCGTTTGCGGGTAACGTAGCAGGCGTTATTTTTAATCACCACTCCGATTTCGAGCGGGATTTCGTAATACTGATACTGGAACTGTCCGACTTCGGTCAGGTAGCCCTTGATGTCGGCAAACATATAAACGGTCACCATCCGCCGGCTTTCGTTGGCCAGCCGCACTGTGACAGCGCAGTCATAAAATCCGTCGCCGGTGAAGTCGCCCACATCCCAGCCCCAGATCGAATAGTCCGAACCCTGGGGTAGCTGGCGCCTGACGTCGCTGATCAGCTCTTTGGCGAAATATGGCTCGAGTCGTTGGGCCAGCTCGGCAAATTTAAGGCCGTTCTGAGCAAATGCGCCTGAATTCGACAGAAAAATTAATAACAATATTGCAGGAATCAATCCGAGTTTTTTCATAGTCTGATAACAAAATTATGCAATGAATAAATTATGCAAAGCTATATACATTTCAATTTAATATATTCAAATCAATTATAAAATCTCATTGAATATTTTTTCGCTGATTTTCTTGTGATCTTCGTCAAGCCGGGCGCCATACTGCGATACAACCCGCGAAGCGGCGTATGATGCCAGATGGCCGGCTTTTTCGGCTGTGCCGTTGTGGATCATACCATAGAAGAATCCCGCGGCGTACATGTCGCCGGCGCCGGTGCTGTCCACCGGACGTGTCTGATAGGCGGGGATCAGCAATTCGTGGCGGCCGTATTTGATCATCGAGCCGCGTTCGCTCATGGTGACGATAACATTTGGCACCCGGTCGGTCAGTGCGCGGTATGCTTCTTCGACGCTGCCGGTGCGTGTGAAGGACTGTGCTTCGGTTTCATTGCAGAATACGAGATCGGATTTCGAAACAACCTCGTCGAGGCCAACGCGGAAAGACTCGGTGATGAAATAATCCGAGAATGTGACGGCGACGCGCGTATCGTGCTTTTTGGCAATTTGCAGTGCTTTCATGATTGCGTTGGTGCTTTTCTCGAGCGAGAATTTATAGCCCTCTATATATAACCATTTGGAATTTTTGATGATTTCCTCGTCGATGTGCTCCTCGCCGAAGTGGGAAGTAGCGCCGAGATAGGTCAGCATAGTCCGCTCGGAATCCGGAGTAATCAACACAAAGCTGGCGCCGGTGGGCTCGTCGTCGACAAAAGGAGCGCGCAGAACGATGCCAAGATCGCGGAATTCCTGAGCGTAGAACTGGCCGAGAACGTCATTGCCAAGCACTGTTTTATAAGCGCTTTTGCCGCCGAATGCCGAAAATGCGATGACTGTATTCGCCGCCGAGCCGCCGCTGCATTTGTGATGCTCGTTGTCGGACAGTTTTTCGATCAAATTTGCGTGTACATCCATATCCACGAGCGTCATGTGTCCCTTTTCGTAGCCGATTTCCTTAAGCTGAAGCTCGCTTACGTCGAACTGAAAATCAACCAGCGCATTACCCAATCCGCAAAGATCTATGTTTTTCATCAATTTACTCCTTATTCCTGATTATCATTTTTATTTAATGCCAAATTAATAATTTTTTCGCAAAGTTCGGGGAATTCCGTTCCGGCGGTGCGTGAAGCCATCGGCACAAGACTCGTGGCGGTGAAGCCGGGAATTGTGTTTACTTCGAGGCAGAACGGCTGGCCTTCTTCGTCGAGCCGGAAATCCACGCGGCCGAATCCCTCGCATCCGAGCACATTATAGGCGGTGTCGGCCATGCCCTGGATGAATTCCGTGACGTCGTCTGTGATTTCGGCGGGGCAGACGTATTCGGTTTTGCCTTTGGTGTATTTATGTTCGTAGTCGTAGTAGCCCTCTTCGGGGATTATTTCGATGACCGGCAGTACAGTATCGCCGACGACGGATACCGTCAGCTCGCGGCCCTCGATGAATTTTTCCGCAAGCGCGCGGTCGGAATATTTGAATGCCTTGCGTATGCCTTCGTTGATGTCGTCCAGATTGCCATCGCGAATTATTGTGATCCCGATAGTCGAGCCCTGGTCATTGGGCTTGATTACCATTTCCGGACCTATCTCGCTGCGAAGCTCTTCGAGAATATCGTAATCATCGATATATTCTTTGCGAAGTGTAGCCCACTGCGGAGTCGGAATTCCAGCGGAGAGGAACATCATTTTGGACGAAATTTTATCCATCGCAAGGCTGCTCGCCTTTACCTGGCTGCCGGTGAAGGGGATGCCTCGCATTTTCAGCAACGACTGAATAGTGCCGTCTTCGCCCCATTTTCCGTGGAGCACAAGGAATGCGACATCGACGTCATCGAAAAGCGGCGAATTGACGCATTCGATCAGCCGGCGCGGAGAGAATCCCGCCAGCATTTCTTCGTCAGGAATTTGCGATATTGTGGCGAGTTCCTCGCCATTTCGAAGACCGTCGGCACCATAAGCCGGGTCGATAGCCAATACGTCATGACCTTTGGAGCGGAGGGCATCTACTACTGCCCGGCCGCCTGCGATCGATACATTTCTTTCGGGAGATATTCCGCCGAATAATACAGCAATTTTCATATTATTTTCCCTTATTTATATATCATTTATATATCATTTTGATTTCATATATTCATCATATGCCGCGCGAAGCTTCTGGACATCTTCCCACACAGGCTTTTTGAGCGCCGGATTGCGCAAAAGCGCAGCGGGGTGGTACGTGACCATCATCCGCCTGCCGCGGTAATCCATAAAATTCCCGCGTATATCCGCCATTTTGTGCTTACTTTTAAGCAATGTGTCGACAGCAGTAAGTCCCAGCGCCAGAATGAATTGCGGATCGATCAGCTCTATTTGTTTATGCAGATATTGCTCGCATTTCTCTACCTCTGCGGCTTCGGGGCGGCGGTTGTTCGGAGGGCGACATTTGACGATATTACCAATGAATACATCCTCGCGCTCGAATTCAATTGCTTTGAGGATTTTGGTCAGCAACTGGCCTGCGCGCCCGATAAATGGCCTGCCCTGAGCGTCTTCGTCGGCGCCGGGGCCTTCGCCGATTACGAATATCTCCGCATTCGGATTGCCTTCGCCGAAAACGAACTTGTTGCGTGTTTCGCCAAGTGGACATTCAATACAATCATGAATTAATTCATTCAGTTCATCGAGATTAGATGCCGATTGCCAGTTGCGTAGCTTCTCGCCGGCCGGTTCGCTTACAGATTGTTCTATATCTTGTACTGTATTTGAGGCATTTTCGACCGGTGCAGCCGGGGGCGCATGTTTGATTGAAGATTTGTCAATATATAATTCATCCCCCTCTGTTTCTCGGAGCTGATCGAAATATTTCGAAGCTTTTGAAATTATATCGCTCATATCAGAATGTTCTTTTTATTAAATTGGAAAATACAAAAATATGGCTAATCAAAATGTAATACAAACCTAATGAAAAATTCGCATCGGGATAAACAAGATCGTAAATAATTCGTCATAATGGCGAAATGCTATAAATATATTGCAGATCAATGGGAAATCTTCTGATAATCATATTTTTCTCGAGTTGGGTGGGAATATTCCATATTTTCAAAGTGAGCACGTATGGAGTTACCTTCCTCGATCTGTTTACTCTTGCCATATATATATTATTCGCCGGACGTTTGATATGGAAAGCCGAGGTATATAAATTTACTGGTAATCCTGCTATAGCCGCGCTAATTATATTCAGCATCCTCGTATTGATTTCGGGCCTTAATCCTTTGATATTCCCAATTGGCGGCAATCAGATGCAGTTCATGAAGACCTCGCTGCATTTCTATTTTCTGATAGGATTTACTCTGGTTTGCGCAGTATATCCGTTCGAAGAAAAGACCTGGACCCGCATGATCCGCCTGTGGCTTATCACTGCTTTGCTTTTAAATATTTTCGGCGTATACCAGGTATTCGCCCGTGCTTACGATCTGCCTTTTGCATGGCTCGATATCGTTAATGCCAGTCTTTCGCACCGCGGAGAAGTCTCCGACACTTATCGTCAGCTAAGCATCAGCTTCAAGGATTTCTACCGGGCAACCTCGATTTATTCGGAACCATCGGCGCTTGCTGCTTTCAATGTATATATAATCGCACTTCTTGTTGTACCCCTTATTCAGAAAAGTAAACCGTTTTTCGAATCAAAATTATTGCTTTGGATAATGATTGCTTTCGCCGTTCTGGCCGAATTTTTGGCGCTTTCGATGACCGGTTTTATCGGCCTTTTCGGTGTGCTTATGGTAATGCTGCTGATCGAAAAGCGATTCCGGCTCCGGCAATTGCTGATATTTTTTGCAATACTCGCATCATTGCTTCTGGCGGCAGATATTATCGCCGTCCGTCAGTTTAACGTCAGCGTTATCGACCTGTTTTATAGCCGCATCAGCGGGATTATCAATACTCTTATGGGAGATTCCCAGAGCCAGATTTCCGGCGAATCGCTCAGCGGGCGTCTGGAATCCCTCGGCATTGCGTATCGGATGTGGATCGCTTATCCTGTGTTTGGCGTGGGAATGGGATTGACACAATATTATAACGATGCGGGCAGGGTATTTCTCGAAAATGCCGCAGCCGTTGTGCTTGCCGAACTCGGCACGGTAGGGTTCATGTTTTTCGTCGCTATTTTCGTAATACTGGCTTATTATTCAATCAGATTCGTCAGAATGGACAAATCGGGCTTATCCCCGGAAACCGCCCGTCTGGCCGGAGTAATTATTTATTTGCTGGTCAATATCATTCTGAATAATTTCATCACAGTCAATAATCTCGTGACCGCAGGGATGTGGCTGCCTCTGGGAATTGTTTTCGGAGTAATCAATCTGGTCCGCCGCAGTCAAAATGTCAATCTTTATGCCTTCCGGCTTACCCACCAGCCATACAGAAATAAATTTGCGAAATTTATTAATCAATATTTGACAAATAATGCCGAAAAGCTAAGTAAATAGCCGTTTCGCAGTGTATTTGCATTAATTTATTTTCACATGAATGTTTTTTAAATTTTTGGGTTCATTTTTTATTATATTACCTATTGAATAACTTTATAACCCCGGGTGAAACCGCATGAGCAATGTGCTGACCAAATACAAAGAAGACGTAACCGATGTTTTCGGACTCGGAGTCGAAGTACTGAACGTTGCCAGATCACTGAAGAACATCAGCATGGATATCAAGTTGCTGGCTTATAACGGAATAGTACAGGCCGCGCGGATCGGCAGCGACCAGGGCAAATCGCTTATTACCCTGTCCGGATTCCTTTCCGATCTTCCGTCGCAGATCGCCCCGGAGTTAGAGGATATGGAAGACCTTACGCGGACTTTGTCTACTCGCATTACGGTGGCCTCTATTCTTGTCCGTCGATTTATGCTCTATACCATCGGGCTGGATAATACGCTTAAACTGCTGACCAAAGAAAACCAAAGGCTCGGTTTATCGCCTCATCTGAATTTACTGGACATCAAAGACCTTCAGGAAATTATCTCCAATAAATATCCAGACGCTGTCAGCCGCGAGCATCAGATAAATATCCGGCGACTCGCCAAAAGAAATATGGACCTGATGAACGAACTCAACGAAAAGCTTTCCGCCGCTCAGGCGATCATTGTGCACTCGCGCAAAAAAATTGAACGCATTCGCCGCAGCGGTTTTATTGCCAACTATATGGGTTCGAATATATCTATCGAATCGTCTTATCTTTCGGGCAATCATTCATCATTTATCGGGCTGGTCAGCAATATCAAGAATATGGTCGATATGCTCAACGAGCGGCTGGATATTATGCTCGACAAAATCAATAAAGGCGAAAAAGTGCTCTCAAATTTAATCAAAACAAGGATCGTGAAATGAAAAGTCGTGTAATTTTCGAAGATGACGATCATAAATGGGTAGTGATCGGTCGCGATGATGAAAAAGAAAAAGAAGTGATCGACACCAATGAATATATTATAATCCACAAAGACCAGGCCATGCTGCTCGATCCCGGTGGAACAGCAATATTTCCGCAGGTATTGACCGAGCTGACCCGCTATGTTGATACTCAGAATATCCGCGTGATTCTGGCAAGCCACCAGGATCCGGACATCGCCTCGTCGCTGGCAATGTGGCTCGACCTGTGCGAAGACGTCAAAGTTTATTGCTCGTGGCTGTGGACCGGCTTTATTTCGCATTTCGGAATGGGCACTACTCTGAAGCTCAATATAATCCCGGACGAAGGCATGGAGCTTGCCATCGGTTCGACACGACAGATGATATATCTGGTGCCTGCGCATTTCTGCCACTCCTCGGGCAATTTTTCGTGCTATGATCCCCGTGCGGATATATTATTCAGCGGCGATATAGGCGCGGCGCTACTTTCCAGCGCCGAGGCTCCGCTATTTGTCGAAAATTTCGATGAACATATTCAATATATGAAAGAATTTCATGAGCGCTGGATGCCCTCCGATGAACACAAAAACAGATGGGTACAGCGCATCCGTGCTATCAATCCATCGATGATCTGTCCCCAGCACGGATCGATTTTCCGAGGTGAGAATGTGGGGCGCTTCCTCGATTGGTTCGAAAGCCTGAGCGTGGGCAACTGGGATATTAACCAGACTGATAATGCCATGGACAAGGCAGTCTGGATGAAGTGGCTTTCCGGCAAATCATAATCATTGATTTTCAGAGAATTAATAAGAAAGCCGTTCTAATATCAGGACGGCTTTTCTGTTTTTAGCAGAAAATGATTATTTTTAAGTAAATTATTAATCCTAATTAGTTTCAAGCATATGAAAATATTAGTTGGTACAAATAATCCGCACAAAGTAGCAGAGATCAAAGCAATTTTTTCCCAGATTCTCGATCGGGAAGTCGAATTGCTTACTCCGAAAGACCTGAATCTGATCGATACAAATATTGAGGAAACCGGCGCCACACTCGAAGAAAACGCACGCATCAAAGCGGCCGAATTCCACCGAATGTGCGGACTGCCGGCGTTTGCCGACGACACAGGACTCGAAATAGACGCACTCGAAGGACGCCCGGGAGTGCTCTCGGCCAGATTCGCAGGGCCGGAATCAGACGATGCCCGCAATCGCGAGAAAACTCTCCGGCTAATGCAAGGGCTGCGCCGCGAAGAACGTACTGCGCGATTCCGCACCGTATTCTGCTACATAGATAAAGATGAGATTAATTACGTCGACGGCGAATGCCCGGGAATTATTACCTTCGAAGAAAGGGGAGATCAGGGATTCGGCTACGACCCCATATTTATGCCCGAAGGCGAGGAACGCACATTTGCGGAAATGAGCGCAGACGAGAAAAACCGCATCAGTCATAGATTCCGTGCAGCCGAAAAGCTCGCGATATTTCTGAAAGAAAACATTATCAAGTAAATTATATAAGCAATTGAAATACATATCATGAAAAAAGATTTCAAAGAGGCTCTAATATCAGATGTTCTGTTGTTCGACGGAGGCATGGGCACCGAATTATACAAGCTTGGCGTATTCATTAATAAATGCTTCGATGAGCTGAACCTGAGCAATCCGGCGCTCGTCGGGCAGGTGCATCAAAGCTATAAGGATGCCGGCGCTGATGTAATCGAAACTAATACTTTTGGCGCTAATAGTTTCAAGCTGCGTCTGCACCAGCTTGACGACAAAGTTTACGAAATCAACAGACGCGGCGCAGAAATTGCCCGTAAAATCGCAGAAGACGATATTTATGTGGCCGGTGCAGTCGGGCCGCTTGGAGTCCAGATTGAGCCGCTCGGGCCGCTTTCGCGCGATGAAGCCCGGCAGGCATTCGAAGAGCAGATTAAAGGGCTATGCGAGGGCGGAGTTGATGCGCTTATTTTCGAAACCTTCACATATCCCGATGAATTGAATCAGGCGGTGGCCGCTGCCCGAAATGTATGCGATCTGCCGGTGATTGCCCAACTAACGATAAAGGAAGACGCCACAACCCTGACAGGCGCCCGACCGGAATATATTATTAAAGAGCTCGAGCAATTCGGCGCCGACGCCATCGGCATCAACTGCACTGTCGGTCCGCAGGTGATGCTCCAGTGGCTCGACGAGGCGCGGCGGATCACAAGACTTCCGCTATCGGTAATGCCGAATGCCGGCAAGCCCAAAAATATCGAGGGCCGGAATATTTATCTTACATCGCCGGAATATATGGGCGAATACGCCCGGCATTTTATTAAGGCCGGGGCTAATATAATCGGTGGCTGCTGCGGTACTTCGCCCGAGCATATCAAAAGAATGCGGAATTCGATCCGCTCGTTACAGCCCAAAATGCTGCAAACGGAAATCATTGATATTAAAAAATATTCAAGCGATAAATCCGAACCTATCCCATCGAACAGGAAATCGCGTCTGGCCCGGCGCCTCAGCGAAGGGCATTTTGTTACTTTTGTCGAACTCCTTGCGCCGCATGGTGTTGCCTCTGAAAAGGAGATCGAAAAAGCCCGTGAACTGTTTTATTTTGGTGTCGATGTCATAAATATTCCTGATGGTCCGCGAGCCAGCGCCCGTATGTCGGCGCTGTCGCTGGCGGTACAGATTCAGCGGGATGTGGGCATCGAAACCGTGCTGCATTACGTATGCCGCGACAGGAATGTAATTGGTATCCAGTCCGATTTGCTTGGCGCGTATGCGCTCGGCGTTAAGAATATCCTGGCTATTACCGGCGATCCGCCCAAGCTGGGCAATTATCCCGATGCCACCGGTGTGTTCGATGTGGATTCAATCGGTCTTGTCAATATTCTTAACCGGCTCAATCACGGCCTGGATATTGCCGGAAACCCGATAGGCCGTCCGACGGGATTTTTTACAGGTGTAGGAGCCAATCCCGGAGCGGTAAAGATGGATCAGGAGCTGGCCCGGCTTAACTGGAAGGTCGACGCTGGCGCCGAATATATAATCACCCAGCCTGTATTCGAGCGCGAATTATTCGAAGATTTCATGAATAAAATTCATCATATCAAAATTCCGGTGATTGCGGGAATATGGCCGCTTACATCTATCCGTAATGCCGAATTTATGAACAACGAAATTCCCGGCTGCTATGTGCCGGAGCCGATCATGAAGCGTCTAAGAGCATACGAGGATTCCAAAGAGGCGAGCCGCGCCGAGGGTATAGAAATTGCCCGCGAGACTCTGGAAAGCATCAAAGACATGATCGCCGGGGTTCAGCTTTCTATGCCATTCGGGCGAGTAGACACAGTGGAAAGAGTACTGAAAGGTCTTGATCTTAAGTGAAACGCATAATTCGTTGAAATATAATATATATAGATACTAATATCAGTTGATAATATGGATAAAATCGCAGATCCCATACTGAGAAAATTGCGCAATTGGTTTGGCCTTCGTCATTTCAGCGAAGAAAAAGACTACGAACGACTTCGCAAGAGCATCTTTCTTCATCTGATATTTAATATCGGCAGCTTCTTCCTGATAATTTACTCAGTGCTCGCAGCATTAGAGGGGAATTATTATCTGGTGGCGTTCGACTTCGCTACCGCATTGCTTTTGTCCGCATCGGCTTTATATTTTCGCCGCAAGGGGAATTTTCGGTTTGCGCTTTATTCCGGGCTGGCATTGGTAAGTATTTTATATATATATCTGGTTATCAGCGGAGGGGAAGCCAAAACCGGACATCTATGGATATTTACTTATCCTTTGATTGTGATGTATCTATTCGGCGGACGCGTTGGTTTGTTAATCACTATCGTATTTCTGGCGCTTGTCCATCTGACTGCATTTGCGCTGGATGTCCGGACAGTTCTGGACTTTTATTCGGACCAATATTTGTATCGTCTCGTTGGATCATTTATCGTCGTTTTTATTATTGCTTATATCTATGAATATATCCGCGAACGCACCCATCGGCGTTTCTACGATAAACGCGATAAGCTCGAGCGAACAGTCGCAGAGCTCAGCAAAGCCGAAAGCATATTGCGCAACAGCGAGCAGAAGTTTCGCAATCTGATCGAGCATGCCCGCGATGCAATTCTCATACTTCGCGATGGCAGGATAATATTTTCCAATTGGGCGATAGAAGAGATCACTGGCTATTCGGCTGGGGAAGTACATGGAATGCAATTTGCCGATTTCATAACCGAAGAAGATCGATACTCGCTCGAGTATTTCATGGAGAACTTTGAAAATGACCTTCCGGGGGCCCACATAATCGAGTCAAGCGTAAGGCATCGGCTGGGCTATAAGATAAATGTCGAACTTAATATTAATTATATTTATTACGAGCAGCAGCCAGCCCTTCAGGTTTTTATGCGCGATATTACTTCGCGCATTCAGGCGATGGAGTCGCTCGAATCCAGCGAAAGGAAATTCCGCAGCCTGTTCGAAGCATCGGGCGATGCGATATTACTGCTCAAGGAAAATAATATTATAGAATGTAATTCCCGATCACTTCGCTTGCTGGGTGGTAGTATTGAAGAAATCCGGAATTCGGAAATATTTGAGTACTCTCCGCCAATGCAACCCGACAGACGAAAGTCCCGCGAGAGTATGGAAGAATTAATCGCTTTGGCGCATAATAACGAAGACGTTAATTTCGAGTGGCAATGCAGGCGCAAAGACGGAGGGCTTTTTTATGCGGATATCGGAATCACAAAGCTGAAGACCGACGGAGAGAATTTGCTGCAGATGATTATACGCGATGTTAGCTACCGTAAGCGTACCGAGGAAATTCTCCACGAGCAGAAAGCACTGCTCGACGAGGTATTCCAGAATGTGCAGGAAGGGATCGGGATTGTGGACGAAAACGAGACTATACTGTTCTGCAACGAGGCATTCGCGCGGCTTTTCGAAAGCCCTAAAGAGAAGCTGATCGGTATGAATATACTTTCGTTTTTCGAATCCGAGGCGAGAGAGATAATCAACCAGCAGAGCAGGCTTCGGAAATCCGGCCGCATAAGCACCTACGAAATTCCGCTCAGGACCGACAGCGGCGAGCACAAGTTCGTAAGGTTCAACGTGTCTCCGAGATTCAGCCCCGAGGGCCATTTCGCCGGCGGATTTGCTGCTGTGCTCGACATAACCGCCCTGAAACAAAATGAACGGGAGCTCGAAAAATATCGCGAGCACCTCGAGCGGCTCGTATCCGAGCGCACCGCCGAACTGAACCGCTCCAACAAATATCTGCATTCGGAAATTCAGGAAAGAGTTGCCGCAGAGAAAAAGCTTTCTTTCCGACTCCGATACGAAGAGGGTCTGGCGAGCTATTCCGGATCTTTGCTTTCCGGATTCGAGGAGAATCTTCACGAAGCATTATACCATCTTCTAAATGCCTCGCAGGTCAGCCGTGTATATCTGGCCGAAAATGTCGAAGACCCCGACAAAGGCCTTGCCATGCATATTGTTCACGAAGTATGCGCTTCGGGCGTCGAACCAACGGTTAAATCACCCGACGGATTGATAATACCATATAAATTCGGATTTGGCCGCTGGGAGGAAATCCTTCGAGAGGGCCTGCCAATGCTTGGCCATATGGAGAGCTTCCCCGAAAACGAACGTAAGATACTCGCCGGACGTAAATTCAAATCGCTGCTGATACTTCCGATAATGGCAAATGGAAAATGGTATGGATTCCTCGGATTCGAGGATGTAGAGAAACAACGCGAGTGGAATATGGAAGCTCCGCTGCTTCAGACTGCCACCGATTTGATGGGGTCATACATAGAACGCCGTTCTTATGAGCAGAGGCTTCATCAGGCAAAGGAAGAAGCCGAGAAAATCAGTCGTCTGAAATCACAGTTTCTGGCGAATGTGTCTCACGAAATCCGAACACCTCTGAATGGAATTATCGGATTCTCGGAAGTGATTTTATCCTCAAAAGATATTGAATCCATCAAAAATAAAACCAAGTCGATTATTTCCGAAAGCGAATCGCTGCTGCTTTTGATAAATGACATACTCGACCACGCAAAGATCGAAGCCGGCAAAACCGTGCTTGAGCCTAATCCGATGGACATAGTCTCTCTGATGGAGGAACTTGTCAGCGTGTTTTATGTGCAGGCACAGACGCGAGGACTTGATTTTGCAGTAACTGTCGAGGACAGCGTGCCGCGCTATCTGTTTTGCGACCGGCTGCGCCTGAGGCAGGTGTTGATGAATTTGCTGTCGAACGCATTTAAATTTACAAAATCGGGGTCTGTTACCATCGATGTTCGCTCGATCCGCAGAATGGGCGACAAAGTAAAACTCGCATTTGCAGTGATCGATACCGGAATAGGTATACCGCGCGAGCAGCACGAGAATATCTTCTCCAGCTTTTCGCAGGCGGACGGTTCCACCACCCGCAAATATGGAGGCACCGGGCTGGGCACAACCATTTCTCGCCAGCTTGTGGAATTGATGGATGGGAAGATGTATCTGGAAAGCGAACCGGGAATCGGCAGCAAATTCTGGTTTGAGGTTACATTGCCGGTAAGCGGCCCTCCGATCGAGAATCCCGAGGAAATGGACGTCAATGAGGACATCCAGCATGTATTAGCAGAAGAGCGCAAAGCTAATGCCACCAAAATACTCGTAGTGGACGATTACCCGCCCAACCGCGAAGTAGCCAGAATGCATCTCGAAGCCGCCGGCCATGAAGTTCATCTTGCCGAGGACGGAGAAAAGGGACTGGAGTTGTGCGATAAGATGAAATTCGATCTGATATTGATGGACATTCAGATGCCAAATATGGATGGCTACGAAGCATCCGAACGTATACGATCGCAGGCCAAGATCAATAAAAATATTCCGATAATTGCGCTGACTGCGAATATCGAGGCAAGCGCAAAGGTCGATTGTCTGCATGCGGGGATGAATGACGTCATCACCAAGCCTATCCGCCGAAAGTCATTCCTTACAACGGTCGATAAATGGCTATTTCTCTCGGATTCTTCAGTCAAAAGCGAGACACTGATCGAAGCTTTGCCGCCGGAATCCCGAATGGATGAAGATGAAAACGCCGATTCGGAATCCGGCGAAACCATACCCCAACCGATTGATCTGCGGGTGGCGGTCGACGAATTCGGTTCGATCGAAGTAGTAAGGAATGTGACTTTGCAATTTATCGACAATGTGGATCGTCAACTTGAAAAAATCAATGAGTCGATCGAAAATCGCGACAGCGAGACCCTCCGCCGTGAATTCCATTCGATCAAAGGCGGATCGGCCACTTTGGAAGCATTGCCATTGGCCGGATTTGCAAAAAAATTGGAAGACTTGAGTAAAAATGATAAATTTGAAGAAATAAATGCTTTAATGCCCGAGTTTTATGATTCATTTGAACAATTAAAGCATTTCTTTTTCGAAAATCTTGATCCAAAAACAGGAAAAGAATGAGAATACTTTGTGTGGACGACGAACCGGTGGCACTCGCCAAACTTTCCGGGATGCTCGAAAAATACGGCAAGGTCGACAAAGCCGAAAACGGCAAAGACGCCTTCGATTTGTTTTATAAGGCGCTGTATGGCTTTGATCCCTACGAGCTGATTACAATAGATATATATATGCCGGAGATGCATGGCCTCGACCTTCTGGCAAAAATTCGCAGCGAAGAGAGCAAATTCCCGATCTATGTCTCCAAAATCGTAATGGTAACGGCCGAAGGCACCGCCGACAACGTTATTCAGGCGGCCAAAAGCCATGTGGATGCCTTTATTGTTAAACCGATAAAAAAAGACGTCCTGGCCCAGAAAATGGAAGAGATCGGATTATCTCAGGGTAAATAAGGGGAATATTTACCAAAATATCTGAGCCTGATGGAATCCCCATCAGGCTTTTTTTAAGCCAAAAAATTTATTTCTTATGTCTTAATTCCGGAGAGATTATTGAAAAATAATTCGATCAATGAACTGCTAAGTCGCCGAATACTCGTTCTCGACGGCGCCATGGGTACGCTGATTCAGGGGTATGATCCGAACGAAAACGATTTTCGGGGAGAAAAATTCGCCGGCCATCCCTTGCAACTCGCAGGATGCAACGATGTGCTTTCGATTACCCGCCCGGATATAATCAGAGAAATTCATGAGAAATACCTCGATGCCGGAGCGGATATTATCGAAACCAATACTTTCAACGCCCAGGCTATCTCTCTGGCGGATTACCGGCTCGGAGAATTCGCATACGAGATAAATCTGAACGCCGCAAAAATTGCCCGCGAAGCAGCGGATATATATATAACCAAAACTCCCGATAAGCCCCGTTTCGTTGCGGGATCGGTCGGACCCACCAACCGCACAGCGTCGATGTCGCCCGATGTAAGCGATCCGGGTTATCGTAATGTGACCTTCGACGAATTACGCCAGGCGTATTTCGATCAGATTCGCGGGCTGATCGATGGCGGAGCGGATGTTATATTAATCGAAACAGTCACCGATACCCTTAATTGCAAAGCGGCAATCCATGCCGCATCGGGAGCTATGGAGCATTGCTGCAAATCTCTGCCGGTTATGATTTCCGGCACCGTGGTCGATATGAGTGGCCGCACGCTGTCGGGGCAGACAATCGACGCTTTTCGCATATCAGTTGCGCATACTCCGGGGCTGCTCTCGCTCGGACTGAACTGCTCGTTAGGCTCGGGCCAGATGAAGCAATTCATCGAGGAATTATCCGCAACGGCCGATTGCTATGTTAGTCTCTATCCAAATGCGGGATTGCCCAATGAAATGGGCGAATACGACGAAAGCCCGGAATATATGGCCGGAGTTGCCGCTGAATATGCCCGAAATGGATATGTGAATATAATCGGCGGATGCTGCGGTACCACTCCGGAGCATATCGCGGCAATTGCCGATGCGGTTAAGGATATTAAACCACGCACAATTCCCGATAAACCGCGCAGACTCGAACTCGCCGGACTCGAGGCTTTGGAGATCACGCCCGACAGCAATTTTATCAATATCGGCGAGCGGACAAATGTGGCCGGTTCGGCAAAATTCAAGCGCCTGATAAAAGAGGATAATTACGAGGAAGCGCTCGAAGTAGCCGCCGAACAGGTCGAAAACGGCGCCTCGGTAATTGATGTAAATATGGACGACGCAATGCTGGATTCGCCTGCGGCAATGACAAAATTCCTGCGAATGGTGGCATCCGAGCCGAATATCTCGCGCGTGCCGATGATGATCGATTCCTCTGATAAAAATGTGATAATTGCAGGATTGAAGTCGATTCAGGGGAAATGTATAGTCAATTCAATATCGCTCAAAGAGGGCGAAGCCGAATTCATAGAATTCGCCCGCGAGATACGTCGCTTCGGAGCGGCCGCCGTGGTAATGGCATTCGACGAAGCCGGCCAGGCTGTCACTTATGATCGCAAAATCGAGATATGCCGACGTGCATATGATATATTGATTAGTAAAGCCAATTTCCGACCGGAAGATATTATTTTCGATCCGAATATTCTGACCATCGCCACCGGAATGGAGGAACACAATGATTACGCCATTAATTATATAGAGGCCACGCGCTGGATAAAGTCAAATCTGCCGGGTAGTTACGTCAGCGGCGGGGTGAGCAATCTATCCTTCTCGTTCCGTGGCAATAATGCCGTTCGCGAGGCAATGCATTCGGCATTCCTCTATCACGCAATTCGCGCCGGGATGGACATGGGCATCGTAAATGCTGGCCAGCTTGAGATTTACGAGGAAATTCCAAAAGAATTATTAAAATTAACCGAGGATGTGATATTCAATCGCACTGCCGATGCAACCGAACGCCTTATCGATTATGCGGAAAAAATCAAGGATCAAGGCAAAAGTGGTGTCAAAACAGAAGAGTGGCGCGAACGCGACGTCGAAAGCCGCCTCAGATATGCTCTGGTCAAGGGGATTACTAAATATATTGAGGGCGACACCGAGGAGTGCCGTATCAAGCTCGGCGACGCACTCGGAGTAATCGAAGGTCCGCTGATGAGCGGAATGGACGAGGTGGGTGATCTGTTCGGAGCGGGGAAAATGTTTCTGCCTCAGGTCGTTAAAAGCGCTCGCGTTATGAAAAAAGCAGTTTCATATCTGCTGCCATATATCGAGGAAGAAAGAAAAGAATCGCAATCCGGGCGGGCAGGTCGTGTACTGCTGGCCACGGTCAAAGGCGATGTTCATGATATTGGCAAAAATATCGTTGGGGTTGTGCTCGGCTGCAACGGCTATGAGGTCATCGATCTCGGGGTGATGACCCCGGCCCGCAGGATTATCGAAGAGGCCATACGGCATGATGTGGATATGGTCGGCCTCAGCGGATTGATTACGCCATCGCTCGAAGAAATGCGCCGGGTTTGCGCAGCAATGGAGCAGGAAGGCATGAGAATGCCGATATTAATCGGCGGGGCGACAACTTCGCGGCTGCATACGGCTGTGAAGCTGGCGCCGGAATATTCAGGTCCCGTAATCCATGTGATCGACGCAAGCCGGAGCGTTAATACCGCCGGAAATCTTATTAATCAAAAAGCGAGAAATGAATATATAAATAATATCCGGAAAGAATATGACCAGCTTCGCGAAAACTATCTGAAATCGGGCCGCGAAAGCAAAATCATTTCGATCGGAGCAGCACGTGATAATCGATTGCCATTCGATGCCGGTGAAGCATCCATCCGGACTCCTAAAAAGACCGGCATCACACGATTTATGGATTATGACCTGCAGGAAATAAGGGAATATATCAACTGGACGGAATTCTTCCTTGCATGGGATATTCGGGGGAAATATCCCAATATATTCGACGATCCCGAAAAAGGCGAGGAGGCACGCAAGCTATATGATGAAGCTGGAGAAATGCTCGATCTGATAATCGGCCGCGAATTGCTTCAGGCAAATGCGGTAATCGGGCTCTTCGCGGCGAATTCCACTCCGAATGACGATATCGAAGTATATACTACCGACGGTGGATTGCTGGGAGTGATTAATACGCTCCGCCAGCAGAAAGAGCGCAGCGGCGGGCACAATCTGGCGCTGAGCGATTATATCGCGCCGATTGATTCGGATACGAGGGATTATATCGGGATGTTTGCGCTTACAACAGGGATAGGCATGGAAGAGCTTGCCGGCGGATTTACTGCAGACGGCGATGATTATTCCGCAATTATGACAAAAATTCTCGGCGACCGTCTTGCAGAGGCTTTTGCGGAATTGTTGCACAAAATTGTCCGGCGTGATATCTGGGGATACGAGCGGGACGACGATGCTCGTATCGACGAGCTTATAAGCCGCCGATACCGGGGTATCCGTCCGGCTATTGGATATCCATCGATGCCCGACCACTCAGAGAACGGCAAAATATTCGAATGGCTGGATGCAACGCAATCCGCAGGTATTCGTCTTACAGAGTCATATATGATGCATCCCGGGGCGTCGGTGAGCGGCTTATACTTTGCGCATCCCGAATCGAAATATTTCGCCGTCGGTAAACTTGGACGCGACCAGGTGGGGGGATACCGCCGCCGCAAGGGGATAAGCCTCACCGAAGCCGAGAGGCTGCTCGAATCGCTTTTGGCTTATAAATGAAATCAATAATGTATCGGAATAAAATATTAAAAAAATGCATACGTTGGGGTGTGGCTGCTATTGCTGCGGTTGCACTTCTGCTTGCTGCGTGTAATTACATTATCGAAATATATTCCGAAGAATATGTTTCTGATACCCTGGATATGCTTCCGCATTCCAAAACTGCCCTTGTGCTTGGCACCAGCAAGTATTTGAGCGATGGCCGCGAGAATCTCTTCTTTCGGAACAGAATAAAAGCCGCTTCGCAATTATATCATCGCGGCAAGGTCGATTATCTGATCGTCAGCGGCGATAACAGCTCTATTCATTATAATGAGCCGATCACTATGTATCGCGAGCTTATCAGCCAGGGCATCCCCGATTCTGTGATCTATGCTGATTATGCCGGCTTCCGGACTCTGGATGCCGTAGTCCGCGCACGTGAGATATTCGGTCAGGATACCATAATAATTATTTCGCAGAAATTTCATAATAAACGCGCTGTATATATTGCGCGCAATAAAAACATCAGCGCTTGGGGATACAACGCCGAGGAAGTGAATATCTACAATAGTTTCAGCACGCTAATGCGTGAGTTTTTCGCCCGGGTGAAGGTATTTATCGATTTGTATATTACAAACGAACAGCCCAGATTTTTAGGGGAACGTATTTATATAGGAGAATCCAAATGAGCGCATCTACCGAATATTGGGATATCGGTCAGGACTACTCCGGTGGCATTAAGCGGACGGCGGAGGTGCTCCGCAATGGCGATACATTCGTATTCCCTACGGAAACGGTTTATGGGCTGGGCTGCCGCTTGTTTGATGAATCAGCAGCCGAAAGGATATTCGAAATCAAGCAGCGCAGCCGCGGCAAACCGCTGAGCGGATACCTGCATACGCCCGAAAACGTCGATATGCTTGCGCGCTCATCGCCCGAAATCTTCTATCGGCTGGCGGAGCATTTCCTGCCTGGCCCGCTGGCTGTGATTCTGCCACGCCGGCCTGAAGTGTCCGATTCGATTACCGGCGGATTTGACACAATCGCAATCCGAATTCCGGATAATGACTTTGTCCTCGATCTGATTGAATATCTCGGCGAGCCGATTGCCGGGACTTCAGCGAATCTATCCGACGAGGCATCTGCCAAAACCGCCGCTGAAGCCTTCGATACGCTGCGTGGCAAAACTCCCCTCGTAATCGACGGCGGCGAGGCGATGTACGGGATTGAATCGACTGTGCTTGATCTATCCGGTGATAATCCGAAAATACTACGAAACGGAATGGTAACCCAATCCGAGATAGAATTCGTACTCGGCCGGAAGATTGACAACGCTGCATCGAATCCTGCTCCGCAGAATTTTTATCTGCCGCTTACAAAGATTTATTTATATAATAATATTAGGGAATTGGCCGAGCTGACCCAAATGGACGAGAGCAGCCGAATCCTTTTGCTGAGTAATCATTATTATCCGAAATCTCTTATAAATGCGGATGTACGAAAGCTCGGCGCTGTGGATATATTCGATAATCTCAGATTTGCCGATGCAATGGGATACGATCAGGTGGCAGTTCTGCTTGATTCGAAATCATGCAGACATAGGATTATGCAGAGCCGGATAAATATTATCATTAAAATTCAGAGCGGCAAATCCGCATGATTTTATTATATTTGAATTCCTGTTTTGATTTGACTTATTAATAAATTATAATTATGATAGAAAAAGAAGTGGAAATTAAAAACCGAGCCGGACTTCATACCCGGCCGGCTGCCACATTAGTCAAAAAAGCTGCCCGGTTCAAATCCGAGATCGAGCTGGAGCGTGATTCCTTTGCGATCAATGCGAAAAGCATCATCGGGGTGATGACGCTCGCGGCCGAGCAGGGCTGCAAGCTGCTGCTACGTATAAGCGGCGAGGACGAGGAGGAAGCCGCCCGCGAACTCACGGAGCTGTTCGAGAGCGGATTCGGGGAGATATAGTCTGAATATTATGGAAAAATAAATGGATTATTCTGATATAAAAATTGGTTTCGAAGAGCGTGAATTCGATCCGATTTCGCTGAAGGGGATTCCTTCATCCGCGGGTATTGCTATCGGCACTGCCCGGGTACTGGAGCCTGAATCTATTGTGTCTCCTCAGGAGCGCATACCTCGGGACAAAATCGAAAGCGAAATCAACCGATTTGATATTGCGCTCTCAGAGCTGATCCGCGAATTCAGCGATGTGCTCGAAAAAGTCCGCGGCGAATCGAAAAACATTGTTGCGATTATAGAAACCAACCTTATGATCGCAACCGACCCGACATTTACCGATTCGGTAACCACTCGCATCAAAGAAGGCTACTCAGTCGAAAGCTCAATTATATATGAATTCGACCGCCAGAAGCAATTTTTTAAAAAATCACGCGATCAGATATTGCGGGAACGCGCCGGCGAACTCGATCATATCAAAGAACGGCTGCTCGGCACTCTGCGCAACCGCTGCCTTTATTACGGGCTGGCACGAAATTCGATAATCGTGGCTCAGTCGCTCACTCCTTCGGATCTGGTCAATCTGAAGGAATCAAGCGTGCTTGCAATCGTTACGGAACTGGGCGGAATTGCATCGCATATGTCCATACTTGCCCGCTCTTTCGAAATCCCGGCGGTAATCGGCGTAAAAAAAGCAACCCAATTCATCAAAGATGGCGCTAAAATTATTGTGGACGGATATTCCGGAACCGTGCTAAATAATCCTGACCAGGAAGCAATTGCTGAATACGAGCAGCGTCGCGAACAGGCCATCCAGAATCGCAAAAAGCTTGGCACGCTTGCTAACGTGACTACCCAGACTTCGGATAAACGCGAAATCAAGGCTATGGCCAATGTGGATTTCCTGGAAGATGTCAATCTCGCGCTGGTGGCCGGAGCGGACGGCATCGGACTCGTCCGCAGCGAGAATTTGCTGCTGTCGCTCGAGCATTTCCCCGATGAAGAGGAGCAATACCAGTGGTACAAGGAAATTGCCGAAAGGATGTACCCAAGTCCTGTCACTATACGAGTATTCGATCTGGGTAGCGATAAGTATTCCAAAGGCATGCCCCGCCACGAGGACAATCCGGCGCTGGGGTTCCGCGGTATCAGATTCCTGCTTTCGCGGCTGGATGTGTTTGAAGTGCAGATTCGGGCTATTCTTCGCGCCTCGGTCGATAAAAATGTAAGGATCATGATACCAATGATCACGAATTTGTCAGAGGTGATCCGTGCGTTCAATATTATCGAAAAATGTAAACACGATCTCTCGATCGAGGGCATCGACCACGACGAGCGAATGCCATTCGGAGTTATGATCGAAACCCCTGCAGCGGCCATATTGGCCGAAGAAATCGCTAAATTCTGCAATTTCTTCAGCATTGGTACAAATGACCTGACGCAGTATACCCTGGCCTCCGACCGTACTAACGAGCTGGTCAGCGACGTTTTCGATTCATTCCATCCGGCAGTGCTTAAATTGATGAAAATGACAGTTGACGCAGCCCACCGGCAGGGTATAGATGTCGGCATATGCGGCGAAATCGCAGGGCATTCGGCAGCCACCCAACTCATTATCGGGCTTGGAATAGACGAAATAAGCGTTTCGCCTACGATTCTGCTCGAGACAAAAAAACGCATACTCGACTCGAATTTCGAGGATTCGGTGAGGTTTTCCGAGGATTATATAGCCCGCGGCGGGCGCGACAACATAACCCAGGTGATCCGCAAGGGGTAATGGGTGTAATTATGTTCGGTGGTCTCGGGTCTTAGCCTCCCTGATTAATTTTTCGGCATATTCATTCAACTCCGGAAGATATATATTTATATACTCGGCATATTTCAGCAATACATCGGGATTGCTTCGATTAAGCTTCATACAACGCTCGAAAGTATCGAGCATAAGCTCTATCGGAAGATAGAGATAGTTGTCCAGACCGATGATATAAAGAAGCTCTTCGGAGTTTTGCGTTACCGGAAGCAGTTGCTCATATTGCTCGACTGCTTCGTCGAGGTCGGTAGCGAGCGGTTCAACGAGAACCGAATTCAGAAAGATGATTTTGAGCGCCGTTTCTGCCAGCAGCATATAGGCTGTCTCATGTTGTTCGAAATACCATTTCGTTGATGCAAACTTATTTTAAAAATTTGTTAAAATCAACAAAAATTTAACAAAGTTCAAATTTTATTGTGCGGATCATATCTTTTCGCTTAAAAATTCAAATGCGGTTGCGGCAAGCATAACCGTGCCGTACTTCATTGCTTCTTCGTCCGGTGCAAATCGCGGATTATGAAGCGAAGCCACATGCGATTCGTCCGATGGGCGGGCGCCAACCATCCAGAATGCCGAAGGAGCCTGGCGGGCAAAATATGCAAAATCCTCCGCCCACATTTTTGGCTCCATATTTAATACATCCGATTCCCCGAATAGTTTAACAGCGGTTTCGCGCACGAATTCCGATGTGCTGTCGTGATTGATCAGCGGCGGATAACCTGCCGTGATATTTATGCGCGGTTCGACGCCGTAAAGGCTGCAGATTAGCCCGATATCTTTTTTGATTTTTTCATGAATTCCGAATCGTATGTGGTCATCGTACGTACGCAGTGTGCCCATCATCCTGACGCGGTCGGGATAGATATTGGGAGCGCTTCCACCCTGAATCGATGTGATCGCCAGCAGAGCCGGATGCAGCGGATTTTTATGTTTATTGAGCAAATTATTAAAATGAAGCGCAAGCTGCGATGCCACTATCAGCGGGTCGTTGCCAAGATGGGGCTGGCCGGCGTGCGAGCCTTTTCCGATGAGCTCTATATATATTTCGTCGCTCGAAGCGAATATCGGACCTTCTGTGATGGCGATTTTGCCGGCGGGCATCGAGGGCTCGACGTGCTGGCCGAATATGGCAAAGGGGATGGGGTCTTCGAGTGCGCCCTGTTCTATCATTTTTGCAGCTCCGCCGGGCAGCTTTTCTTCGGAGGGCTGGAACAATAATTTTATGCAGCCACGCAATTCTTTCTCATTTTTTTTCAGAATCCGGGCAGCGCCCAGCAGCATGGCCATGTGCATATCGTGGCCGCAGGCGTGCATTGATCCGTGTTTTTTGGATGAATACTCAAGGCCGGTTTCTTCGTCGAGCGGAAGTGCGTCCATATCGGCACGAAGCGCTATGCAATGTTCGCCGTCGCCAATCATTCCGATGCGTCCTGTGCCGGCAATGCCAAGAGTCTCGATTCCGATTTCTTTCAGATAGTCGCGGATATAATCGCTGGTGGCGAATTCTTCGCCTGACAATTCAGGATATTGATGAAAATGGCGGCGATGGCTGACTATTTCGTCGAATATTTTTTCGGTTTCGATTTTAATATCGTGAATATCCATGAATGCTATTCCTCATTGATTAATTTTTCGTCTATTTCGATTATATCGCTTCCAATATACTCTGCGGGCCCTTCGAGCACTATCTCTTCGATTGCGTTCGGAATCACTCCGCGGATTTCTATCCGGAGCGGCTTGCGGGAGGGTGGCACGACTACGGTTGGCAGCCTGGTTTCGCCGGCATTGGCCGATACCAGAGCGGTCGAGATTGCGCCTGTGCCGCAAGCGCCTGTTTCCGCTTCTACTCCGCGTTCGAAAGTTCTCAAATATATCTTATTTTTATCAACCGGCAAATATAAATTTACGTTAATTCCGCCGGGTTTGAATTTTTCGAGATGGCGCAATTCAAGGAATAAATCGTCGAGATTTTTGTCATAAAAATTATGCTGACTAATTTCGACTAACAAATCCGCGCGGACGACCAAATGCTGCGAGGATACGTCCACAAATCCTGCCCGGATATTTTTTCCGGCTGCCTCTATAAAAATTTCCGGTTGGAATTGGACTGGCGACGGCAGATGAAGCCGCACTCCGCCATTGGTCATCTCGCTGCGGTAGCGCGATCCGGCCATCATGAATTCAACCGTTCCGCGTCGCATCCCAAAGAAATGCTCGTCTGCGGCAAACATCACTGCGCAACGGCCGCCATTGCCGCACATCATCTCCGAGCTGCCGTCGGGATTGAAGAATTTTGCTGAAAAATCAGCATTGGATGCGTAATCAATTACCAGCAGGCCTTCCGTACTGAAATTATTATATTGGTTTTTGCTGCATAAAAAAGGCGCCAGCGCAGACCATTGCCGCGAATTCAGAGAAATTGGCCGGTTGTCCGCTACTGTGAAAAGATTGCCGGCGCCGGACATATATTTCACTTCTATTTTCATAAATTGCATTTTTCCCTGCATTTAATCAACAATTCCTGTAGAGTTCCGTGGAGGATTCCGTTTGTAGCCAGTATCGAATTGTCGAAAATATGGAAATCATCGCTGTCGTATTGAGTTACCAGGCCTCCGGCCTCGCGGACGATCAGGGTGCCCGCGGCGACGTCCCAGGGCTTCAGGTCGATCTCCCAGAATCCGTCGAATCTACCGGCGGCTACGTATGCCAGATCGAGGGCTGCGGCTCCGAGCCTGCGGACTGGAATGCCCCGCTGGATTACTTCGACGAATAGATCGATACAATTGCAGGGGTTTTCGGATGCATTATAGGGGAATCCGGTTACGAGAAAGCTTCTCGAGAAATCATCGTTATCCGATACTTGCAATTTCTTGCCGTTAAGCGTGGCGCCCTGTCCCCTGCGGGCGACGAACAACTCGCCGCTCAGCGGCTGGTAGATCAGTCCGTTGAGTAATTCACCATTATATTCGGCGGCAATGCTTATGCAAAAAATCGGAATTCCGTGTGCGTAATTTACCGTTCCGTCGAGCGGATCGATTACCCATCGCACGGTTTCTTCTGATTCTTTGCCAGAAATGCCGCTTTCCTCGGCAAGAAATTTATGGTCGGGGAATTCGCGTTTTATATAGTCGATAATAATTTCTTCGGAGCGGTGGTCGTATTCGGTTACCAGATTATTGCGCCCTTCTTTGCTGCCAATTTCGAAAGCAGTACCGAATCCTTTCTTCAATTCGTCTCCGGCGCGTAAAGCGGCGGCAAGGGCAATATCTGCGAATTTTTCAATATCTGTGGTCTTCATTTAAATAAATATCCGGTAAGTTTATGAACAAATATTACAAAGATAAAAAATCGGAGTGGATGTTTAAGACAGAATAACAACAATTTTTTATTATGTTTGTAGTCTTAAACACGAAATCAAATGTGGAATTATTTTTAAAATCCTATATTAATGCTAAAAACCCCCACTTTGAAAACCGCGGCACTTCAATTAATATTGATGGCTGTTTTGCTTGTAATTGTCTCTGGCAGTGCTTTTTCTCAATTGGATTATTACCACATGAGTAACAGCCAGGATACTCTTGCCTACGAAACTGCCAAGCGTAATACCAAAGAAGCAACCGGCCTGCTCGAAAAAGAAATCGACCCGGAAAAATATATATTGGGACCCCGCGACGAAATCGCTATCTCTATTATGACCGCTAAACCTGTCGAAATCACCGAAGTGATCTCGCCCGAAGGTAAATTAATTATCAAAGGTGTGGGAATTGTCGACCTGAAAAACAAATCCCTCAAAGAAGCATACGAAATTATTCGCGAAAAAATCCGCAGAGTATATAAAACCGAAGAAATATTTATTGCGCTCAATGATTTGCGCATGTTCAAAGTATCAATAAGCGGTGCGCTATCGAGGCCTATGATTCTGCCTGCCACCGCAGTGGACAGGGTTTCCGAAGTGATCGACCGCGCGGGCGGGATGTCGCCGGATGCCTCGCTTCGAAACATCAGGCTTAAAAGGCCGGCATCAGGCAGAAATTATTACGTCGATCTATTGAGGTATTATTTGCTTGGCGAGACGGAAGCCAATCCTTTTGTACTCGGCGGCGATCATATAGTAATTCCGCCGTCCAGCGATAAAAAACTTGTTGCGATATACGGCGAGGTTTATTCCCCGTCGCCTTATGAGTTTATCGAGGGGGATTCGCTTTCAACAATAGTCAGGTTCAGTCAGGGATTCCTGCCATCGGCATTTCTCGATTCGGTCGAGGTGGTCCGGACAATCGAGAACAACACCGATCTGGATCATCAGTATCTTGATCTGAGCGACTGGCCCGAAATGATCAAAAATGGCAAGATCAATCTGCCCAACGACATGCCGCTTACCAATGGCGACCGGGTATTTGTCCGCAAGCAAAAGAACTGGACAAAGACGAGATATGCCGTTATCAAAGGCGAAGTAGTATATCCCGGCAAATATGCAATAGACGAAAAAAACATCCACGTGCGCGACCTGATTAATAAAGCCGGCGGATTCACTCCTGAAGCATCGCTCGAAGCATCCGAATTTGTACGGCAGGCCGAATTCGAAAGAAAAGACAAGGAAATGGAAAGACTATCCAATATGTCATATTCCGAAATGTCTGAAAGCGAAAGGAAATATTACCAGGCCCGGGTACGAGAAAAACGCGGTGCAATGGCAATCAATTTCCGGGCAATTATGACCGATCCGAATTCCGAGGATAATATTCTTTTGATCAATCAGGATTCGATCGTTGTGCCCAAAAAGAAAGATTATGTCAACGTCCAGGGGCGGGTCAATAATCCCGGCAATATCAAATATGTCGAAGGATTTACTTATCTTGATTATATAAATTCCGCGGGTGGATTCGGCTATCGTGCCGACGAAGGCGAAACGCTTGTGGCAAAATCCAAAGGCGAGCTGTTTTTGGCCGAAGACCACAATTATACGATCGAACCCGGCGATGTAATACTGGTGCCGCCCGTCAGCGAGCGGGACGTCTGGACCGGAATAACCCAGGCGCTGACTGTAACCTCGCAGGTGGTAGCGCTTGCGGGTGTGTTTCTGGCGATTTTCCGATAACGTAACTGATCTTAAAATTATATATATATAAGATGCAAGAGCGCAAAGAATTTTCATTCAAAACGATATTAGATTTGCTCAGACTTCATAAAATGAGTCTGATTGCTTTCGTAGGCATTTTTATGGCGCTGCTGATGGCTTATTCGCTGATAATGCCACAGACCTATAGCTCCACAGCCACAATGCTTCCGCCCAGCGAATCTGGCGGCGGAGGCGGCCTTTCCGGATTTCTCAGCAGTATGGCCGGCGGCGGGATTACACTCGGCGACTTCGGCAAATCCGGCGAAGTAAAGATATATGCCGATATAATTAAAAGTCGCTCGGTGGCGGAATATATCGACAGCGAACTCGGCCTTCGCAAATTATTCGACGCCGAAGATATTAACGAGGCCCAGTTCCTCGAGCTTATTCGCGGAATGATAAGCGTAGACATCGAAAACAGCGGCATGGTGCTCATCAGCGCCAGCCATACCACGCCATATTTCGCAACCGATAAGGAAATCAAGCAGGCCAAGGAGCTTTCAGCGAATATTGCAAATCATGCGATAAAAGGGCTTGACGAAGTGCTCCGCAATAAAAATGTATCCACCGCCCGCAAAACCCGCGAATATATTCAGAGAGAGCTTGCGAAATACGAAACGCAACTCGACTCGGTCGAAAACGAAATGCAGGAATTTCAGCAAAACAACAAAGTGCTGGCAATCGATGAACAAACCTCGGCTATTGTATCGCAGGCAATCAAAATCGGCAACGAGCTTGCGATCGCCCGAATTGACTACAACCTTGCCCGCCAGGAATTCGAACCCGGCTCAACAAAGTTGCAGTCGCTTCGCAAAAAAATGGAATACCTCGAAGAGCAATACAATCAAATACAATCCGGAGGCATATCCAGCGATGAGTTCTCAATACCCCTCGGCGAATTGCCAGCAATCGCTCGCAGATATGCCGATCTGATGCGCGAACGCGAAATACTCGAGCAGGTGATATTATACCTCGAAACTCAGCGGCACCAGGAAGGTATCCAGGAGGAGAAGGACGTACCGGTAGTCGAGGTGCTCGACGAAGCCGTACCCAACGATACCCGCGATGCACCCCGGCGTAAAAATATGGCAATAATCGGATTTCTTCTCAGCTCTCTGCTTGCTATTACTGCTGTGATCGGATATGCTTTCTGGCGCGGACGCATCTATTTTGCCAAAGCCAACAGTGAGTAGTAACTGAAATATTGAGACTGAGATTCGGTATGTTCCCGCTTTAAGATTTACCTTTACTGCTTCGGACACACGGCTTTATGTTTTAAGTTCTGTGCTTCTGGCAGACGATAAGCGAAAGAATATGCTCGGACACATGGCGTCGGGATTGTGGATTGGCACTGCGGCGATAGGATATGTTTTTGCAATATGGAAAGTGATGATTGTCTATACAATTGCCTGAGTGATTTTCCGGTCCATAAATAGGCATAGCCAATTCAGCCGATTTCACTGGCTTTGCTAATCAGCTCGCTTGCGCTTTTGAGCGCTGCCTCGGATACATTTTCCCCTGCAATCAACCTTGCAATTTCGCTAGTTTTTTCATTTGCGTTTAGTTTAATTGCGCGGGCAATAGTTCTGCCATTTGATTCCTGTTTGATTACATTGAAATTGAGGTCGCCCATTGCGGCAATTTGTGGCAAATGCGTAATAGCGATTATTTGTGTATTCAGCGAAAGTTTTTTAATAGCAACACCTGTTTTCTGCGCAATCCGGCCGCTGATTCCGGTGTCGATTTCGTCGAATACCATAAGCGCCAGATTGTCCTTACCCGCTGTAATCGATTTAATCGCAAGCATTATCCTCGATATTTCGCCGCCTGATGCCACGCTGCGCAAGGGGAGAGGGGATTCGCCAAGATTGGTCGAAATCATAAATTCCACCCGGTCGATGCCTCCCGAGCCGGCTTCGAACAGTTTCCCATCGATTTCCGCAAGAGGATGGATATTCGGGTCGTTCCCTCTGAATTCCTTTTGAGAAACTTCGACTCGGAACTTTGAGTCAGGCATCCCGAGTTCAGCGAGAATTAATTCGATTTTTTGCGAAATTTCTTTCGAAATATGATTTCTTGCCTTGCTCAGCTCACTGGCCGATTTGCCCAACTCTGATTGTTTGCTGAGAATTGATTTCTCTGATTTTTCGATTTCCGAATCATAATTTTCTATCAGATTGAGTTCATCTTCGATTTGCGAACGGGTTTGAATAATCTCGTCGATAGCACCGAATTTTTTCTTCAGGCCCTTCAGCTCGAGCAGCCGCGATCGGATTTTCTCAATGCGCTCGGGGTTGAATTCGATCGAAGAATTATAATCTTTTATAAATTTTGAAATTTCATTGACGGCAATTGTCGATGAATTAAGCTCATCGGTATATTCGGAAAATGCCGAATCGATCGAGGCGAGATTTTCAAGGTTTTCTACCGCAGAGCTGAGCCGGTCGTGTATAGAGCGCTCGCCGACGAATAATTCGGAGTATATATCACTGGTGAGCGAAAATAATTTCTCCGAATTCTCCCGGATTTTTAATTCCTGCTCAAGTTCAGCGTCCTCGCAGGGTTGGGGATCAACTGCGTTGATTTCGCGGAGTTTGAATCGCAGCAGGTCTTCTTTTTCGCGAAGGGACCTTTCGCGCCGGGATAAATCCTTGTAACTATTGATTAAATCTGATAGTTCCCGATAATGCTTGTTATAGATATTCAAAAGATCGTCGTAATAGCCAATGCTGTCAAGTATTTCGATGTGGCTTTCCTGATGGAGTAATGATTGATGCTGGTGCTGTCCATGAAAATCGACCAGCATTTCGCCTATACTTTTAACCATGCCCGCCGGCGCAGGTGAATCGTTCACAAATGCGCGGGAATTGCCTTTCGAGGATATTTCGCGGCGAAGTATAAGCTCGCTGCCGAATGAATCATATCCCTCGGATTTAATGTATTTATTGATTTCGCCATTCGGATCGAGTGCAAAAATTGCCTCGATCACTGCTTTACTCTCGCCCTGGCGCACGGAATCGGTCGAGGCGCGCTCGCCTAGAGCCATCATCAGCGCATCGACCATAATTGATTTGCCTGCGCCGGTTTCGCCGGTGATTATGTTCAGCCCCGACGCGAATTCGACTTCTTCGCGGTCGATTATGGCAAAATTCCTTATCAGCAGTGATTTAAGCATATCTTTGATTTATTTCGGGAATTATTTCAATTTCAAAATACAAATATAATTATAATACTAACGAAAAAGTCCGAACAAAATTAAAAAAGCGGATCCGCCGCGTGGCAAATCCGCTCGATTTATTTTAACTTATTTTACAAAACCGCTTCCAGCTCGGATTCGCTTTCCATTAGTACCTGGCGGGATTTGCTGCCCTCGTTGGGGCCGACGATACCTGCGGCCTCCAACTCGTCCACAATTCGGCCTGCGCGGGCATAGCCCACCTTTAGCCGGCGCTGCACGAGCGATACAGACCCCTGCTGGTGGCGGATTATCAGTCGCGCGGCCTCCTCGAACAAAGGGTCGCGGTCTCCGGCGTCAATTCCGCCGGCGCCGGATTCGTTTTCCTTCAGGCTGGGCAATATGTATGGCGAGGAATATCCATCCTGATCGCCGATATATTCGCAGATACCTTCGACCTCGTCGGTGGTAATGAACGCGTTCTGCAATCGGCTCGGCTTTGGCTGGCCCGACGGCAGAAATAGCATATCGCCATTGCCGAGTAATTGCTCGGCGCCTGAAGCATCCAGAATCGTCCGCGAGTCCACCTTCGAAGCGACGAGATACGCCGCTCGTGCCGGGAAGTTGGCCTTGATAATTCCGGTGATTACATCGACCGAGGGCCGCTGAGTGGCGATTATACAGTGGATTCCCACAGCGCGCGCCATCTGCGCCAGCCGGATAATCGGCTCTTCGACCTCTTTGGACGCCGTCAGCATCAGGTCGGCAAGCTCGTCGATGATGACGACGATATAGGGCATGGGCATTGGCTTGATATCGCCGGTCTGGCGGATTTTTCCGTCGCGGACTTTCCGGTTGTAGTCTGTGATATTCCGCTGGCCTGCGTCGGCGAGTATATCATATCGCTTCTCCATTTCGAGCACGACGGATTTAAGCAGAATTACGGCATCCTTTGGCGAAGTGACGATCGAGTCGTCGATATCCGGCGAAACTGCCAGGAAGTGGTTGCTCAGATGCGAATATTGCTGGAGCTCGACCTTCTTGGGATCGATTATCGCAAATTTCAGATTGCGCGGGTGCATTTTATACAATAGCGAAATAATGATCGTATTGATACCAACGCTCTTTCCGGCGCCGGTCGATCCCGCGATCAGCAGATGCGGCATTTTCGCGAGGTCGGCTATGAATACCTCGCCGGAGATTGTCTTACCCAAAGCCAGCGGCAATTTGTGCTTCGAATCAAAAAACATATTCGATTTGACGACGCTGGAGAATCGCACAAGCGAGGGATTCTGGTTGGGTATCTCGATGCCGACTGTGCCCTTGCCAGGGATCGGCGCGATTATTCGTATTCCGCGCGCCTTCAGGGCCATCGCCAGATCGTCGGCCAGGCTTTCGATCTTGCTTATCTTGATGCCCGGCGCGGGGACGAATTCGTACTGGGTGACCACCGGCCCGGGCGTTACGCTCAGATTTTCGATAAATATCTTGAATGTCTCGAGCTTTTCCTGTAAAATGCGCGCATTAAGTTCGAGCTCTTCGTCGTTGACCTCCATTTTTCCGTCATCGTCTCGCAACAGATCTATCGTGGGATATTTATAATCGATCTTTTCCTTATGAATAGCCGTGCTAAGTGGATACTCTGGCACGGTGTCCTCTTTGGGCTTATCCTTTTCCATCACAGTGACTGTCAGTGGATTCTTCGCAGGTTCCGGTTTTTGGACAGGCTGTGGTTCGGGTTCGGCTGCAGGAGCTGGCTTTGCTGGTTCAGGAACGGCATCCTCGGCGGGGGGATCCTGGGTTATTTCAGATTTATCAGGAGTTGCAATGCTTTCGGGTTTTGCTGTTTCATTTTTTACGGGTTCCGGAGTAATTTCTTCGGTTTTATTTATGTTCTCATTAAATTCATCTTTTTTAATGTCATCTTCGGGCATATCGAATACTTCTGTGCGGGCTGCCTGAGGTGGAGCCTTTTGTTCAGATCGTATTGGATTATCATTTTGTGATGGGGGAGTATACACGTGGCGGTTGATTATTGGCTGTCCGAATCCGGGGGACTGGCCGGGCTTGCTTCGAATTATTTTCACGAAATCATCTTTTGTTTCATTACGGACAATTTCATTGGTCTGAACTTCGGGTTCGGACTGCGTTTGCTCTTTCGGTTCGCTTTCGGGAGTTTCGTTGTTGATTTCCTTTTTTTCGATAATCTCAGGCACTTCGTCGGGGATATCTTCGGAAGTTTTTTCTTTGAATAATCCGGATTTGAGGGATATATAAATTGCATTCAATTTATTTCTCAGGCGGATTTTCATTTCTTTGTAATAAGGCCTGAGACGGAAAACGGCGTTGTCGACATTAATTTCGGTGCCAAGTATCACGGTGACTAATATACCCGCGGCAAACAGGATAACAGCTCCGATTTCGTTGACCGCTCCGGAGAGAATATTGGCCATAAACCGGCCCACCGCGCCGCTGAATTCCTTGGGAATATCGAACATCCAGGATACTCGCTGCAAGGTGCCTATAAACGCCGCCACCAGTGTAGAAATAATCAAATATACATTTGTGCGGCGGAGTAATAGGTCGGGAATTCGTCTGCGAACAAAAAGCTCCTTTGCCCAGACAAACAGGAAGAATGGAAGTCCGAATATCAAAATCCCGATAGTCGAATTATAAAAGAAATTGGCAATTACCGCGCCGAAAAGGCCCAGCCAGTTATGCGTTGTGTCCACTTTAGCGCGGATAGCCTCATCCCCTGTGAATATACCGATGAATTCCGAAAAGCTGAGATGGGTATTTAATTCATCTTTCGGAGTATAGGAAACCAACGCTAACAATAATAAAAAAGAAAATATTGCAAGCAATACGGCTGTAATCTTGATTTGTTTGTCTTTGCGCGAAATAGCGTCTGGTTTGGACCTGGCGCCGGATTTTGCGGATTTATTCGAAGCGGGCTTATCCGGTTTATCGCGTCGGATATTGACCTCGCCGGACGGAGTGTGCATGATTTCCCCCTCTTTATGCTGAATATATATAAGCAAATTTCATAGGCCGGCAGTTTTCCCCCATAGACCGGCCACAGACTAAACTTTTTCCTGCGTTTTGATAGAGCTTCCCGAAATTACAGGTACCACCGGAAACAGATTGAAATCGAGCGCCGTATCGATATCCTTTTCAAAGCCAATGCTTTTAAGGAAAATGGCGTGCTCGCGCTGCATCAGGAAATTCGTCAGATCGACCGAATGCAGATTGTACAAATTTTTCGCAGCGTCTGCCGTATCGGTCAGCTCGACCTCTTTGTGAGACTGCTTCAGCGAATTAATATATGCGCCGGCGCAGAGCGTATCCTCATAAGCCATACGACCGTTTGTGCCTGCGCATAAGAATGTGACGTTTATATTCTCGTTATTAATTTCATCATCGAGATAATTCTCGTTCATGAAATCCAGCACAGCGGTGATATTAACAAATCCGCCTACGATTCTGACCGCCGCCTGGCGTGCTTTTCCGAATATCTGAGTGCCGTTGCTTGTTGATATTATCACCGTTTTATCGGCTACTTTTTCGGCAGTATATTCGTCCGGAGAATTCCCGGCATCGAATCCGTTGGGCTTGACTCCGTTGCGCTCTCCGCCGAGAAATCGGACTTCCCGGCTGAGACTGCTATAAATCTTAACTGCCTTTTCGGTGGTTTCGCTTGGGATTACTTCTTTTGCTCCGCGATAAATCGCCGCGCATACACTCGTGCTGGCGCGAAAAACGTCGATCATTACAACGATATGGTCATTAAACTGATTCTCAGTCTCCGGAAAAAATGGCGTTAAAAAAGCGTCGATTTTCATAAACTGCTATGTTTTATAGTTACTTACAAATATATTTGAAAAAAATGACAAGTTCAAGAATTAACTTGATTTTGTTTAAAAAAATTAATCATTTCTTTCTCCGGTTTCAAATTTAAATTACTCCGGCCAAATTAAAAAAATTTTTTTTCCATGATAAATTTGTATGGGGTTTTTTAATTAGCCGGTGAGTGGATATTTTTGCATAGAGAAAATAAACCAATCGAAAGATAAACATGCAATCGGAAAAATTTATCTTAATCGCCGGGCCCTGCGTGATCGAATCCGAGTCGATGCTCGACGAAACCGCCGCAACTCTGAAATCGATTACCGATGGGCGGGATGTGGACTTTTATTTCAAGGCATCGTATAAAAAGGCTAACCGCACAAGTTATGAATCATTTACGGGGATCGGCGATGAGCGGGCACTCAACCTGCTCGCCGACACCGCCGCTAAATACGGCCTGCGGACTATTACTGACGTCCACACCGCCGAAGAAGCGGAAATGGCCGCCGCATTTGTGGATGCGCTCCAGATTCCCGCATTTCTGAGCCGCCAGACCGAACTACTGATCGCCGCCGCGCGAACCGGCAAGCAGATTAATATTAAAAAGGCGCAGTTCATGGCCCCCGAGGATATGCACCGCGCCGCCGATAAAGTCAGCAAAGCCGGCAATAAACAAATCTGGCTGACCGAGCGCGGCACATTCTACGGATACCACGACCTTGTGGTCGACTATCGCTCGCTGCTGATTATGCGTCAAAGCGGCTATCCGGTGATCTACGACGCGACGCATTCGGTGCAGCAGCCCTCGCGCGGAGCCCAATCCGGCGGACGTCCGGAGTTCATCCGGCCACTGGCCCGGGCTGCGTCAGCTACGGGAATCGACGGGATATTTTTCGAGACCCATCCGGATCCGGCAAATGCCAAAAGCGATGCCGCATCGCAGCTTCCGCTCAATCTGGCAGAAAATTTTTTAAACGAGATATTGGAAATCCATGATATTATTTCCAAAAAATAGTTTTTTATTTCCGCTTATTATTTTTATAATAATAATTGCATTTTTGAGCGTGGGATGCTCCGACAGCGACGTTGTTCCCAAAAAAATCGAAGATTCACTTGATGTATCCAAGGTTCCCGACCAGATGGGATGGGATGTAGAGGTGATGTTCTTTGATTCTTCGCGCACTAAGGCCATACTTAATGCCCGAAAAGCAAGCGTATTCAACGATCGTATGGAAACCGTGCTCGAAGGCGGCATACGCGTGGAATTTATGTCCAAAACATCCGGCAAACGCGTCAGCCTGCTTACGGCCAACAGCGCCGTGGTCGACGACAAAACCCGCGATATGCTGGCCCGCGGCAATGTTGTGGTGATATCAGACAGCACAAACACACGGCTCGAGACAGAATTGCTGAAATGGGATAACGCCACCCAGAAGCTGTATTCCACTGAATTTGTTACAATTACATCGCCGCTTGAGAAATTGCAGGGCTATGGTTTCGAATCGGATCAGACATTAACAAATTATACGATAAAAAGAGTGAGAGGAGAGCAAAGATGAAACAAATGCTTATCGCAGGAAACTGGAAAATGCATACAAATGCTTTCGAATCAAGGAAGTTAGCCGAATATATCGCCGGCGGACTTATCCCAAAAGGTGAATTAATTCCGAATGTCCTCGTTTGTCCGCCATTTACAAGCCTGGAATCAGTCAGCGATGCACTCAAAGGCACCCGGGTGCGACTTGGTGCACAAAACTGCCATTTTGAAAGCAAGGGCGCCTATACAGGCGAAATATCAGTCCCGATGATTCGACACCTCAGAGCCGGTTTCATCATTTGCGGACACTCAGAGCGGCGTCATATCTTCGGAGAGTCCGATGAAACCATCAATCGTAAGGTACTCGCCACAGTCGAAGGGTCGATGACTGCAATTCTGTGCATCGGCGAGACATTAGATGAACGCAAAGCCGGAAAAACATTCGACGTGCTTCGCCGTCAACTCGACGAAGGCCTCAAAAACGTAGAAGAAGGCCATATATTCAATATTGTGATTGCTTACGAACCCGTATGGGCTATCGGCACTGGCGAATCGGCCAGCCGCGACCAGATTAACGAAGCCCACAAATGGATCAGAAAATATTATCAGGATAAAATCGGCGGCGATGCAGGACAAATATTAATACTCTACGGCGGAAGCATGAATCCCAAAAATGCAGAGGAAATTCTCTCAATACCCGACGTCAACGGCGGACTCATTGGCGGGGCCTCGCTCGATGCCGACTCATTCCTTTCGATTATTGCAACAGCGGAGAATATTCTGAAGCAATGAAGCTAAGTATGCCCAATATTTTCAGCCTGTCGAGGATAATAATTGCCCCGATATTCCTCATACTGGTGGTCGAAGGCGGATCGGCAAATATCGTAATCGCCTGCATTCTGTTTGTGGTCGGGGCGCTGACCGATTACTTCGACGGCTGGTTCGCACGCCGATACCACGAAGTCACCAAATGGGGCAAATTCTTCGACCCATTGGCCGATAAATTTCTGACCACTGCTGCGTTTATCGCATTTGTAGTGCTCGATATTATTCCATTCTGGATGGTGGCCGTTATCATCGTCAGGGATTTCGGCACCACCGCCATGCGCGCTTACGCCGATTCGGTGCAAAGCTCCATCAAAACATCGAAGTCCGCAAAATTCAAAACATTTCTGCAGATGACATTTATCGCCATCCTGCTGTTTGCCCTGCTGCTGCGCCACACAGGAGCGGTAGAGGCCGCTTTGATGGACTCGATTATATATTCCGACGGAATATATATATCCATGCTGGCGCTTACTCTGATAACCGTATGGACAGCAATAGAATATCTGATTCAAAACAAAAAGCTGTTCTCGACATTCTGGAGCCGCGTTGTTTAATAAAATCGGTGGACGAGCGGCCTTCGACCGCGATATGGCATTTGTCACAGGCGGCGGAGTCGGGTTGCTCCCGGGCGCACCGGGCACATGGGGTTCGGCCGCAGCGCTTATCGTGCTGCTTATACCCGTGGATCACCGCCCCTGGGTATTGCTGCCCTTAATAATTCTGGTATTTCTGCTATCAATTCCCTCAATCCGTCGAGTCGAGGAACGCTGCGGACCCGACCCCGGATTCATAGTAATCGACGAAATACTGGGCATGTGGGTGGCATTATTGTGGCCGGATGTGTATAATGGCGCAATTTGGTTGATTTTACTCTTTTGTTTTTACAGAATTTTTGATATATTTAAAATATGGCCATTGAACCTATTGAACGCAAGGCATGGAGCGATATACGTGCTCGTCGACGACATCGCGGCGGGATTAATGGCCGCATTTACCATTTCCATCCTGAAAATTGGAGCTCAGATAGCCCTGTTCGCAATATTTGGCTTAAGCCTTTAAATAAATAAATTAAAAAATGCTGATTTTGATTAAAAATTTTAAATATTTCTTTGTAATTCAGCATAAATTCTTTATCTTAAAGAAAATATTGTAAAAATGTTTTTCATTTCCTTAATTAAATTCTATCCTTCATGTTTTCTTTCTCACAAATCAAAAGGGTTAGTTTATGAGCTTAAACAAGACCGATCTCATTACCAACGTGGCCGAAAAAGCCGACATGACAAAGGTCAACGCCGAAAAAGCGATTAATGCAACTTTGGAATCAATTTCCGAAGAGCTCGCAGCCGGCGGAAATGTTACATTAATCGGTTTCGGTACATTCTCTGTTTATGAGAGATCAGCCAGAAAAGGCAAAAACCCGCGTACCGGCGAAACAATTGATATCCCCGAGAAAAAAGTGCCCAAGTTCAAACCCGGCAAAAGCCTCTCGGAAGCTGTGGATGCGCCTAAGAAAAAGGCCAAAAAGAAAAAATCCAAGAAGTAAAAAATTCGGATTTTGTAAAAAAGCCGTTCTTTCGAACGGCTTTTTTTGTTAAATTAGTAGAATTTTTATATTGACGATATTCGAGTGCAATTTGTATGAACCAGACAGCTATGTTATCAAAACCGCATCTACTTGAGACAAACGACCTTACGGTGGAGGATATCTACCTTATTTTCGATCGCGCCCGCTATTTTATCGATAATTACCAGCGGGGCGAAAAATTCCCGGATCTGAAAGGTGTTACCTGTGCGCTGGCTTTTTTCGAGCCTTCCACTCGTACCAAACTTTCGTTCGAACTGGCCTGCAAGCAGCTTTCGTCCGATACTCTTTCATTCCAGTCGAGCTCCAGCAGCCTGACCAAAGGCGAATCGCTTATTGATACTCTTCGCACCATCGAGGCGATGGGCGTGCAGATATATATTGTTCGCCATACTCATTCCGGCGTTCCGAAATTTTTGCAGGAAAATACTCAGGGTATAATCGTGAACGCAGGCGACGGCAAACACGAGCATCCCACACAGGCCCTGCTCGACAACTTTACTTTATACCGCCATTTCGGCAAAGTCGAGGGGCTGAAGGTTTGCATCGTGGGCGACATTATGCACAGCCGCGTTGCCAGATCGAATATTCAGATGCTGCAGACCCTTGGCGCAAAAGTCGCAGCTTGCGGCCCGGGCACACTATTGCCACGCAATCTGAAGAATTGGGGAGTAGAGATAATACCCACAATAGACGATGCGGTCGAATGGGCCGACGTCATGCTGATGCTCCGCCTTCAGCGCGAGCGTATGTCGAGCGGATTATTACCCACATTACGGGAATATTCCACATATTATGGCGTAACACTCGACCATTTTTCGCGCAAACCCGAGTTGGTGCTGATGCACCCCGGACCTGTGAATTATGGCATCGAACTGGATTATAAAATCAGTTCTTATCCAAACTGTCTGATTCAGACTCAGGTGACCCATGGCGTGTTCACCCGCATGGCGCTGATTTCTCTGTTGGCCCGGCATTTATAATCACAGAGGGAAGGCGGATTTATATATATTGAGCCCGGCAAAAGATATTTGGACAGTAATCGATCTGGTGCGCTGGGGCACTGAATTTTTCAGCGGAAAGGGAATTGAATCCCCGCGGCTGAATATGGAATTATTATTGTGCCACCTGCTCGGAATCGAAAGGATCGAGATATATTCTCAGTTCGACAAACCCCTGACACCAGACGAACTGAGCCGTTTACGCGAGATGGTTATCCGGCGCGCTAAGCGCGAACCGCTGCAGTATATTATTGGCAGCACCGATTTTATGGGACTGACTATTCGCACAGGCCCCGCTGCTATTGTGCCGCGTCCGGAGACAGAGCTGCTTGCCGAAAAGGCCATAGCAGCGGCCAGGGATTACGCTGCTCCGCAGGTACTTGATATCGGATGCGGCTCCGGGTGCATATCGATTGCGATTGCCAAAAAAGCAATCGCCGCACGCGTCGATGCCATTGATATTTCTGAAGATGCGCTGGCGCTTGCCCGCGAGAACGCACAGATCAACAATGTGGAAAACATTTATATTTATAAATGTAATATTTTCGAAACCCTTTCGTTTCCAACTAAGTTTGATATAATTGTTTCGAATCCGCCTTATATTCCTTACGAGGAATATAAAACGCTCGAGCCTGAGGTAGGAGATTACGAGCCGGAATTTGCTCTGACCGACGGCGGAGACGGCCTCGGGTTCTATCGGCGGCTGGCCGTGGTGATGGCTCGGATAATGCAACCAGAGGGCGTTTTTCTGTTGGAAATGGGCGCAGGGCAGGCAGGGGCTGTCGGAAAAATCTTCGCCCCGGCATTCGATATTAAAATATATAATGATATGTCGGGGATTGCAAGAATCGCAATCGGCAAGTATAAAACCGGCGGCGAGTCGTAACATTTTCGGGGTTTGATGTGTCTTATGTTAAGCCCGGGTTAAGAATCGGGCAACAGATGATGAATTTTTAGCCGATGACCGGTGTGGAAGATAAATTGTCAGAGAAATTCCACAGGAAATTGGAAAAATTTTTTTAGTTTTGAATTCATTCATTTTGAATAAAGTCTTTTTTGCAATTTATACAGGTGATTTATGTCACAAATCAAAAAAGAAGAACAAATCGGCGGCACACTGCTGCACCTAAAGGGTCAGTTCGTAGGCGGCGAAGAAACCGATCAGCTTCGCGATTCACTAAGGAATATAGCCGAGAAAAAGCAGAATAATCTTATCATCAATCTCGATAAGGTTACCTATCTGAATTCGACAGCACTGGGAGTGCTGATATCGGCTCATGCGAATTTTGCGAAACGCGACGGCAAGATCATCCTATGCAATGTGAGCAAATCGATCGAGAATATTTTCGTGATCACCAAGCTTTCGCTGGTATTTTCGATAACCGATACTCTGGACGAAGCAATAGAGGAAATTCAGAAGTAGAGTTTTTCAATCATGCATATATATATCTGTTTATCAAATAATTAATTGAAAGGTTTTTTCAATGAAAAACTTATTTAATGTTATTGTAATCGTTTTGTCTTTAGCAGTAGCTTATACGATTTATTTTGCTGTGTTGGGTAATCCCGACAACTTCAAAGACCCCGAGATAAAACACGAACCGAAACCCGGAAACGTACTTGGCACAATCTACACCGGCGGCCCGCTCGTAGGCCTTCTGATGGCTCTTGTAATTATATCCGTTACCTTTACATTCGAACGTACTTTCTCTATCAACAAAGCCAAAGGCAAAGGCAATCCCGCAATCTTTATCCGTAAGGTGATTGACAACCTGCAGAAAGGAGATATGGAAGCGGCCCTTGCCGAGTGCGACAAACAACGCGGCAGCGTGGCTAATGTGCTCCGGGCCGCAATCGAGCGCTTCAAAGAGGTCGAGGACGACCCCGAATATGGCGCCGAGAAAAAGATTGCCGAGACCCAGCGCGCAATCGACGAGGCTATGAACCTCGAAACTCCGCTTCTGGAGAAAAACCTGGTTATACTCTCGACTGTTGCATCGGTCGCAGTGCTTGTCGGTCTGCTTGGTACGACAATCGGTATGATCCGCGCATTCCAGGCTCTTGCAGTCAGCGGTACCGTATCCGCCGTCCAGCTTTCGATCGGTATCTCCGAGGCACTCTACAACACAGCAGGCGGCCTTATCGGAGCTATTGTATCGATTCTTGCATACAACTTCTTTACAACAAAAGTTGATAATTTCGTTTATATGATTGATGAGGCTATCCTTAATATTACACAGATATTTACAGCCAGAGTCAAGAAATAAGTATTAATTTAATTAAGTTGAATTAATCATAACAGGGAGCAATCCGTGCCTAAAGTAAAAAAGAAAAGAGTAGGGTTTGTGATCGACATGACTCCGCTTGTTGATATAACATTTCTGTTGCTTACATTCTTTATGTTTACCGCCAAGTTCAAAACCGAAGCGGAAGCAGAGCAGAAATTCTTCATCAAGCGCCCTGCAGCTACGGCCGATACTTCCAAGCTTCCGCAGCACGACCTGGCAATTATCAAGGTGGCCATCGATTCGGCAACAGCCGATACTTCGTATTATTACGAACTGATTAACGAGACCGATCGCCAGACCGTGTGGGCGTCTGTTGAGGGAATCCCCCAGGAACAACTGGATGATCCCCAGCTCCAGGTAGACCTCGATATGCTGGATAATCTTATCGGCGCTACCCGGCGGGTGCGGCCCGAAACAGTATTCGCTGTCGACGCCGATAAACGGCTTCGGTTCCAGTGGGTATGGGACGCAATGGACAAGCTCAGGAAGAATCGGGCAACGGTGTTTAATTACATTACCGAAAAACGCGGCGGAATGTAAGTTTTCCGCTAAAGGATCATCTACCAAATAAAATTAAAATGTAAAAAACTAAATTGGAGTGATATATGGCTGGTGGTGGCGGCCAAATGAAAGTTGAACGCGGTAAACGCGGGAAACAAAGCAAACGCAAAAAGAAGAAGAGAGTTGGGTTTCACCTCGATATGACTCCTCTGGTGGATATCACATTTCTGCTGCTGACGTTCTTTATGTTCACAACAACTATGGCGCAGCCGCAGATTATGGAAATGACTATTCCCCCGGAGATCAAGCAGGAAATCGAGGTTAGGGCCTCCGAACTCATGGAGATATTTGTCCGCGAGGACGACCAGGTATTCTGGAGAGTCGGCGAAGATGAACCCGAACCCGTTAAAATTGACCAGATCGAGAAGCTGGCTATCAGGGAAAACCTGAAGCCGGAAGTAAAAAATAAACTTATCACCGCTGTAAAAGTCAGCCCCGAAGCTACTTACAGCCTGATAATCGAAATACTCGACGAACTCAACCTTGCGGAGACTACAATCACGCAGGAGATCACAAAAGAAACTGACCCGGAAACCGGTCAGACCAAAAAAAGAGAACGAAGGTTCACAATAGCTGAACTGACAGAAAATGAAAAAGAAATGATTTCAGAAGAAGCAATGTCACAGAAAGAGGAGTAAATCATGGCATCCTCAAACCAATATGATGTACCACTGCCATTTAAATACGGAGCACCCGAACTCAAAGAGTTTATCTGGCGCTTTACACTGCGCGGATTCCTGATCACAACAGCTCTAGTGATCCTTTTCCTCGTGCTGTTCTTTGTGTACCGGACAATCTCCGAGGCCGAGGGGGTAGAGCTTAAAAAAGCACCTATCTCCAAGATCGAGCTTGTGGATGTGCCGCCGCCTCCGACAGACGAGGCCTCGGCACCGCCTCCGCCCACACAGCAGATCGTTGCCACAGGCCCGGCAGTGCGCGCAGGCAATCCAGTGCCAGTACCCGATGCGATGGTCAAGCCCGATATGAAGGAATTCGCTACGGTCGACGTCCAGAGCCGCGCTTCGGCAGAAGGCGGCGACGGTGTTGACCTCGGTGATTTTGCTGCCAATATCGACTTCGAAAGCGGCGGAGACCAGGTTAAAGTCGAAGTTCGCGAAGAAGAACCCGGAATCAACGAATTCATTCCGGTCGAAAAACAGCCTTCGGTTGATCTGGCAGAACTTCAGAAGAACGTTAAATATCCGGATATGGCACGCCGCGCTGGTATCGAAGGCACAGTTACTATTCGCGTGCTCGTCGATCAAGACGGCTCAGTGCGCAGGATGGTGGTTCAATCGACCGATTCCGAACTGCTGAACGAAGCAGCCAAGGATGCTGTCAAAAAGACCGCTTTCACCCCTGCGATCCAGAACAACGAACCTGTTATTTGCTGGGTGAGTATCCCGATCAGGTTCAAGCTAAGATAATGCATTTATTCATAATTTGAATACGTTCATTGACATATATTGATGCGCGATGTTTCAACGGATTCGGTCCGATGCCGTGTAACCTTTTTTCGATTGCCTGTGTCTACTTAATAGAAACAGAATTAACAGAACAATGGCGGCAGGAAGAGGGTCGAATACCTGAAAACCAAAACCGCAGAAGCAAAAAACGTGATCCGGACTTCCGGATCCGCAGATAAATCAGATTGATTTCCGAATAAGGTTTGTCTTACACATTTTCACAAGGAGTTTAGTTATGACAACCTATGATCGATATAACGCAGCGCTTCCGGTTGAATACGGAGCAAAAGAAATCAAGGAGTTTATCGGAAAGTTCACGCTTCGCGGTTTTGCCATCACGACATCAATTATTGCTGTATTGCTGGCACTATTTCTGATAATTGAGGCTTTATCCGAAGCTGATGACAGAGGCACAGATGTGCTGATCCACAGAGATATTCCATGGACACATCTGGAGCCACCGGCGGATAATCCGGCGACACCAAACCAGCCGCCGATCGAGGAAATTATTCCCGGCGGCCCGGCCCAGCGCGCTGGCAATCCTGTGCCGGTACCCGACGCAGTAGTCGGACCGGATATGAAGGAATTCGCCACAGTGGAAATTCAGTCACGCGCATCGGCCGAAGGATTTGATGGAATTGACCAGGGAAGCTTTGCTCCCGGAATTGAATTCGATGAAAATCCCGGTCCGGTCGAGTTGGAAATCCGCGAGGCAGAGCCCGGCATCGAAGTGTTTACCCCGGTAGACAGACAGCCTATGGTCGATCTTGCCGATCTTCAGAAAAATGTGGTCTATCCCGAGCTTGCGCGACGCGCCGGCATCGAAGGCACAGTTGTTTTGCGAGTGCTTATCGATACCGACGGCTTGGTTCGCCGTATGGCCGTTTTGGCGACCGATTCCGAACTGCTGAACGAAGCAGCAATGAATGCTGTAATAAAATCGACATTTACTCCGGCAATACAGAACAGCGAACCTGTAATGTGTTGGGTTAATATCCCTATCAGATTCAGGCTCAGATGATATATTTAATTTGGACAAAGGACACCGCTCATTAGCAATAATTCTGATAAGTTATGTTTTTAAAAATCATTAACTATACTGTCCGCGGAATGATCGTGGTAATCGGGATTCTGCTGGTAAGCGGTGTTCTTATGCCCGAAGGCGCCGACGATACCCTGATCAGGGTCATGGGCGTAATATTCATACTATTCGGCGCATACAGAATCGCTATGTTCCGCTCTCAGCAACAACGTTACCTAAGTTACGAAGAGGAGGAGGATGAAGATGAAAAAAATTAGCATTACCACCGCTCTGATTGCATTATGCTCGCTGTTGTTTGCGTCGTGCGAAACGGAGCCCCGCGAGGGCGAAGAGGTAAAGGAGACCATGACCAGCGGCGAATTTACGGTATATTGCGACGCCGCTGTTTATGATTTCCTCGATACTACGTTCGCTATGTATCGCGAGGAATACCCCAAGGTAAAGCTGACCACCATAGAGGTCGACGCACGCCAGGCCATGCAGATGCTGCTTTCGGGCAACACCCGCGTTTCGATTATCGCAAGGGATTATCTGCCCGACGAGGACTCTCTTATGAAAGTCCACGAGGTAGATCGCCACGAAAGATTCCACATTCTGGACGACGCTCTGGTGTTTTACGCAAATCCGGAATTTCCGCTTGATACACTCAACGAAACACAGATCAAAGAAATTCTTACAAATAAAGATGCAAAATTAAAGAATTACTTTAAAGAACTGAAAGAAGAGCCGCGTCTGGTCACTCTTGAGTATACCTCGTCGGTATTTGCCAATATCAAAATGATGGCCGCCGAAGGAGCAGCAATCCAAAGAACGATGAAGTATTTCCAGACCCCGGATTCCGTGCGCAATTTCGTTGTCGACAATCCGAATACTATCGGGATCGGCTACCTCTCGCAGGTTGTGCGCGACCCGGCACTGAAAATGATCCGAATCGGCTTTACTGATTCGACTGGTAAATATATGTACCCCGAAACCGTGCATCAGGCAAACATAATCCGGGGAATGTATCCCTGGCCGGTGCCATATTATGCATATCTGTTGCGCGACCTGAGGGACCTGCCGTATTGGTTCGGCACTTTCCTGGCCAAAGAATCATATGTTCAGAGATATTTCAAAGATAAGGGGCTGGTGCCCGCTTTTGCGAAAATAGTTTTAATACCACAGGACTAAGGGATAAAGAAGTAATGAAAAAATTGATTTTAATCGTATTCGCAGTAATGATTGCAGGCGCATTCGACGCCGCTTCGCAGACGCCTTCGGAGATGTTTCGTAAATATCTCGACGAAAAGAAACTCGAAGAAGCTGCCGCTTATATTCCCGCGGCCATCAAAGAGAATTATAAAGACCGCGAACTCGCTGTCCAGGCCGGCGATGTATATATGGACCTCGGACGCCTGGACTCGGCGCTGATTATGTATCGCCGCGCAGAGGATATGGACGACACACCCGAAATTATGACAAAAATTGCCGAAACGCTTTCGATTCAGGGTAAATACGAACAGGCAATCGAAATCATGAAAGAAGTAATCGAGGATGAGGAAGGCGAGCCGAACCCAATTCTCGAACTGGCGCAAATATATATCCGCGCCGATTCGCTGAGCCAGGCGGAACTACTGATTACCCGTGCCCGCCAGATGGACAAATCAAACCCCGAAGCATACGTGGCACTCGGAGATCTTTATTTCGCCCAAAGGGTATACGCACTCGCTCGACAGAACTATGAGGAGGCGATCAGCCTTGATTCCGACCTGACCGAAGCGCGCATTAAGCTGGCGACTTCGTATTACTGGCTCGCCAACCGCGAATCCGACGAAGACCTGGCCAACGAGCTATTTACGCGTTCGCTGCAGGAATGGAACCGCGTTACACAGGCCGACACAATGAATGCCCGCGCCTACTTCGAGCAGGGCAAAATCCTGTTTTTCTCGAAAAATTATCGCAAAGCCGCTCCCGCGCTCAGCCGCTACGTCAAGCTTCGTCCGAGCGGTAGCCTCGGACGCTGGTATCTGGCGCAATCATTCTATGAAGTCGGCGTATGCGACAGCGCCGCGCCGCATCTTCGCTACGTAGCCAAAGAGATCGACTCGGTCAGGAATAAAGCAGAATTATTGCTTGCCCGCTGCTACTTTGACCAAAAAGATTATGAAAAATCATATGAGCAGTATCAGGAAATTTTTTCAAAAGGAACCGACACGCTTATAGACCCAATGGACTACAAGCGCTATGGAGGCGCAGCTTTCCTTGTGGGCGATACCACCAAATCGATCGAGATATACAATAAAACAATCGACAAATACCCCGATCAGTCCTGCGACCTGATGGAACGACTGGGTAAACTTCTGCTCTTTATGAAAAAATACGACGAAGCAATAGACGTCTTTAACAAATCATTGAGAATTGAAGCATGTGCGGATACGGCAACGGATTATCAGAAGTATTACTTCATCGGAGTGAGCCATATATTCGCCCAGCGGCCGGATTCGGCAATTAGTCCTTTGAAACAGGCAATACGGCTTGATTCGAACTATCTGAGCTCTTATGTTTATCTCGGCGATGCCTATGCAAGTATCGATAGCAGCAAGAAGGCCGAGGAAACATTCCGCTTTGTGATCGAGCACGGCGATACTGCCACAAATCAAAAAGAAATGGTGCAGGCGATATCCAAGCTGGCAGGCCTGCTGCTCGACAATCAGGACTATAACGGTCTGCTTCGTATAGTCGACCAGTGGATCGAATTGCAGCCCGATTCGCCCTACCCCTATATATATAAAGCAGTGGCCTATCAGGGCACCGGCAACGTAGAGAGGGCATGCCAATTCTACAGAAAAGTACTCAGCATCGAGCCCAGAAACAAAGTGGCGCGAACCAATATGCAGAACCTCGGATGCGAATAGAGTAACATCCCGGAATAATTAATAAGGAGGCTGCATTCAGCCTCCTTTTGTTTTTTGGAAAATGAGTGCATGGTTTGTATATTTGTAAGATTATTTAGCGACGGCTATTGAAAATGATTAAAATCAGAATACAGGGAATAGAAGACGGCGAACACACTATCCATGAGGCCTATCCGGCAGTGGAGATAAAAGGAATGTTTCCCGAATTCACAGGCGAAGTCGTTATCGACGGCAAACTAAGAAAATTCGGCAAACGGTTTGCCTTTACCGGAACCGCCAAAAGCACCGGAAAGCTCGTCTGCGACCGTTCTTTGAAGGAATTCAATAAGGATATCGAGGCCGACATCAAAGTGTCGTATATGGCGGATAATACTCTCTATGCGATGATCGAAAGCGGCGAGATCGACCCCGACGCCCAGAACGAAATAATCATCCCCGAGGATCAGAATTTTATCGAACTGGACGAAGAGGTCAGCGAGCAGCTTGCAGTCAGCATTCCCATGAAAAGATTAGCACCGGAATACGAAGACCTCGAAATCGAGGATATATATCCGGAGCATACGCACGAAGACGAGCCCGAAGAGGACGAAAAGGAAATAGATTCAAGATGGGAAAATCTTAAAAAACTAAAGTTCAATTAACATAATTTTCTACTGAAAGGTAAGAGAAATGCCACATCCAAAACGTAAAACATCGAAAGCGCGCAGGGACAAAAGACGCACTCACTACAAAGCATCAGAGCCCACTACGACTAAATGTCCGCAGTGCGGCGCAAGCAGACTCTCGCACGCAGCGTGTCCCGAATGCGGATATTATAACGGCCGCAAAATAGTGGAATCGCTCTGAGCATCGCAATTATGCGGCACAGTTTTCATCGCTTATGCGGCGAAATGATTTAGTAATGTGTCATTTGGATTTTTATTAAATGAAAAAAATAGAACATAAGCAAGAGAAAACCTATAGGATTGCTCTCGATGCTATGGGGGGGGATTTTGCGCCCGCTAACGAATTAGAGGGCGTACGGCAATTCTTCGAAGAAAGTCCGCTGGCCAAAGATACCGAAGTGGTGTTAGTCGGCGACGAAGAAAAAATCAAAGCCGCGCTTTCGCAGATGGATACTTCCAAAATGAATTATTCAATTCTGCACGCTTCAGAAACTATTACAATGCACGACGAAGCTTCGGCCGCGCTGAAACGCAAACGCGACTCATCACTATACAAAGGCCTCGAGCTGCATTCAAACGGCGGTTCCGACGCATTCGTTTCATCCGGCAATACCGGAGCAATGCTTTCGACCGCCACCGTATTGCTCGGCCGCATCAATGGCGTGCATCGCCCGACCATCGGATCTTTTTTCCCGACAAAGCATAAATATCCGACCCTTGTGCTTGATGTCGGAGCAAATGTCGAGGCCAAACCAAGATTTTTATACCAGTTCGCAGTTATGGGCGGTATATATGTAACCCAGGTGCTCGGACTCGAGAATCCCCGGATCGGCCTTCTGAATATCGGCGAGGAACCCTCGAAGGGCTCTGCCGTCGCTCAGGAAACTCACCAGATGCTATCGGCAAGCCAGATGAATTTCATCGGCAACATAGAGGGACGCGATATACTCGGCGGAGCCGCAGACGTAGTGGTCTGCGACGGTTTCACGGGCAATATCATACTAAAATTTGCCGAAAGCTTCCTCGGATTCCTGAAAAGCAAGATCAAGGCATATGCCAAAAAAGGCTTGTTCCGGAAGGCTATGGTCGCGATTATAGCACCTGTGCTCCGAAAAATTTTCAAAGAATTTGATTATCAGGAATATGGCGGAGTGCCTTTCCTCGGCGTCAATGGTGTGGTAATAGTCGGCCATGGCAGCTCTACACCCAAGGCAATAAAGAATATGATCGTTCGCTCTGTCGAACTCGTTAAGAAAAATGTGAACCAAAAAATCGAACTGGCGCTTAATCCGCCACTGGTATCAAAAAATAATATGAGCGGAAATATATGACAGCAACAATAACTTCCATAGCCCATTACGTGCCGCCGGATGTGTATCCCAATTCATATTTCGAAGAATATCTGGATACTAACGACGAATGGATCATTGCCCGCACCGGAATCAAAGAACGGCATATATTGAAAAACGGCGCAACATCCGACCTGATTGTGCCCGCAGCTGAAGAATGCATTAAGAAAAGAGGAATATCCAAAGACGATATCGATTGCATAATTGTGGCAACCGTCACTCCCGACCACATGTTCCCGAATACCGCATCGGTGGTACAGAGAAAACTCGGACTTAAGAACGCATGGGGATTCGACTCCTCGGCCGCTTGCTCGGGATTTCTTGTGGCAATGATGTCCGCAGCCGCATATATAAATTCAGGCTTAGCAAAAAAAGTATTACTCTGCGGCGGCGACAAAATGAGCGCAATCACCAACTTCCAGGATCGCACCCAGGCCGTTCTCTTCGGAGACGCAGCAGGCGTATGCCTTATCGAAAAATCCGACGACCCGGAATACGGAATTATCGACAACATCTTCCATATGGAGGGAGAAGGCGGCAAATACCTCTATCAGCTCAGCGGCGGCAGCTATAAGCCCGCTTCGCACGAGACAGTAGACAACAACGAACACTACCTGTATCAGGACGGCCAGAACGTATTCAAATCCGCAGTAAAAGGCATGGCAGACGTTTCGGTCGAAATTATGGAGAAAAATAATCTTACGCACGAAGACATCGCATGGCTGGTGCCCCATCAGGCAAATATGAGGATCATAACAGCCACCGCAAAGCGGATGAATCTTGAACCCGAAAAAGTAATGATAAACATTGATAAATATGGCAATACCACCGCAGCCACCATTCCTATGTGTATATCCGAATGGTATCAGGCAGGCAAAGTCAAAAAGGGCGACCGGCTCGTATTATCGAGCTTCGGCGCCGGCTTTATGTGGGGATCGGTATTGCTTCGCTGGAATATGAATAAATAATCAGAATAAATAATCAGGGAGAATATGAGCGCAGCATTATTATTCTCAGGACAAGGATCGCAATACGTAGGAATGATCAGGGACTTATACGAAAAGTATCCCTCGGTTAAGGAAAAAATTGAAATAGCCAACGAAATTCTTGGCTACTCTTTAAAAAATATATGTTTCGAAGGCCCGGCCGATGTGCTGAAGGAAACCCGGTTTACTCAGCCGGCCATATTTCTGCACTCGGCAGCCGCATTCGACATTGCAGCCGACAAGCTGGATTATTCCGCTGTCGCCGGTCATTCGGTCGGCGAATATGCCGCGCTCTATGCGGCAGGCGTTCTCGATTTCGAAACAGCCATCGGCCTTGTATCGCTCCGCGGCAAGCTGATGTTTCAGGCAGGCACGACCGAGCCCGGCACTATGTTCGCAGTGCTCGGCATGGACGACGACAAAGTTATCGAAGTATGCCGCCAGCTTTCCGCTAACGACGACGACAACGTCGTGGTTGCGGCCAATTTTAATTCGCCCGGCCAGATCGTCGTATCCGGCTCGGCTCAATACCTTCGCGACAGCGTTTCCGCATTTAAAAACGCAGGCGCAAAGCTGGTCAAAGAGCTCATAGTAAGCGGAGCATTCCATTCGCCGCTTATGCAGCCCGCGCGCGACCAGCTCGAAAACGCTATCGGCGAGGCTAAATTCAACGACGCAAAAGTGCCTGTATACGCAAATGTATATGCCAAACCGCTGACCAGCGCAGACGAAATTCGCAAAGCTCTCGTCGAGCAGCTTACTTCGCCAGTGCTCTGGACCCAGACGCTCCGGAATATGAACGAAAACGGCATCGATAAATTTATCGAGATCGGCCCGGGCAATGTGCTCCAGGGACTGACCAAACGCACGCTTAAAGATGTCGAAATAAGCGGTATTGACAAAGCCGAGGATATTGAAAAATTATCCTGATATATATTTATAAGAAAATATATAGAGAAAAATTATGGAAAAAAGATTTTCAGGACAAACAGTCATAATCACCGGCGGATGCCGCGGCATCGGCAAGGCGATGGTCGAACGCTTCCTTGCCGAAGGCGCGCGTGTCTTTGCGCTGGATTATGTTATCCCCGAAGAAGGCGAGACATTTATCGATGATAAAGCGCTCGCGGAAAACGTGAGCTGCATCCAGGCCGATGTAACTTCGGCCGACAGCATCCGGAATGCAATCGCAGAGGTCGCCAAAGCAAGCGACCGGATAGATGTGCTGATCAATAACGCAGGTATAACCCGCGATAATCTCATGCTCCGAATGAAGGAAGAGGACTGGGACGCAGTGATCAATACCAATCTGAAAGGCGCTTTCCTTTGCACCAAGGCCATCATGAGAATTATGATGGCGCAGCGCAGCGGCCGGATTATCAACGTCGGCTCGATTGTCGGTTCGATCGGCAATGCAGGCCAGGCGAACTACTCCGCTTCGAAGGCTGGAATGTTCGGCTTCACCAAATCGCTGGCCAAAGAGCTTGGCTCGCGCAATATACTGGTCAATTGCATCGCGCCGGGATATGTGCATACCCCGATGACCGATAGGCTGACCGACGAACAGCGCGCAGCATTCGTAAAAAGCATTCCGCTGGGCCGGGTCTGCGAACCCGAAGAGATCGCCTCGGTGGCCGCATTTCTGGCATCGGACGACTCTAAATATATCACCGGCCAGGTAATACATGTGGACGGCGGCCTTGCAATGTAATTCGAAAAATTAAGCATCAGATGGAATTTCCTTATTTATATTTATAATTTTGTTTAACTTTTGTTTTATGAGGTTCAAAATGGCAGATATCAAACAAAAAGTGACCGACATCATCGTGACCAAACTCGGCGTGGAAGAATCACAGGTAACCGAAGAAGCTTCCTTTACCAAAGATCTCGGCGCAGATTCTCTCGATACAGTCGAACTGATCATGGAATTCGAAAAAGAATTCGACATCACAATCGAAGACCAGGACGCTGAAAAAATTCAGACAGTCAAGGATGTAGTAAATTATCTTCAGGATAAAGTCTAATTAATTAATTGTAAATGTAACATTTCCGGCGGGTGAATATGCCGAAATATAATTTTCCGAAAATAGTAATAACAGGAATGGGCACTGTGAACGCGATCGGCCATACGGTCGACGAATTCTGGCAGTCAATGATGGAAGGCAAAAGCGGAGCCGCGCCCATTACACGATTCGATCCGGAGGATTTCGATACTAAATTCGCATGCGAAGTAAAAGATTATGATCCTTTGCAGCACATGAATCGAAAAGAAATCCAGCGGATGGACCTTTTCACTCAGCTTGCCATTTCATCGGCAACTATGGCTATCGAAGATTCGGAAATAAACTTCGACAATACCGACAAAAACCGCGTGGGCGTTATTATCGGCTCGGGTATCGGCGGTATGTGGACTTACCACGACCAGCAGCAGAACCTGTATAAACGCGACGGCAAACCCGACAGGATTTCGCCGTTCTTCGTTCCTATGCTGATCTCCGATATTGCGGCAGGCCATGTGGCGATTCGATGGGGACTAAAAGGCCCCAACTATGCAACGGTCTCGGCCTGCGCAACATCGTCTCACGCACTGGCGGACGCTCTTATGATCCTCCAGCGCGGCGATGCCGACGTTATGGTGGCCGGCGGAAGCGAAGCCGTTATATGCCCGATGGGCGTAGGCGGATTCAACGCAATGAAGGCGCTCTCGACTCGCAACGACAGCCCCGAAACAGCAAGCCGCCCCTTCGATAAAGACCGCGACGGATTTGTCATGGGCGAGGGCTCGGGTATATTGCTGCTCGAAACCGAAGAGCACGCCAAAGCTCGCGGAGCCAAAATATATGCAGAGATTGCGGGTATCGGGCTGACCGACGATGCGCATCACATTACCCAACCGGCGCTCGACGGACCGCTTCGCTCGATGAAATTATGCATCGAGGATGGCGGACTCAAGCCCGAAGATATCGACTATCTGAATGCGCACGGCACTTCGACTCCGCATAATGACAAGAACGAAACCAGCGCAATCAAGGAATTATTCGGCGATCATGCATTCAAAATGGCTATCAGCTCGACTAAGTCGATGACAGGCCATTTGCTTGGTGCGGCCGGCGCAGTTGAGGCTATTGCGACAGTGCTTGCAATTCGCAACAATATGGTGCCGCCAACCATCAACTACACAACGCCGGATCCGGATTGCGATCTGAATTATACGCCCAATAAACCAGTGGAGCATAAAATCAAAGCAGCCGTCAGCAATACTTTCGGCTTCGGCGGCCATAATGCTTCGCTATGCTTTAAAGCATATGATGTTTAATCTATATTTATTTTTGCGGTGAAAGATATACTGCAAAATCTGTACAACGGTCTCTATAGATTCAGACCGTTCAGACAAATCTTCAGAAGAAAGTCCAACCATCGGGGCAATTTCCCGGTGGTTGGATTTTTAACTGGTGAAATCAAATCCCGTTTGGAATTCAATCTGGGAGTGGATATTTCCCGCCCGGAGCTGTTCGAGCAGGCCCTTCTGCACCGCTCATACCTGCCGGTGCTCGAGGACGAAAGCTATCTCTCGAACGAGCGGCTCGAGTTTCTCGGCGATGCCATACTTGGTATGGTCGTGGCCGAATACTTATTTTCGCTGCATACGGATGTGCCCGAGGGCGAACTGACCAAGATGCGATCGTGGCTGGTCAACCGTGAATCTCTTGCGATGTGCGCGCGACGGCTCAATCTGATGGAATTCATCAAGCTGAGCTACAGCGCAGAAAAATCGTTGCAAAACGGAAGCGAATCGATACTTGCCGATTGCCTCGAGGCTATTATCGCGGCTGTATATATAGACTCCGGATTCGACGCCTCGCGCAGATTTATTCTCAATACTTTGCTCCCGATAATGATTAACAAAAGCGTGATGCGCGACAAAAATTATAAGAGCATACTACTTGAAACCGTTCAGTCCAAAGGCAAACCTGCGCCTTATTATTCAGTTATCGAAGAGCATGGCCCCGACCATGACAAGGAGTTTGTCGTCGGAGTATATGTCGACGACCAACTGCTTGCCACAGGCTCCGGCAAAAGCAAAAAACAGGCGGAACAATTCGCAGCCAGGCAGGCGCTCGAAAACACTGATTTTTTAAATATATAAAGAATGGCAGCGTTATGGAAAAATTATTATTCGAAAAAAGCAGACCCGGACGCAAAGGCTATACTATGCCCCGGCTCGATGTGCCCGATTATTCCGGCAATCTGCCCGATCAGTATCGCAGAGGAAATTCTCCGGAACTTCCCGAAGTAAGCGAAAATGAGATTGCACGGCATTTCGTCAGGCTTTCGCATTTGAATTATAATATAGAAGAGGGATTCTATCCGCTCGGTTCCTGCACTATGAAATACAATCCAAAAGTTAATGAAAAAACCTCGGCGCTTCCCGGATTCACAGAGCTGCATCCGTGCAGCGAGGAATTTCACGCGCAGGGCGCGCTCAGGCTGATGTACGAGCTTGAGCACTATCTGATGGAGATCACCAAGCTCCAGGGCGCTTCACTGCAACCCGCGGCGGGTTCGCAGGGAGAGCTGACCGGTATCCTGATGATCCGCAAATATCATCTCGAACGCGGCGATAAGGATCGCAAAATTATCCTGATACCCGATTCCGCTCACGGAACCAATCCCGCTTCTGCGGTGATCGGCGGATTCGAAACTCAGGAGATCAAATCCAATCCCGACGGCCGGATCAATCTGGACGACCTCCGCGAAAAAGCAAATGATAAAGTCGCCGGATTTATGCTCACCAATCCGAATACACTCGGATTATTCGAGAAAAATATTCTCGAAATCGAAAAAATTATCCATGGCTGCGGCGGACTTATGTATATGGACGGCGCAAACATGAACGCGCTGATGGGTATAACCTCGCCCGGCGAAATGGGCTTCGACTGCGTGCATATCAATCTGCATAAGACATTTTCGACTCCGCATGGCGGCGGCGGTCCCGGCTCAGGGCCGGTCTGCGTCAGCGACAAGCTGGTGCCATACCTGCCGGTGCCCAAAATCGAAAAGGAAGGCGGCAAATACCGCATCATCCGCCAGGACGAGCGCTCGGTGGGCAAGGTGCATTCATTCTTCGGTAATTTCGGAGTATTTGTCCGCGCATATACATATATCCGTATGCTCGGCGCCGAAGGCCTTCACAACGTCAGCAAAAACGCGATCATCAATGCGAATTATTTATTCAAATTAATCAAAGACCGCTTCGATGTGCCGTTCGACGAATACTGCATGCACGAATTTGTCATCAGCGGCGATCTCCAGAAGGAAAAGGGCGCTACCACAAAAGATATGGCCAAGCGGCTGCTCGACTACGGCTACCACGCGCCGACGGTATACTTTCCGCTTATAGTCCACGAGGCGATGCTGGTCGAGCCGACAGAAACCGAATCCATCGAAGCAATCGAGGAATTCGCGCAGACTATGCTCAAAATAGCCGACGAGGCAGAAAACAATCCGGAAATATTAACAAATGCTCCGCAGAATACGCCGGTCCGCCGGCTGGACGACGCGCTCGCGGCACGCAAGCTCAATATCCGCTGGGGCAACGAATAAGCATAATATATAATTATAAAAGCCTGCTTTCCAATGGGGGGAGCAGGCTTTTTTTGTGAAATGAATTAATCGACAAAAAGCATAAAAGGCGCACCACTCCGGTGATGCGCCGATATAAAAATTATATTAGGCTGGTTGGTGTTAAGCTTAACCTTCTGCGGGAGCTTCTGCTGCCGGTTTTTCAGCAGCTTTGGCTTCGGCTTCTTTAGCTTCCTGTTCGGCCTTTATTTTGTCGAGCTTCTTCTGTTTACGATCTTCGCGTTTACGCCAGTAGCGCTCGCTTGCGCGGCTTTTGTGATCTTCGACTGCGGCTTCGATTTCTTCCTGCGATTTGCCTTTGTGCATCATAGCTTTGCGCAGCAGAACGCCTTCGTATTGCAAAAGTTTGCGAACGACGTCCGAGGGCTGTGCGCCGACGGAGAGCCAGTAAACGGCGCGATCGGAATCAACGTTGACCTTCGAGGGCCGTTCGTTAGGATCGAAATATCCGATGCGTTCGAGAAATGCGCCGTCGCGGCGTTTTCTGCCGTCGATAGCCACGATGTCGTAGAATGGTAAGTGTCTTCTTCCTTTACGCCTTAAACGCAGTTTAACCATTTTATTATCCTCAGTTTATATAAGGTTGAACATAAAAGTATTATCAAAAATTACATTCCGCCGAAGCCGCCTGGCATCGGGAAATTTTTCATCATGCGGGACTTTTTGCCCCGGGTCATATTTTTCATCATCTTGCTCATTTCGTCGAACTGCTTCATCAGCCGGTTGACGTCCTGAATCGTTGTGCCGCTGCCTTTGGCGATACGTTTGCGGCGCGATCCGTTGATTATTTTCGGATTATTGCGTTCCATTAGTGTCATCGAGCATATTATTGCTTCGACGCGGTTGAAGGCATTATCGTCTATCTGGACGTTTTTCATAGCTTTATCCATGCCGGGTATCATTCCCAAAAGGTCGCGGATAGAGCCCATTTTGCGGATCGTGCGCAACTGCTCGAGGAAATCTTCGAATGTGAACTGATTCTTGCGAATTTTCTCTTCGAGCTTCTGAGCTTCTTTTTTGTCGAACTGCGCTTCGGCTTTCTCGACCAGAGTTAAAACGTCGCCCATGCCGAGGATACGGCTGGCGATGCGTTCCGGATGGAATGGCTCGAGCGCATCGAGTTTTTCGCCGGTACCAACATACTTAATCGGTTTGCCGACTACTTTAAGCACCGATAGCGCCGCGCCGCCGCGGGTATCGCCGTCGAGTTTGGTAAGCACCACACCGGTCAGATTCAGCTTCTCGTGGAATGCCTTGGCAGTGGTTACGGCGTCCTGGCCAATCATCGCGTCGCATACGAAAAGCGTCTCGGTCGGATTGACTGCCTTGTCGATGTCGTGCACCTCCTGCATCATCTTTTCGTCGATGGTGGTTCGTCCGGCGGTATCGATGATGACAACGTCGCGGGCGAATTTTTTGGCGTAGGAGAGAGCATTTTTGGCAATATCAACGGGATTTTTGTTATCCTCTTCGGTGAAAACGGGGACTTTTACGTCTTCGCTGAGCTGCTTAAGCTGCAATATAGCCGCGGGGCGGTAAACGTCGCCTGCCACGAGCAGGGGCTGACGGCCTTTTTTCTTCAGATTTTTTGCAAGTTTGCCGCAAAACGTTGTCTTACCCGAGCCCTGGAGTCCGGCGACTAGTACGACGGTGGGTGGAGTGGGCGAGAAGGTCAGTTCCTTCATATTGTTGCCCATCAGCTCTACCAGTTCGTCGTGGACGATTTTGACGATTAATTGCTCGGGGAGTACTTTTCCTTTAACTTCCGTGCCGATCGCCTTTTCTTTCACATGGGATACGAATTCCCTGGCCACATGGAGATTGACGTCTGCTTCGAGCAGCGCGCGCCTGATCTCGCGGGTGGCGTCGGCGATATTTTCTTCGGTTAATGTAGACTGGCCTCTGAATTTCTTCAGGGCGGATTCTAACTTTTCTTGTAAATTCTCAAACATAGCTTTCTGCGTGATTATTCAGAACTACAAAAATAATAGTTTTTCTGATTATGTGCAAAAATTTTAACTAATTTATTTTTCTTGATTTTATACGGATTTAACAGACGAATCAGAGGCATAATAATTAAAATTTTTTTAGAGGGGATAAATCCCCGCAATTATTATATTTATAAGCCGTTGAATTATTTGATGAATCAGGCCTTATCAGCGATTCCTTGCTCGCGGGATAATTATTCCCGGACTAATTTTGGCATTGCCCGCATTAATTTGATTATTTTTTCAGATTTTTAACGTTTTTTTAACAATCTTTTCTAATATTTGTAATCCCATTAACAATTTTTTTGACAATTCGTGGGAAATCGGAAATATGAGTAATAATTCAAACGAAAAAATGCCCTTCAGCCAGAAAAGCGGTTCGAAAACAATTGCAATCGTCGACGACGAGCCCGATATTCTCGAACTTCTTTCGCTGCATCTCAAAAAAAGCGGCTTTAAAGTCCGTGAATTCGAAAGCGGCGAAACATTCTATAATTATCTTCAGGAACATCAGCCCGACCTCGTCGTGCTCGACCTAATGCTGCCGGATTCCGACGGCTTCGAAATTTGTAAATATATGAAAAAAGAAGACAAATACTCGGGGATTCCCGTAATTATGCTCACCGCGCGCAGCAATGAGATGGACAAAATTCTCGGCCTCGAGCTCGGCGCCGATGATTATGTAACCAAACCATTCTCGCCGCGCGAGCTTATTGCACGTGTCAAAGCGGTGCTCCGCCGCGACGAAAAGATCCACAAGACCCAGAAAATCCGTGTCGGGGGAATCCTCGAAATCGACCTTCAGAAATACGAAACTCTGCTCAATGGCGAAAAAGTGGAACTGACATCGACGGAATTCCGTATCCTGAAGCTGCTCTCTGAGCGCAGGGGCTGGGTTTATTCCCGCGAGCAGATACTCGATTTCCTCGGCTCTAACGACAAGGGTGTGCTCGACCGCACGGTGGATGTTCATATCAAAAATCTTCGCGAAAAGCTCGGCCCTGCAGGCAAATTCATTAAGAATATTCGTGGCGTGGGCTATAAACTCGAGGAATAATGAAGCTGCTATCGACCAAAATATTTTTGGGATATTTACTTATAATTATCCTGCTGACCGCGCTTATCCTCTATTTTTCTTTCGAGACAATCCGCGGGCATTACCTTCAGTCGGAATACGCCAATCTGAAGGAAATCAACATCCTCGTTGCTTCGAAGTCGCGCCATCTGGTGCTCGAAGGCCGAACTGCCGAACTGGATTCGGTTATCAAATCCGTCGGAGATCGGATATCCACCCGAATCACGATTATCGACACGGACGGCATTGTGCTTGCCGATTCGGATAAGAACCCCGCCACGATGGAAAACCACCGCACCCGGCCGGAAGTACTCGAAGCGCTAAGGCACGACGTCGGAAGGTCTGTCCGATTCAGCACCACCGTTAAAGATCGCATGCTCTACCTGGCGATGCCGCTAAGGTATAATGGCCGGACAATAGCTATCACACGCGTCAGTTTATATATGAGCGCTGTCAACCGTCTGATCAGCGACCTGAGGTACGAGATAATCAAGGTAGCTGTGATCGTAGTTTTTATTTCGATGATATTCGTATTGCTATTTTCCCGAACCGTATCTCGTCCGATCAATCTGCTGTCGCGTGCCTCGTTCAAGGTCGCATCCGGTGATTTCGATGCGAAGATATACCTGCGCGGCCACGACGAGATCAACGAACTGGCCCGGAATTTCAATTTCATGATCGATAAGCTCAAAGAACTGTTCGAAAAGGTTACCGCCCAGAAAGAGGAATACAATACTCTGATTAGTTCAATTCAGGAGGGGCTGGTGGTGCTTAATTCCGAAGGCCGGATAGAGCTGTCAAATCTGGGATTCAACGAAATAGCGGAGCGAGAGAATGTCCGCGGGATGCACTTTAAAGATTTAATTCCGGAAAAAAAATTATATAAAGTATTCAAAAAAGTACACAAAAAGCATAATAGCATTACCAAAGAAATCAATATTGACAAAAAGATATACCTATGCAGCGGGACTTACATCGAACGGAAAAACGAGGTGGTGCTGCTTCTGCATGATATTACCGAAATTAAGCGGCTCGAGATGATTAAGCGCGACTTTGTGGTCAACGTATCGCACGAGCTACGCACCCCGCTCACGTCAATCAAGGGCTTCGTCGAAACAATCGAAGAAGAAGCCGATGGCGATATGAAAAACTATGCCGTAATCATTCGCCGAAACACCGACAGATTAATCAATATAGTTCAGGACCTGTTGATACTATCAGAACTTGAGGACACAAACACACCGCTGGAAATATCCGAAGTAGACCTCGGCAGACTCTGCGCAAATTCAATGAAAATCGTCGAGCAGAAAGCCCGCGCCAAGAATATATCGCTTAAATGTATCAGCGAGGATGATCTGCCGCTGATCGAAGCTGATAATTATATGCTCGAGCAATTGTTTATCAATCTCATCGATAATGCAGTCAAATATACCGACATCGGCGAAGTCCGGGTCGAAATCAATCTTCGCGGCGATCATATATATATAGAATTCTCGGATACGGGCATCGGAATCCCGCATAAGGACATCGAGCGCATATTCGAACGCTTCTATACCGTCGATAAATCACGTTCGCGCAAAGCCGGCGGCACCGGACTGGGCCTATCTATCGTCAAACATATCGTAATCATGCATCACGGCGAAATCTCGGTCGACAGCGAAAAAGGAGAGGGCACCCGATTCATAGTAAAATTGCCGCTCATCCAGCCTCCATCGCGCGAGACAGATGAAGAAAATGACACCGAAGAATAATTTATATCAAAAAATATTTTGAATTGTGGAGATTCGGAGATATTTTTAATATAATAACTCCGGTGCATAATCGACAAATACGTGATATGGATAATTCCTCCAACGGAAATAAAAACGGCAAACAGGAAGATTTCGAAGCAATCGAGCGGGTGCTCGCCGGCGACGAATCGGCATATGATATTCTCCAAAAGAAATATCGGAGGATAATCGCAGCTCTAATCCGTCGCATGGTACGCGACGAAGACGACGTCGACGATCTGGTGCAGGAATCATTCATCAAGGCATTTGGCGCATTGCCCAAATTCCAGTTCAATTATTCATTCTCGGCATGGCTATACAGGATTGCGTCGAATACATGCATCGACTTCCTGCGGCGCAAGCGATTCAAGACGATTTCTATCAATAATCCCGTCAAATCCAGCGACGAAGAGATGGAATACGAAATCGAGGATAATTCATACATCCCCGACTATGACGTAATGCACGAGGAGCGCCGCCGCGCCATTGCCGGCGCAATCGAATCACTCCCGGAGAATTACAGAGTCATAATTAAGCTTCGCCACGAGGAAGAGATGGAATACGCCGAGATCGCCCGCAGGCTTGATCTGCCGTTGGGTACGGTGAAGGCACATCTTTTCCGTGCACGCAAAATGCTTCACGATATGCTCAAGAAAAAAGTCCACCTATTTCAGGACGAATAGGCTTCGTACACCCTTCGGCCCCGCACAAATACTGACTTTACGGGATGCTTCCCCCTCATATATATAATCTGCGAAATTCGGTCAGAAGCACGTCTGGCGCTGGATTCGAATATTTCGCCGGCCTTTTCGATAACCACAAAATCGGCGGATTTGCCGGCAGCGAAATTCCCTGTTTCGCTATCTATACCAAGGGTTTGCGCACCGCCGAGCGTAGCCATATATAATGCGGAATCCGCATTAATAAATGAATCCAAACCATTCTCTGCGCTTGCGTAAGTTTTAGATGTTTCAATGGCTTCCAGCATTTCTTTGATAATTGATATATTATATCCGGCGGCTATATCCGTGCCCAGCCCAACAGGTATTCCACAGCCGAGCAATTTCCGTACGGGCATTGTGCCGCTTTTCAGATAGCGATTTGATGCCGGACAATGTAAAGCCTTGCAATTAAATTGTTTAAGTAGGCCTATCTCCGGTTCGCTAAGGTGAATGCAATGCGCAAATGATGTCCTGGCCGTCAGCATTCCGGCCTGATAATACACATCCGCATAGCTTCCGGCGCCGGGGAACAGCTCGCGCACGCGTTCGAGCTCGGATCGGTTCTCCGATAAGTGCGTCTGAATCAATAGCTTACGCTCTTCCGATAATTCCGCTGTCAGACGTAGCAATTCCATAGTGCAGGCCGGCGCAAACCTCGGATATAGTATATAATTCAACAATTTATCGGGGCTATGCCACTTCCCGGCAAGTTCGGCGGCCTCGTCGATATTTTCTCTGGCGGATTGCGTTTCGATGCCCGGGATTGCGCGGTCCATCAGGCATTTGCCGATAAATGCACGAATGCCGGTTTCGCGTGCTGCCAAAAAACCCGCATCGACGCCTGAGCCATGCATTGAGCCCAGCGCGACTATAGTCGTGGTTCCGGACTTAACCACATCCCGAAAGAACTCGCAGGCCACCCGCCGCGCAAAATCCTCGTCGCTAAATCGCGATTCGAGAGGGAAAATATAATCCCGCAGCCAGGGCAAAAGCTCGCCAGAGCCGGTGCCGATGGCGGGGTATTGGACGAAGTGGGTGTGGGTATCGATCATTCCCGGCAATATGTATGAAGATGTATCAATCACCCGGCTGAGTGTGAATTTGAGCGCAGCTTCATGAAAATTACCGCAAAAGATTATCCTTCCGTCCTGACCGATTACAAGTCCGCCATCCGAAAATTCCTCAGCAATATTTTGATCAATCGAATGGATAATATGACCCCGATATATAATTTCCTGCATAACGCAAAATCCGCATTTATGGGCACAATTTTTGATTAATATAATTAAAAAATTTATGTTCAATCAACAAATAGTGTAGAAATGGGACTTTTCGAAAAGAAATTTTCACTGCTTGTGATCATCGTAATTATGATGATCGCCGTCACGGGTATGCTCAGCGCATTCGTTACCCGCATGTTTATCAACCCGCCCGTTACTTCAAAAGTTGACGAAGACGAAGCAAGATCGCCCTCGGAGACCGTCATCCAGGTGAATGTGCTCAATGGCTGCGGCCAGCCCGGAATCGCAGCCGAAGTAAAAGATTATCTGCGCGAGAGGGGATTCGACGTTGTCGAAATCGGCAATGCGGACGTTTCGGTCGACAAATCATATATCCGCGATTGCGTGGGAGACCCCGGTTCGGCTCGCAATGTAGCTTATGCTGTGGGAGTGCACGATTCGAGAATCCAGGTGGACGTCGACAGCAGTCTGTTTCTGAGGGCGAGCATAATTCTCGGAAATGACTTTCGGCAATTAAAGCCTTTTAATTAGACCAAAAATTTATTATTTTGAACTTATATTATATGGAAATAAGTAATATCATTTATCTAAAAACAGGAGAAATAATTTAGTTGAATTTGAACTATCCCGAATCAGCCAAAGAACTTGCGCAATTCAATGCTAAAATAGCCGACGACAAATTAGCCAAAGGCATACTTGTGCTCGATATGTCCGCAATCGAAGAAGCGCCATGCGATTATTTCGTAATTGCCAGCGCAGAATCCGAGCCGCAGCTAAAAGCGATCGCATACGAAATAAACCGCCGCTGCCGCGAATTCGATATGAAAAAACCCCGAATCGAGGGCATCGACGGTGGCGAATGGGCACTGCTCGATTATTTCGATGTGGTCGTGCACCTGATGATGAAACAGGCCAGATCATTTTACAAGCTGGAAAAATTATGGGCCGATGCTAAGTTTTATGAAATCGACGATCAGGGCGAATTAAAGCCATACGACATTTCGGACCTTAAGAATTTGTATTCAGAACAATCAGAATCGGAGTAAGATGCTAAAGCAATATGCGGAGCCTTTGCTCGAAAAGGCACTTGACACCATAGGTGCGCCTGGCGGGATGGAGCTGGCCTTCGAAGCGCCCAACAATCCCGAGCATGGCGATCTTTCGACCAATATAGCGATGCAATTGGCGCGTCCGCTAAAACGCGCCCCCAGGCTAATCGCACAGGAGATAATCGACAAAATCGAATACGATCCGGAAATGATCGATTCCATCGAAATCGCAGGTCCCGGATTTATAAATATTAAATTCTCTGAAAAATTTTATATCAGCTCTTTCCAAAAAATCTACGATATGGGCGCCGATTACGGACGCCAGAATGCCGGCAACTCACGCAAAGCCAATGTCGAATACGTCAGCGTCAACCCCACCGGGCTGCTCCACCTCGGCCATGGCCGCAATGCCGCCATCGGCGATACGGTGGCCAATCTGCTCCAGTGGCTTGGCTGGGACGTCACCCGGGAATACTATTTCAATAATGCCGGCAACCAGATGAACGTACTCGCGCAGTCGATCTATGCGCGGTATATGCAGATTACCGAAGGCGATGAATACCCATTTCCGGATAATGGTTACCACGGCGAATATGTAAAAACAATAGCCGAAGAAGCTCTCGAAAAATTCGGCGAAAATCTGAAGTCGGGGACAAAAGACGACCTCGGTACGCTTCGGAAATTCGGAGAAAAATGGTGCTTCGGCAAAATCCGCGCAACTCTGGAGCGCATGAATATCCGCCAGGATAAATATTATAACGAGGATTCCCTCTATTCCGAAGGAAAAATCGAAGAAGTTATAACCGAGCTTAAAGCAAAAAGTCTGGTTTACGAAAAAGACGGCGCGATATGGCTGAAGCTGACCGATCTCGGACTCAGCGACGACCGCGTTATCGTCAAATCCACCGGCGAACCAACTTACCGGCTGCCCGATATTGCTTACCACCGCGAAAAATTCCGCCGCGGATTCGATCGTATGGTCGATGTATTTGGTGCGGATCACATAGCCACCGTGCCCGACGTACTGGCTGGAATCAAGGCTCTGGGATATGATCCGGAGAAAGTCAAAGTATTGATTCACCAGTTCGTCACCCTTATGGAAGGCGGTCAGCAGGTGAAGATGTCCAAACGCACGGGCAAAAGCTACACGCTGGACGATCTGCTGGACGAAGTGGGCGCCGACGTTGTTCGCTTCTTCCTTCTGATGCGTGGCATATCAACGCATCTGGAGTTCGATCTCGACCTCGCCCGCGAGCAAAGCGAAAAGAACCCGGTGTTTTATCTGCAGTATGCACATGCGCGCATCAGCTCAATATTCGAAAATGCCAAAGAAAAGGGCATTGAAATATCCGAAGACGTCGATTATTCATTACTCGGGCATCCCGGCGAGATAAATCTCATCAAATCGCTGATCAGGTTTCCCGATGTAATTAAAAGCGCCGGTGAACGTTACGAACCCCAGATACTAGCGGAATATCTCCGGGAATTAGCACAAAGCTTTCATGCTTTTTATCATCAGTGCCGAATAATAGGAGAAAACGACGGCATAATGAATGCGCGCCTGCGTCTGGCCCGGTGCGTAAGGACTACCATTGCTAATGGTCTGGCCATACTTGGGATAAGCGCACCCGAAAAAATGTAATAATAATCAACCGGTTGGAATATGCACGAGGAATCCAGATCCAAAAGCGAACTGATCGCAGAGATCAAAGAACTGCGAAGGCAGCTCGAAGCAGCCAGCCCTGATAATATTAATATCGATACTCCGGAAGGTCTGGCCCCCGAAATAATGGATCAGGCCTTTACGCATATTTATAAGCAATCCAACGATGCGATACTTATTCTTAAAAATAATGTGGTAATTGATTGCAATCACCGCACCCTCGAAATGTTCGGGATGAAGGACAAAAGCGAAGTTTACAGCAAAACCGCAATTGATTTTTCGCCAGAAAAGCAACCCGATGGTAGAAATTCCATCGAGCTTGCCATGGAATATATTGAAATTATTCGTCGGGAAAAAAGCTATTCATTTGATTGGATTTTTATCGACAGCGAAGGCACTGAATTCCCCGCCAGAATGCAAATAAGCGTTTTGGACTCTAACGATGGCGCCGAATATCAGGTACTCACAATAAATAATCGTAGCCATGCAGTCGAGCAGGAACAGTTAATCTCCTATTTTGAACATCTGGTCGACAGCTCATCAGATGCGATCATCGGAGTTGACATTGGCGGAGCGATCACAACATGGAACAGCGGCGCCCAAAGGATATTCGATATTCCCCGCGAGCAGGCAATCGGAGTGGAAGCTTCGGAAATTTTCGCGCCTGAATACCAGCCGCAAATGAAACTGTTTGTCAAACGCGCTGCTGCCGGCGATTATATCGAAAATTGCGAGGCTGCAAAAGATATATCCGGACGCCGGGTCCATCTATCGGTATCCATATCGCCCGTAATGAGGAATTCGGTAGACAAACAGGGAGTGGCCATAATTGCCCGGGATGTGACTTCGCAAAAAAAGTCCGAGAAAAAACTCCGCGAAAGCGAAAAGCGTTTCCGCATGCTGGTCGAAAACGCATTCGACGGAATATATCTTTTGCATCACAAGCGCTATGAATACATCAATCCGCGATTTTCGGAAATTACGGGTTACAGCTACCAGGAAGTAACCGATCCTGATTTCGATTATAACCTGCTGCTGACCGACGAGAGCCGCGTAATGATGGAAAAACGCTATAAGGCGCGGATTAAGGACGAAGATATTCCCTCGCGCTACGAGCTGAAAATCCGGCACAAATCCGGCCGCGAAGTATATATAGATGTAACAACCGTATCAATTGCCAAACCCGGCGATGTATACGTGCTCGGTATTATACGCGACGTCACCGACAGGGTGGCTGCAATGCAGGCGCTGGACAAAACGAACCGGCTATTCAGGATTGCCTTCCAGACCACCCCCGACGCGATTTCGATCACAAGGCTGAGCGATGGAGTCTATGTCGATATAAATAAAGGCTTCGAAGAATTAAGCGGATATAAACGCGATGAAATCGTAGACAAATCCTCCCTCGAAATCAATATTTGGAATAATCCGGATGATCGCTGGAAAATGGCCGACCAGATCAAACAAAAGGGCAATGTCGTCAACTTCCAGGCCGAATTCAAAACAAAAACCAGGATTATTATCGGACTGATGTCCGCCAATATAATCGAACTCGACGGAGTGCAGCATATACTTTCCATTACGCGCGACATCACCGACAAAATCCGCGCCGAAAAGCAGCTACGCCAGAGCGAGGAACGATTCCGGCTGATTACCGACAACATGAAGGACATGGTATGTATGCACAAACCCGATGGCGAATATATATATTGCTCGCCATCGGTCTATGAAGTTCTCGGCTATAGCCCTACGGAATTAAAGAAGAAAAAAGTATTCGAACTAATCCATCCGGACGACCTCGGTAGCGACTCTGAAATTTTTGCTGGCCATGATGGCACCATGCGCCGAAAAGAATTCCGGATTCGACGCAGCAATAGCGAATATATATGGGTGGAAATGCTCAGCCAGCCGATTTCCGACCCGATGACCGGAGATATGAGATTCATTGTTTCCTCGGCCCGCGATATCTCCGAAAGAATAGAAGCCGAAAAATTACTCCAGTACAGCGAAGAGCAATACCGGACGCTATTCGAGAAAATGCTCAACGGATTTGTCATAATGAATGTAATTTATGATGAAGTTGGAGCTCCGCAGGATTACAGATTTGTTAAAATTAACCAGGCAGTGACCGAGATAACCGGACTTAAAACCGAAGACATATTGGGCAAAAGGCTGCTCGAGATATTCCCCGAACTCGGCCACAACTGGCTGGAAATGCTCAAAAAAGTCGCAATTTCCGGCGAAGCCATCCGCGAGGAGAAATACAGCAAAATGCTGGACAAGCATTTCGAACTGGTCATGTTCGTCAGCCGCCAGGGCCAGCTCGGACTATTATTCTCCGATATTACGGAAAGAAAGCATTACGAAGAGCGAATTAAAAGCCTCAATAAAGACCTTGAGCAACGCGTAGCCGAGCGCACCAGACAAGTCGAAGACACTTTGCTCGAACTTGAGAACGAAAACGAAGAACGAAAACGAGCCCAGAACGAATTGATTAGCGTTAACGAAAAACTCGAGAAATCCCGGCGAAAAGTAATCGAAGAAGCAAACAAATTAATTGAAATAAACAGCAAATTATCCGAATCGGAACAATATCTGCTCGAAGCCAATACTGCGAAAGATAAATTTTTTACAATAATCGCGCATGATCTGAAAAACCCACTGCAGGCGCTGCTTCTGACCGTCAATCTACTGCTGAGAAGCCATCGTATGATGGACGAAGAGGAACTCGAAGGCAAAATATTCAGAGTATTCCATGCTTCCCGCTCTTTGGCCGATCTGCTCGATAATCTGCTTCAGTGGGCACGCTCCCAGACAGGCCGGATTGAATACAGCCCCGAACCGCTCGATCTGGAGGACGTATTCTCTCGTAATCATAACATCGTTTCCGATTTCGCCGAACGTAAGGAGATTAAGATGACAGTGCGCAACATCGGAGCTGCAAATGCCTATGCCGATTACAATTTATTGAATACAATCCTGCGGAATTTATTGACCAATGCTATCAAATTTACCGAACAGGGCGGCCATGTAACACTGATGTCGCGCGAGAATGTCAAAACTGTTGAAATTAGCGTAACCGACAGCGGAAAAGGAATCGAGCCCGGGATTATTGAGAAAATTTTTACCACTGACAAACATTACACTACTCCGGGCACATCCGACGAATCCGGCACCGGTCTGGGGCTTATACTCTGCCGCGAATTCGTCCGAATGCACGGCGGAGATCTCAAAATCGAATCGCGGCCGGGCGAGGGATCGCGTTTTTATTTTGAAATTCCAAAAGCCTGAATATGAACGAAAAGGAAATTTTGAAGAAATTCAAAACAATCCCAGGCGTTGGCAAATCAATTGCCGCTGATCTGTGGGAGATGGGCTATCGGAATATCGACGAGTTGCGCAATGAGAACCCGGACGAAATGTACCGCCGGCTCTGCGATTTGCGGGGTATGCACCTCGATCGGTGTATGCAATATGTCTTCAGATGCGCCGTTTATTATGTCTCAAACACCGATCATGATCCCGAGCTCCTGAAATGGTGGAACTGGAAAAACCGCCCATTGTAATTATATATTATCACAAGGAGAAAAACATGGCCACACCCGAAATGCCTCAGAAATCGCCTTTCCCGATCGAACTCAAACCAGGCAAATATTATTGGTGCGCCTGCGGCATATCCAAAAATCAGCCTTTCTGCGATGGCAGCCACAAAGGCACCGAATTCGTCCCGGTCGAACTTGAGGTTACCGAGCCCAAAAAAGTTTACTTATGCGGTTGCAAGCAAACCAACACCCCGGGCTTCTGCGACGGCAGCCATAAGAATCTGTAAGTAAAAAGTAATTAAAAAACTAAGGGCTGTCCGATTCGATCAGGCAGCCCTCTTTTTTATATAAAGTCCGGATTATCTATTAGATAAAATTTCAAGAGCTTCTTTCATCTTTTCTTCGGCGCGGCGGACGATTACCTCGACTTCTTCGAGTTTAGCTTTTTTGAATTCTTCGTCCTTGATGCCGGGCAGATTGATCAGAACATTTTTATATGCGCCCCAGATACCCATTTCGAGCGCGCGTGCGCCTACTTCGACGTCCGACTTCGACGCCGGATTGCCATAGCGGGCGATTTCGAGCATATAATCCCATGCCGAATCGCCGCGCTTCATCGTTGCGATCGGCACGTCGATGGCTTTCTTCAAGCCTTCCTGCATTCTTTGCTGGCGGTAAGCTTTTTCCTCGTCGGTGCCCTTTGGTAATTTCAGGGCGTCCATATAATCGCTGAATGCATTAGTATCCTCATCGATCATCGGAATCAGGCTCTGCGTCGCTTTATTGAGCGGAGGCAGTATCTCGCGGATTTTCTCGTCGAGATGTTCGAATTTGCGAACGCCGTAGGTAAGCTGGGCGACCATGGTGCCAAGCCCCACGCCGATAGCTGCAATTGCCGCAGATGCCGATCCGCCGCCGGGCGCAGAGCTTCGAGAGGCGACTTCTTCAATAAATCCGCGGACTGTCATGCTGGCCAGAGGTTCTTCGCGGTCTTCCTCGATCATATATTCGATGATTTTCTTTTTAGGATCGAATTTATTTATCGAATTAAGGCCCATGCGGTCGATTACCAGTTTGATTTTCTGGTCTTCGTCCATTATAAATAAATTCTCTTTTTCGATATAATATTCCGCGGCCATGAGAATCGGCTCTAACGGCACAAGACCAATGATCTCCGAGCCGGCAATGCCGACGTTAAGCTTATCGGCGTCCTTTTTGCATTCCTCGAACGCGACATGCAGGGGAGTGACTTTATAATTCATCAGATTCATCGTTATCTGCGCAAGGTTGTATTCATCCACATGCCAGCCCATGGCCTGAACTTCCTTCAGGCGGCCGGGCTTATCCGGACCGCGGCCTGTTTCGCGGATATTGAATGCTATGCGATTCGCCTGATTATAAGTCGCAAGCAAATTGATGTTATATGCAATCAGGAAGAAGCGAGCGCCGGTGGCGGTAGCTCCCCATTTGGGACGGAATTCCGCGGGACCGAAATCGGGCTTCCATTTCGGGTCTTTCAGCTTTTCGGCCATACCTTCGTATTCACCTTTGCGAATGTCGGGCATTTTTTTGCGGTAGTCCTGCTCGGACGCCTCTTCGTATAAAAATACGGGAACGTCGAGTTCCTCGGCAAGTCGCTTACCGAATTTCTTCGAAATTTCCACGCAATCCTCCATCGTTACGTCCGATATCGGAATAAACGGGCAGACGTCCATCGCGCCCATGCGGGCATGCTCTCCGGTGTGATGGCGCATGTCGATCAGTTCATGAGCGGCTTTGGCGGCGTTCAGCGCGCCCTCGATCACCGAATCGGGATCGCCGACGAATGTATATACTGTGCGGTTGGTCGATTTGCCGGGATCGACGTCCAGCAGCTGGCAGCCGTCGGTCTGCGAAATTGCATCGGCAATCGCTCTGATAGTTTCTTCGTTTCGCCCTTCGGAAAAATTAGGTACGCATTCGACTAATTTTCTCATCTGATTTCCATATTAATAATTCAACAAAATATTGATCCGGTTTTATCATTAATCTTTTAATTTATATACTTTCAAACGGGTTACGTTTTCAATCCAGCGCGAAGTGGATTTATCCTGGGGGAATATTATCGAGATTTTACCGAATATTCTTTCTTTTTCGGGTTTCGGAATAGATTCGAGCTGGAGGAATATCCTGCGCATGATCGCCTCGCCAAATTCGCGGCCCACTGCGTCGAGATCGACCGTACCCTTTGGCTTTCCTTTGACGTCATAGACTTTGACTGTGTCGCCGATTGAGCCGGTCAGTTCGTCGAATATCAGCACCGGCGGGATGATTGTAATTGCCGGATCGGTCTCCGCGCCAGAGAAAACGATCGTATCGGCGGGGGATTCGGCAATGATGAAGATATCCCGTCTGTCCGGCGCGCCCGCATATTTATTAATTATATCCTTAATTTCGAATGAGTTATACTTCCCAACGGACTTTTTATTCCTCAGGTAGAACTGGGTGGATGAATAATTCATTTCGGTTGCAAATTTTGCAGGGTTAACTTCAATATCGGCAACGAGTTCGAATTTATTATCCCTGGCAGCTGTTGATAAGGGCATAATAAGAAATAAAATTATAAGTAATCGTCTCATAGAATATGCTATCCGAAGTTATAAGAAAACACAAAATTAATAATTTTTTCGGCGCTATGCGCTAATCAGATAATTCACGAATGTGGCGAATTTGTATTATTAAGCAAAATAAAATGTTTTGACTAATTGCAAAAATCCGCTAAGTTGCAAATTCGGAATGATTAAAAATATAAATAAAACTCAAATGGGGTTCCAAATATGCAAAGAATTATGCTTAAGTCAAAATTGCATCAGGCTCGGATAACCCGTTCCGATCTGTATTACGAGGGCAGCCTGACAATTGACGCAGAGCTTATGGAAAAAGCCGACATCAAGGATTACGAGCAAGTATATGTATATAATATAAATACCGGCGATCGGTTCGAAACCTATGCCATCCCCGGGCCGCGCGGCAAACGCACGATCGGACTGAACGGCGCAGCCGCCCGCAAAGGCCACGTCGGCGACCGCATCATTATTGTGACTTATGCAAGTATAGACGAAAAAGAGCTTCTAAATTATAAACCCACTGTAGTGCTGCTCGATAGCGAAAATGAAATCAAAGAAGAAGTTGAATAATCTTTTAATTATATAAATTATGAATAAGATAGCAATCGTAATTCTTGCCGCAGGCAAAGGCAAGCGAATGAAAAATCCCAATTTGCCGAAAGTATTAGTCCCGCTAAAAGATAAGCCGCTCGTTGGGCATGTGCTCGATACCGCTTTCCGGCTCGATCCGGAAAAAATCGTCCTCATAATCGGACACCTGAAGGAAACAGTGATCGACTACGTCAAGGGCATGCGCAGCGACCTAATGGAATACGCAGTGCAGGAGCATCAGCTCGGCACCGGCCATGCAGTCGCCCAGGCCGAACCAAAGCTCGAAGGCTTCGATGGGGATGTGCTTATTCTCTGCGGCGATGTGCCACTGCTCAGGGAATCGACCCTGCGCAAATTCATCGATAGCCACCGCGAAGCCGATGCGGATGTATCGGTGCTCACGGCCGATGCTCCCGACCCGACGGGATATGGCCGGATAGTCCGCGATAGCGATGGAGATTTCCTTCGCATAGTCGAGGAAAAGGACGCCTCGGCGGAAGAGAAGAAAATCACCGAATTCAACAGCGGCGTTTATTTCGTTAAGGCTGAATTATTATTCAGCGCCCTCCGCGAAGTTGGCAACGAAAACGCCCAGGGCGAGTATTATCTGACCGATATAATCGGCATAGCCCGCGATCGGGGCAAACGCGCCGCGGCATTCAAGCTGGCCGATTTCGACGAGCTGCAGGGCGTCAATTCGCCTGAGGATCTCGAGCGGGTCGCACAGAAATACGAAGAAATTTATGAATAATCTTATATATATATTCTCAGGAATTTTAATTGCGGTCGTGCTGAACGGCTGCTCGGGAGATGCCTCGAAAAGCGGCAGGGATTTCGATTTCGTGCTTCGCTATGGCGTCGGCGGCGGCAATGTGGTCAATACATTCGATGATACATATACCAGGGATATGATAGTCGAAGAGGACACCACAATCCATTTCGAACTAAGCGACTCCGAAATTAGCGATATCCGCCAAATGATGGAGGATATTGATATAATGGATTATCCCGAAGTATTCGATCCGCCGTATTCCGACAGCTCGGAAACCGGCCCCGGCGGCACGATGATGCCATATAAAATTTATGAACTGAAAATAAAAATGGGCGATCGTACAAAAGAAATAATCTGGCACGCATCGCACGATACCATTGCCACCAAAGCTGTTAAACTCAGGAATGTTTTACTTCAAATAATCAAATTAATTCACAATAAACCCGAAATCAAATCGCTGCCCGAACCGAAGGGCGCATATTTATAAATCGACCGAATAATCATGGAGAATGAATCAATGCTAAAAGGAATCAATCACATAGGAATAGCCGTTAAGGATCTGGACGCAAGCATCGAAATTTTCAAAAAAATATTCAATTTCGAAGATATCCACCGCGAAAAAGTCGATCAGCAGAAAGTCGAAGTCGGCTCGTTCAAAGTCGGCGAAGTTCTGATCGAACTCACCTCGCCGACCGCCGAGGACTCGCCGATCGCCAAATTTATCGAAAAGCGCGGCGAGGGAATCCACCACATCGCATTCGAAAGCGACGGCATCGACATCGAGCTCGAGCGCCTATCGGCCGAGGGCATTAAATTAATCAACGAGCAGCCCGTGCCCGGCGCACACGATATGCTTATATCATTCCTCCATCCGAAATCGACAAACAGCGTTCTGATGGAAATCTGTCAGCCAAAGAAATAATCATCATTAAACATAGAGGAAATATGAGACTCAAGAAAAAAGTGCTTCTGACCATACTCGACGGCTGGGGTTTAGGCGACGGATCGAAAGCCGACGTCATCAGTCAGGCAAATACGCCGAATATGGACAAATATATGAAGGAATATCCGAATTCACGGCTGAAGGCAACCGGCGAGGCCGTTGGGCTTCCCGAGGGACAGCAGGGGAATTCCGAGGTCGGACATTATAATATCGGCGCCGGCCGGATTGTATATCAGGACCTCGTCCGGATAAATAAAGCAATCGAAAATGATACTCTGAAAAATGATAAAACGCTGCGCGATGCGCTGAATTTTGCAAAAGAGCACAATAAGCGCCTGCATTTTCTTGGGCTGGTGTCCGATGGCGGAGTGCATTCGATGAACGACCATCTCTATTATCTTTGCGATGTTGCCAAAGAGATGGGACTCGAGGATGTATATATTCACGCTCTGACCGATGGCCGGGATGTCGATCCACACAGCGGCATAGGCTTTATTAAAGAATTGCAGCAACACCTTGAAAATTCAGCCGGTAAGATCGCCACGATCTGTGGCCGGTATTATACTATGGATCGCGATAAACGCTGGGAACGCATCAAAAAAGGATACGATCTGATGGTCCACGGCGATGGCCTCAAGGAAACCGATCCGGTCGAAGCCATGCAGAACGCTTACGATCGCGACGAAAGCGACGAATTTATTAAGCCCATCGTAATCACCGACGACAGCGGCGAACCGCTTACGACGATAGAGGACGGAGATGTAGTGGTATGTTTCAATTTCCGCACCGACCGGCTTCGCCAGATCACGGTAGCGCTCACCCAGAAGGAATTCCCCGAATATGATATGCACACTCTTGATTTATATTACGTTACTCTGACGGAATATGATGATACTTATCAGGATGTGGACGTTGTATTCGGCAAAATTAAAATCGAAATGGGAATCGGCGAATATCTGTCCAAACTCGGCAAAACCCAGCTCAGAATTGCCGAAACCGAGAAATACGCCCATGTCACATTTTTCTTTTCGGGCGGCCGCGAGGAAGAATTCCCCGGAGAAGACAGATGTCTGGTGAATTCCCCTAAAGTTGCCACCTACGATCTTCAACCGGAAATGAGTGCCCCGGAAGTCAAAGACAAACTGATTGCATATATAGATTCGGGGAAATATGACTTTATATGTCATAATTTCGCGAATTGCGATATGGTAGGCCACAGCGGCATCTATGACGCAATCGTCAAGGCAGCCGAAACAGTCGATAGCTGCGTCGGCGAAATCGTCGAAGCCGCATTCCGGAATGATTATACAATGATCATAATCGCCGACCACGGCAATGCCGACCATGCGGTAAACGAGGATGGCAGTCCAAATACCAATCATTCGATGAATATGGTGCCATGCATTTTGATCAACAGCGAATGGCCGGAGATAGAAGATGGAATACTGGCGGACGTTGCCCCCACAATCCTGAAAATAATGGATACGGAAATTCCGCAACAAATGACCGGAAAATATCTCGTAAAAAGATAAACAAAACAGCCGGCGTCCCTTGGCGCTGGCTTTTTTTTATGCCCATATCAATATATATTTATGATCTCATCAATAATACAATCCGTTTTGCGTATATTATTTAGCTCGTTTTTGTGCATTAATTTATAAAAAATCAGAGATATAAACATGAAAAAAATCCTTCTGATCGCGGCATTGCTCATATTGCCGCTTAAGGCTTTTTCCGCAGAGCCCCCGTTGATCGAAACTCTCGGAAATGAATTGCAGCGAAATATATCACTGCTGCAAGAGCAGGATAATCCACCCTATTTCATTGCTTATCAGGTAAATGATGTCAAATCATATGCAATCACTGCTTCATTTGGTAATATCAGCAATATCAGCGACGACCATTCGCGTACGCTCGATATAGATATTCGCGTTGGCGATTATAAATTTGATAATACTCACATAATCCGCGGCAATCCGTTTTCGTTTTCGATGCGGATGGGCGCAAATCCGCTGCCGCTGGATAATGATCCCGAAGCGCTCCGGACAGCTATCTGGTACTCCACCGACCGCAATTACAAAAGCGCAATCGAGCGCTACGAAAAGGCTATGACCAACAGAGCCGTTAAGGTGCAGGAAGAGGATACTTCGGCGGATTTCTCCCACGAACAGGCGGTTAAATATATTGATGAAATCCCCGATATTAATTTCGACAAAGCCCAATGGGAAAACAAAATACGCTCGCTTTCGGCAATTTTTGAAGGCAATAACTGGCTCTACGAAGGGGAAGTATCATTCAGAGCATCTCAGACGACAAAGTATTTCGTTAACAGCGAAGGCTCCGAAATTGTCCAGTCCGAGCCCTATTGCCGGATATTCATAAGCGCATATACCAAAGCCGAAGACGGCATGGTGCTGCCTTTGCACAAAAGCTATTTCGGATTTTCGCCGGATCAGTTGCCTGATGAATCCGTAATCGCCGCTGATATAAATAAATTAATCAATACACTGAACGAATTGCGCAAAGCCCCGCTGATCACGAACTATTCCGGTCCGGCGATACTTTCCGGCGAGGCCGCAGGCGTATTTTTCCACGAAATATTCGGCCACCGCGTGGAAGGCCACCGAGAGAAAGACCCGAATTCGAGCCAGACATTTAAAAATTCTATTGGCGAGGATATACTGCCTTCGTTTATCGATGTTGTTTTCGATCCGACCGCCAAAGAACGCGCAGGCACTCCGCTTTCGGGTTATTATAAATATGACGACGAGGGCATCGAAGGCCAGAAGGTGCTGACCGTAAAAGACGGCAAATTCAACGCATTTCTGATGTCGCGCTCGCCGATCGAGGGCTTCCCGGCATCGACCGGTCACGGACGCCGCCAGGCAGGCTATGACGTATGTTCGCGGCAGTCGAACCTGATGGTGATCGCCAAAGAGGACATGAGCGAAAAATCCCTGCGCGACCGCATGCGCACGATGTGCATCCACCAGGGTAAGGAATATGGCCTGATGTTCGACGTCGTATCCGGCGGATTTACCTTTACCTCGCGCACAATTCCGAATGCATTCAACGTAACGCCGCTGGTGGTATATAAAGTATATGCCGATGGCCGCCCCGACGAGCTCGTCCGCGGAGTCGATCTGATCGGCACCCCGCTTACGACGTTCTCGAATATTGTGGCTGCCTCGGATAATGTAGGAGTGTTCAATGGGCTTTGCGGCGCCGAATCCGGCCGCGTACCCGTATCGGCCAGCTCTCCGTCGCTGCTTGTTTCGATGATCGAGGTGCAGCGCAAATCCAAATCGCAGGCCAAACCTCCGATACTTCCGTCACCCGAATCGGCGAAAGGCTCGAACCCATGAAAACGCCCGATCCCGCAATGATGCCAATGTACGAAGAAGTCCAGCGCTATAAGCAGCCCTGGCTATGGGGAATAGTGATATTCGCCGCCCTGCTTCCGGTTGTGATAATGGCTCTCTATTTCTTTCCGGAGCTTGGCGTATTCCCGGATATGCATCAAAGAACGGCCGATCGCGACGCATTGCTTTGGGGGCTTATCGTAGCCCTGGTATTCGGAGCGCTGCTTCTTTGGTTATTCTCTATGGCCCGGCTCGAGACTGTTATCGCCGGAGATTCGATATATTTCCGCTATTTTCCGTTCAATCTGAAAATGAAGCGCATCCGGGTCGGCGATATTTCCGAATATGAAATTCGCCGCTATTCGCCGATTATGCAATACGGCGGCTGGGGAATCCGCTGGGGCATGAGCCACGGAATGGCATACAATGTATCCGGGAATATCGGATTGCAGATAACCACCTCGCAAGGCAAAAAGATTATGATTGGCACTCAGCGGCCCGAGGATCTGGAAAAAGCCTTAAAAAAATTATTTGAAAAAAATTCAAAGTAATAAATTCGGAGAAAATTTAATGAAATTGTCAAAAATAATATGCTTTGTTCTGCTGATCGCGATTGCGCCTGCCGGAGCACTTTTCGGACAGAAAATCGACGACGATCAGCTCATGAAAGCCATGCGCGACGAACTAAAGCGGAATATTAACAATCTTCAGCTCGAATTCGTGCAGGCTCCGTACTATATTGAATACCGTCTGAATATTACCGATGCTCATACATTGCGCGCAGAGCTTGGAAGCATAGTGGACTCGAGCATCAGGCGCCAGGCCGAGCTGACCGTATCCGTCCGCGTTGGCGATTATAAATTCGATAATTCGAACTTCTTCGATGTCGGACTCAGCTTTTTCGGCAGCGGCGATCAGGAGGAATCATTCAAAAACCGACGCGTTCCGATCGAGCTCGATTACGAAACTCTGCGTCGGGAATTATGGCTGGCCACCGATGCCGCCTATAAACAGGCTGCAGAGATTTATTCCAAAAAGGAAGCCGCAATGAAGAACAAAATGCGTAAGGACACAACGCATGATTTTATGCAGGTCGAGCCGCAAGTAGGCCGTTATGTCAAAGATGCTCCGGAAATGAATGTGAACTACTGGGCCGCACTGATGAAGCGCGCCACCGGAATATTCGCCGAATATCATGATATTCATAAATCCATGGGCGTAATGGAATATCTGCCCGAGCGCAAATATTTCATCAACAGCGAGGGGATGGAATATATTAAAACTAAATTATATACCGGCTTCGAAATCATAGCCGCTACCCAGGCCGAAGACGGAATGCCGATTGCTGATTTCTTTACATCCTACGGCGAAACCCCAGACGACCTGCCCGAGCGTGACTCGCTGATGAGCGGAGCCAAAAGTGTTGCGGAAAAGGTGATGAATCTTCGCAAAGCCCCCGAACTCGAGGAATCCTATAGCGGACCGGTTATTTTCCAGGACCAGGCTGCTGCAGAGGTCTTCGGCCAGCTATTTGCTCCTAATCTGGTTACTCAGCGCAAGCAGATCACAGAATTCGGCGGGCAGGGCGACGAAAGATTCACCGCATTCCAGTCGAAAATCGGTGGTCGGGTGCTGCCGGAATTTATTGATGTATTCGCAATGCCTGGCATAGATAAATACAGCCAGACGAAGCTGATCGGCCATTTCAAAATTGACGACGACGGTGTGAACCCCCAGAAGGTGCATCTCGTCGAGGGCGGCTATCTGAAGAATCTGCTCTCCGGCCGTGTTCCGACACGTCGGGTGCGCTCCACCAACGGCCACAACCGCAGCGGCGCCGCAATGCTGAGCAATATAGTAGTCAGCGCGGATGATTCGCACTTAAAAAGCTACGAGGAAATGCGCGACCGCATGATGGAGCTTTGCAAAATGCGCGAATTGCCCTACGGCCTCGTCGTCCGCAAGGTAATGAATCTAAACATAATGTCGACAACGCTCTATGGAGCTACCATGGGACTGTTCGAATTCCCATCGGGCGCCGGTAAATATCTGCCGGTCGAAATATATAAAGTATATCCCGACGGCCGCGAGGAACTGATCCGCGGCGGCGAAGGCGCAGGATTCTCGGCGCAGTCCTTCAAGGACATACTTAGCGTGGGCAAAGACCCTTATGTGATGAATTATCTCGCGCCTGCAGTAATATCTTCATATATGACCGGAGGCGATCCGTATGTGGGAGTATCAATGATAGTGCCCGATTTGTTCTTCGAGGATGCCGAAATCAGGCTGCGCGACGGAGATTATCCAAAACCGCCTATGATTTCGAGCCCATTGAAAAAATGATGTATATATATCGAATATTGGAATAATTATACAGGATTTTGAAGGATAATCTTCGCTCAATTTCGTATATTACAAGCTTGATTTTGAGAATTTTTTAATATTTATATTCAATTGGAAAATGACAGAACGAGATATGAAGAACAAGGATTTCGACAGCCTTAAAACGCTGATGGTCCTGATGAAACATAAAATATTTATTCTGACTTTTGTATTGCTCGCTACCGCCGCCGCTGTGGTGATCTCATTAAATCTGCCGAATTGGTACAGAGCCACGGCTAATGTGGTGCCGCCAAATACCGAAAATATCATGAATCAGAAGAGCTTCGGCGGTATCGGCTCGGCGCTGAAGGATTTTGGCCTTACCAAACTGGGCGGAAGCAGCGGAGGCGAGAATTATACTTTTATGGCGATTCTCGACAGCAGAAGCCTGAAGGATTCCCTTATCAAAATCTTCAATCTGATGCAGGTATACGAAATTGAAGATTCGAGCATGGAGATCACCCGTGCCGAATTGAATAATAATATGGATATCACGCTCGAGGTCGAGGGCAATTATACCATTTCCTTCCTCGATACCGATCCCGAAAGGGCAGCCAAAATGGCCAATACTTTCGTGGAACTTGCCAACGAGCTGTCAATGAAAATGTTCCATGCGGAAATCGAGGATAATCTCGCATATGCCGAAAAACGGCTGCTGGCGATTGACTCAACGCTGAAAGTGGTTGCGGATTCATTAAGCAGATTCTCCAAAAAACACCAGATTTTTTCTCCGCTCGAGCAGGCGCAGGCTATCAGCGTGTCGCTCGCAGAATTCAAAGCGCAGGAAATCCAGTACGATATGATGTACGAATTTTATAAGAAAAAATACGGCGATAGCGACCCCTATACCATAATGCAAAAAGAGATGCTGGATCAGGTTCGCAATAAAATCCGCGAAATTCAGTTCAAACCCGGATTTGCAGGGAATTTCCCGCTCGACGAAGCTTCTCAGGTAGGCTATGAATATCTGCGTTTATATACGGATTTCGAGACCCTTAGCAAAGTGAAAGCGATGCTGACCCCCTCGTTCGAAAAAGCTAAAATCGACCAGAACTCCAAATCGCGATATTTATATGTAATGGACGAAGCCCGTGCTCCTGAAAAAAAGGACAAACCGAAGCGCTCTCTGATTGTGGCGGGCACTTTTGCCGGCTCTTTTGTGCTGGCCGTATTGATGGTGCTGACAATCCATAGCATTCGCGTTGCCCGTAAAAAATACAAGGAATTTAAATCCTCCTCCGAATAATATGAATTCGATTGCATCCAAAAATATTTTTAAGCCGGTATCGCCGATGGTCGGCGGTTTGTTGCTTTTTATTCCCGCATTGCTGCTCTATGTGGCCGTGTATATGGAGCTTGGGGCATATGTGCTGGGTGCGGTAGCCGGCATCCCATTTATTGTGGCTTTTATTCGCTATCCTAAATTCTGGCTGCATTTTGTGGCGGTGTCTTCCGGCGTCTTTTTTATTTCTACCGGCGAAGGAGTAAGCGCGCTGGATGTCGTCTTTCTGCTGACTCATGTGGGCGGCATATTGATATGGCTCGGGTGGCAGGTATTCGTCGAGCGGCGAAAGCTTATGAGAAATATTGCCGATTGGCTGATCGTATTCTTTTTTATTGCTCTGTGGCTGAATTTAGCAATTGCATGGCTGAATGAAGTGGAACTGATATATTGGTTTCGCGAATATTTTCTGCTGACTGCCACACTTTATTATTTTCCTTTTCGTGAATATTTCAATACTCCGGAAAAGCTTAAAAAAATATTAATCAGCTTTGCGATAGCGATCCTGATTGTGGCGTTCTATCAGTTCTGGATGTATTATAAAGCCATCACTTCGCAGAATGTATTATATGCCTATCAGCTTGGGACATCAGTTCGTATCAATCAGGCAATATTAACTTCCGCATCGATGATCGGGCTTCTGATGGTGCTCGAGATAAAGAAGCTTCTGCCAAGGCTGCTCATGGTCGCTTTCACAGTGGTTTCGGTTGCGGGATTGATTGCTTCGTTTTCGAGGACATTCTGGGCGATATTGCTTTTCGGAATTTTTGTAATATTTATATATGTGTCCTATCGAAAAAAAATTATGCTTATATGGTCCACCTTCATCACGTTTTTTATTTTTGCATTCGGGGTGATTGTGGTAATGGACCAGGACGCAGGCATATTATTCCAGGTAATCGAAAACCGCTTTACGTCGACCTCACGGGGCATTCAGGATATTTCCGTGCAGTCCAGACTGTCCGAATACGACGCATTGTTCAATCGGATTGCCGAGAATCCATTGGGCGGAAACGGGCTATCGAGCGGATTTCATTTTTATAATCCAATTACTCAGACCACATTGCACACGGCGATTATCCACAACGGATATTTTTATCTTGCATATCGCATCGGGATACCGCTCACTCTATGCTATCTTGCTTTCTTGTTTTATTATTTTTTCCGCAGCGAATGGCTTATACGAAAACTGGACGACGAATTTATGAAGTCGCTTGCACTCGGTGCATTCGTATCGCTACTGGCGATATTTATAGCGAATATAACCAGTTCGCAGTTCCAGAGCCGGGACGGCATGTTTGTAATTATAGTCTCAATAGTAATTATTTCTCTTTGCGAGAATCAATATAAAAAAGAGAAACTGGCGAATTCGGAAAATTATGGCAAAGAATAATTATATAGGCGATAATCCGTATTTCGGGGCAGCCAGCCGCAGGAATGTATTCAAAGCGGCTGCTCTGATTATTGGGTTGGTTTTTATTGGCAGGCTTGCGTTTCTGCAGCTCATCGAGGGCGGCGAATACCGTTTGGTCAGCGATGACCAGGCCATCAAGCGCATACGGGTAGAGCCATATCGCGGTAATATGTTCGATCGTAATGGCGAGCTTATTGTGCACAACGAGCCGTCGTTCTCTGTCGTAATTACTCCTAACGAATTCCGCAGGGAAAGCTTTCCGCTACTGACCACAATTCTCGATATTGACACATCTGAAATTGATAAGATTTTAAAAATATACAGATATTATTCCTCTTTCGAGCCAATTAAAATATATCACGATGCGAGTATCGAGCAGGTATCCCTACTGGAAGAATATAACGACTATCTGCCCGGGATTGACGTTTACGTCGATTCAAAGCGGCTTTATGAGTTCGACTGCAATATGGCCCATATGCTTGGATATACACGTGAAATTTCTCAACGCCAGCTCGAATTTATGCCATATTATCGGCCCGGGGATATCATCGGCCAGACCGGACTCGAGCGCGAATACGAGAAATTCCTGCGCGGAGTGACCGGCATCAAATACGTGGCTGTGAATAAATTCGGCAAGAAAATATCCAGCTTCGACAACGGAAAGCGAGACGTCGCCGCAATCAATGGTTTCGACCTTTCGCTTACTATTGATATCCGGCTGCAGGAATTTGCCGAAAAATTGCTCGGGGAAAGACGGGGCGCCCTCGTTGCGCTCGATCCGAATAATGGCGAAATCCTTGCAATGGTCAGCAAGCCCGACTATAACCCGCGCGACTTCAGCGGTAAAGTACCTGCCAAAATTTATAATGCACTGCGAGACGATCCGGGCAAACCGCTGCTCGACCGTACAATTATGGCAGCATATGCGCCAGGTTCGACATGGAAGATGCTTATCGGCCTGGCCGGATTGAACGAGGATATTATAAACGCAAACTCCACATATTATTGCAATGGGGGATTCCACTTCGGCAATCGCACTTGGAATTGCCACGGCGTGCATGGTAATGCTGATCTTCGTCACTCAATTCAGGGTTCGTGCAACGCTTATTTCAATCGTCTGGCGCTCGATCTGGGATATGATATTTTCACCGAATACGGCAAACTCTTCGGATTTGGCCAACAGACCGGCATCGACCTTCCGAACGAGAGCGAGGGATTGCTTCCGACCACTGAATGGCTTACAAAGCGCTATGGCCGGCATGGCCCCAGCAAGGGCAGGCTGGTCAACTATGGCATCGGCCAGGGCGAAATATTGACAACGCCGCTGCAGATAGCCGTTTATACTGCCGCACTTGCCAACCGCGGCAAAATATACCAGCCGCATCTGGTCAGATATGTATATAATAATATGATTAATAAATATGAGCCTGTCGAATTTTTCGAAATCGACCTTAAAATTCCTCCGGATAAATTCGATGAGATACACAAAGGGATGTACGACGTGGTCAATACTCCCGGCGGCACGGCTCTGAATGCCCGGCTGGACAGCATAAAGGTATGCGGCAAAACCGGCACCGCACAGAATCCTCATGGTAATGACCATTCCTGGTTCGTATGCTTTGCGCCGATGGAAAATCCAAAAATTGCAATAGCTGTTATTGTCGAAAACGCGGGATTCGGATCGACCGTAGCCGCCCCGATCGCCCGCGATGTATTGCGCAAATTCTTTAATCCCGATTTCGATAAGAAAAAGCCAGCCCCGCCGGACAGCCTCAGAAATGAGACTCCACCAATGGCCGCGCCGGATTCGACCGAAACAGTTATTACGCGTAATTAATATCCATATTTCAGAATATGCCTGTGATTAATTATAATTCAATCTGTTTATTTATCATAAGTATGAGCAATAATCACCCTTCGAAGGAGTACGGATGAAAAAATATTTACGACTTATTTATGCCTCGTTTTTCGCAATTTCATTATTTATGATCGTTTCATCCTGTTCGGAGAATTCCACCAATCCCGAATACCTGAGCTATGCGGGCACTGTCCGCGATGTCTCCGGTGCTCCAATAAAAGGCGCCACAGTCGAGGCCTTCGATACGAACATGAATCGTATAGAGAGTGATTCAACCGATTCGGCCGGCCTGTTTCTGCTTGACCGTATTCCTGATCATCTCGAAAACTTCAGCCTGCGTGTAACTCACCCGGATTATAATAATTATCAGTCTTCTGTCGGCGATGTACCTCGCAGCGGCGACGACCGCAAGCTGGATATTACTCTTACTTCACGAAATGAGCCCCAGGATACATGCTGCGGCGTAATAAAAGTGATTGCCGTTCGCGGCGAAAGCACCCAGCGGCTCGGCGGTGTAGAGGTGCGGCTCAATCAGGGCAAAAGCATTATTGCCACAAGCACGACTAATAACGACGGTGTTGCATGGTTCGACCGCGTATGCTTCGGAGAATACTGGCTCCGGCTTGCTAAAGATAGCTATAACGTAATTGAGGAAAATATTGCAATAAACGATTGCGATACCCTGGTGATGGATTATCGCATGAGCGAAAAATCAAACCCCGAAGATAGCTGCTGCCACGGAAAGATTATCATCGACGTGAAGGAATCCGGCAGCGGCGAGCGAATTAGCGGCGTCAAAGTCCGGTTATGGAAAGAGGGCCACAAAATAAAAACACAGCAAACCTCGAACGGCCGCGTCGTATTCGACGGCCTTTGCGAAGGCGAATATGGCATCGATCTTTTAAGCGAAAATTACACGAATATCGAATTCGTTGTCGACCTCGAATGCAACGAAACCATAGAAATTGTAAAAGAAATCGAATCCGAGGATTGCTGTCAGGGACGTATTTACATAATACCCAAGGACAGCCAGACCGGCGAACGAATCCACAATGCAACAGTTAACCTATGGAAAGGCAGCACAAAACTCCGCACCCAGAATACCGGCGACAATGGTATGACCGTATTCGAAGCCCTCTGCGAAGGCGAATATGGCATATCCATTCTGCACGAGGAATATCAGAACATCGAATTCGTCGTGGAACTAGGCTGCAACGAAACAAAAGAGCTTGTGCGCGAAATGGCAGCCGTCCAGCCCGACACCTGCTGCACCGCACGGCTTAAAATCATTGCCAAAGACGCGGAAACAGAAGCGACCATATCCGGCGCACGCGTAGAGATTTACCGCGGCGACGATATGATTGCCGACGGTGCGACCAACGCCGACGGAATATTCTTAAAGGAAGGCCTCTGCGCTCCGGAGGAATACAGCATCCGTGTGCTGAAGGAAGGCTATTCCGCACTAACTTATACATTCAAATTCAATGAATGCAAGACAATCCAGGAACACTACTGGCTTCAAAGAGAATGATTTCCATAATTTGATTTGCGATTTACATAAGCCGCCTCTGGCAATAGTCAGCGGCGGTTTTTTTATTTTATTACCCGAATTACTAAATTTAATGTAACCTTTTCCAGCCTGGCGGCACTTACTGCATAAGAAAGCGGAACGGAAATGAATTCAAAGACGAAACAGGACAAATTCATCGAATATATCAGGCCATTGCTGCCGCGAGTGGAGCGATACGCGCTGAGTCTGGCGCTGAACCGCACCGATGCCCGCGACCTGGTGCAGGAGGCAGCGGTAGCAGCATTCGAAGGATTCGGGCGGCTCAGGTCTCCTGAAGCATTGCTGAGCTATATGTTTACGGTTGTCCGCCGAAAATTTTTTAAAGATATGGCAAAGCGACGGAAATTCGATGATTCGGACGATATCACTCTCGATATGTTCAGGTCGCAGGATATCCTGCCGGACGATCGCGCAGACCTAAGGATAATGATGGAGGCAATTTCTAAACTTGGCGATCACAATCGCGAAATCCTGATAATGTTCGAATTCAGCGGCCTAAGCATCAAAGAAATTGCAGAAATTACCGAGAAAAGCGAATCGGCAGTAAAAACCGTACTCCACCGCAGCCGGAAACAACTGGCCGGAATGCTCGGAATAAATCACGAAAAAATCACAAATAAATAAAACCAAAATGGAAAACGATCTTCGGAAGTATCTCGATCTCGCCGGCAAATATATATCCCAAGAGAAAATCTTCTCCGAAGATGAGCTGCGCAGCGCAATTCGGAAATCAGCTAAATATTCAAAATTCAAAAGGTTAACAATTATGGCAACACTAAGCAGCGCAATCATCGGAATTATTCTTTCGGCTGTGGTATTCGCGCCTCAGCAACCAGAGAAGCCAGTGCCGGAAATATCCGGTCAAAATAATACAAACAGCCCTATAGTTAAGGGATATGATTCATCTAACGACCAAAACACCATTTCCAAAGCAGCTGAAATCACACCAAAACAGAACATCATTGAGGAAAATCCAGCAGATGACAATACTAATCATGTCGATGTTTTTACAATCAGGCAGGCAACGCCGGAGGAGAAAGCCGCCCATAAGGAACTCGACGAAAAATACCGCCATCGCATTTTCAAGCTGAATATCGAGGGGCTGAATATGCTCGAAATGTCGGTCGAAGAATTCGAACGAATAGTTCCGGGGTTCCGGCAAATGGATGATATATATATTGCTTACGAAGAGGTATATACAAACGAAAGCGGCTACGAACGCCTCGGCCTCGATAAATATGGTTATCCACGTAAATTCCCTTTGCTGGTGAAAAGATACAACAGCTTCGAACCGGAACGCATAAGATTCAATCTGATTCAGCAATACGAAGGCTGGGACAGCTCGGATTATTCCCGCACACTCTATCCGATAGTCGTGTTCAATGGCAAAAACGGTCATCAGATATATATGGAAAATGAATCGCCGCTATTCCGGTACGGAAATGAATTATTCAAAGAATTTTATGAATTCAATATCAATCAGTCGATGGAGCGCTGGCGCTTGCGCGAGGCAAATGATACCGCAGGACTCGAAAAAAATGAGAGGTATCGTACAGAGTTGCAGCGGCTTGTATATTCACGGTTGATCCCTGTTAAAATGCCACGAAACGAAGATTCCGAATTTATTTTCTTCTTTGTGCCCAATGAGGAATTCCTCGCGAAAGTCCCGGAAAGATACCGCGATCAGCTTCGCCGGGAGATAGCAATAATGAACGATATACAGATAAACGGCCAGCCGGCATATGAAGCATGCAAGGGATTCACAGAGGAGCAGTCATATCTCGACGTATGCCGCCAGCAGTCTGGCGCTCTGCAAAGGCTTAGCGTATTTCCTAATCCTGCGATCAGCAGCGGAAAGTGTACTTATCTTCTTTCGGAGGAACGCAGTGTAAGCCTTTCAATTCATGATGTTAACGGCAGTCATTTGATAACAGTTATAAATAATCAAGTGCAAAGCATTGGCGAGCAAGAGCTTATACTTGATTTATCTGATTTGGAAAATGGTATTTATCTGCTTGCTATATCAACAAACAGGGGCGAACAGGTAGTAACTCGGCTTATCGTTAATAAATGATCATATTCTGATTAATTTATATGAAATGGTTTCTATTGGCATTATAATTCGCATCAGATATACTCCCTCGGAATAGCCGGACAGGTCTATCGATAGTTTTTCATGACCGAAGCCGGCTATTCTATTTTTATAAATCAGCTCGCCATAAATCGTATAGATTTCAATTCGCGCAGTCTGACCAAAATTGCCTTCGAGCGTGAATACATCTCCGGAAGGATTCGGATAGACCGAAATAGCCGAAATAGTTTCGTCGATAGAATTAATTACAGTCCATTCGGATTCATTTTCGCAGCCGCTGGAATCTGCCACCGCCACCTTATATCGACCGAATCCGATTAGCTTGATCTCTTTATTCGTTGCGCCAGCGATTATATCATCTTCGTAATACCACTGGTATTCCGCATAATCCTCGACACAATAGACAATGCTGTCGGCCAGCCGATATCCGATATGCGGCTTTTCGACCGTTTCGGAGAGTCGTATTACCACCTGATCGGATTTGACAATATTGCTTTCGTCGCGGGCTGTCAGAGTAAAGATAGTGGTTTCTTCGATATATGCTCGGGGATGGAGAATATTAGCGTCGGAAACCTTTTCGGATGGAGACCAGCGGAGAGTAACAAGCCCCTTGCCGCCTTCGAACGACCCGTCGAGCTGAACGCTGTCTATCGAGCATAGTGTCTGATCGGTGCCGGCATCTACGATTCCGAGATTATTATTGATCAGCCGGGCAACGAAGATATCCGATTCACCCAGTTGTCCATGAATGTAATAGAGCGGGTTCAGCTCCGCCGTGAAGCTCGAGGAATTCGTTGTGCCTGCAAGTATAAAGCTGCCGTCATCGAATGCTATCACCGATTTGCCGGATTCGTCTTTCTCGCCACCGAAATAGCTCGAATATGAAATATTTTCGCCATTATTTGTCATTTTGAATACGAATGCATCGCCGGTGTCAGCGTAATTTTCCTGGAATGCGTCGAATGTAGTCGGGAAATCGCTCGATTGAGTCGATCCTGCGACATATATTAAACCTATCGGATCGCGATTGATCGAAGAGCCGCGATCGAATCCGTGGCCTCCGGCATAAGTCGAAAAAATCAAGCGGCTTCCGCTCGAATCAAGCCCGGATACGAATGCATCGCCCGAGTTAGAATCTCCGGACGAAGGCTTATATGCGGTCTGATATGCATTTTGGCTGACGGGGAAATCGTAGGATTCCGTATATCCGGTTAAATATATATTATTCGCCGGATCCAAAGCCATTGAATAAGCTGCATCGCGCATAGAGCCTCCGATATAAGTCGAAAAAACAGCCTCGCTTCCGTCCGCTGCGAGCTTAATAACAAAGGCCTGGCCGGAATGATCCGGATGTGCCGTATCGGGAGAATTCGTACTAAATGCCCCAGTGGTT
>CAZEMR010000001.1:198809-204001 GCA_964513465.1 uncultured Hyphomicrobiales bacterium
ACCGGAAGCCACAAGGAGTAACGGGAAAACCAGGCAAACGCGTCATCCCGAAATTATATGGAGAGCCCGAAGAATCGAGCTCGTTATCATTGGAAAAATCGTCCGCCGAACCGCCAATAAATGTCGAATATTCAAGATTGCCGGTGGTCATATCGAACTTACAGGCAAATGCATCGTTGCTGCCCGATGGCGCGGTACGGAATGCGCCCTGAGTAGCAGGGAAATTTCCCGCCCCGTAAGTAAATCCTGTTAAATATATATTGCCTGAATAGTCACATTCGATTGCCTGACCGTAATCATCGCCGCTGCCGCCGAGATAAGTGCTGTAGAGCAAATCGTCGCCATCAGGGGAGAGCTTTATAAAAAAAACGTCAAATGCGCCATTATGGCTTGTGTCGTATGCATTTGAAGTTAGTGGGAATCTGTAATCATTTTCCGTCGAACCTGTGATGTATATATTATTCGATTGATCCAGCACTATGTCTCCGGCAAAATCATCCAGAAAGCTTCCGAAATATGTCGAGAAAACAATCGATCTTCCGCCGGGCGTCATTTTGGTAATTACCACATCATGAAAGGAATAAGCGCTGTCGATTTTCATATTAACTGAATCGATCGCCCCCGGGGTGAAGGGGTAATCCACCGAGGTGGTATAACCGACCGAATATATATATCCATGATCATCAGTAGCGATATTGCTCAGAGTTTCCGAACCAGTTCCGCCGAGATAATTTGCATAAATAAGCGGATCGATAATTAACTCAGCCGATGGATCATATTCCGAAAGCCGGAATCCGAATGAATTATTAGCTGATTGCGTGAATTTGCAATCAATATATGTCGTATCTCCTTTGCTGTCAATCTGATATGCCATTATCCCGCCAATTCCGATATTCCCGGCCTCGCTGATTATGTGCAGATTATCTTCAGAGTATTCGATATTTGCGGCGCTGCGGACACGCATTGAAATATCACTCGGATTGGCGCCCCGGCCAAGCAAAAAATCATACCGTATGCCATCGGGAGAGTCATATACCCGAAGGGCTATATCATTATATAATTCATTGATTAATATATATTTATAAACGGGGACATGAGTTCGCCAATCCGACCGTTCGCCAATAAAATAATTAACATATGCAATAGAATCGAATGGCATAATCCCAGTGAATTCGGATTCCGGGAACTCGATCGAAATGCGATCGGCTTTGGCAGATCCATTTTTCCGATCAATAATCAAAGATTGGCCGTCACTCCATAGCTTTAGTCCCTGGCGATTTATTCCGAATTTAATATTATCCGGCCACTGCCCCTTGTTCACAATAATTCCGCTATCCGAAAGGGCGGTTTGATAAACAAATATTAAAAAGATTGCCAGCAAAATATTTTTCATTGGAGGGCCTGTTGTGATACTTCATCCAATTCATAAGGCAGAGAGATAGCCATATCGGTAATAAATTTCCGCTCTACAACCTTGCTAAGCCCGCTGCCGTCGCGATCGACAATAAACATATCGTACAACCCCTCGGAATAAGCAATTTTGTGAACGAAAAATGCAATAACCTTTGCATCCGGCGAAATTACGCATTCGATTTTTTCCCGGGAGTATTCACCATTGCTGTCGAATTCGTCGAATGAAATAACCTGAGCAATTCGTTCGCCGCTGCCGGGGCGGACCAGTTCGATGCCCGAGGCTGTGGCGACAACCATTTCGCTTCGGGCGGGGACAATCTGGTTGGGCGAATAAATATCTTCTGCCTTAAGAATATTTTCGGCAATTTCGCCGGCAACATAAGTCTTAATGTCGCCATTGATATTCAAAATCACGCTGCCGGTAGCGGAATCGTACCCCGATATCGATAAATCGTTTTCTGTGGGGCCATACTCGATTCTGATTGAATCCTGACTCCATGAGCATAGCGCAAATCTTGATGTTCCTTCATTCGCACTGTCGGTTTTCAAAACAAAATATATATGCGAACCATCCTCCGAAAGTCCGAAAAAATCCCCATGCGGCCGTGCGAATTCGGACCCTAATAAGTCGCTATTCTCTTTTATAAATCCATCGAGCAAGAGAAAATCATAAGAACTCTCGGCCCAGTCATAAAGCACAAGATATGACCTTCGTCCTGGCGAAACATCCGGATTGGCGCCAATTCCGCCATATAGAAAATAACGTCCGTTATATGCTGATGCGGCGTGGGGGAATTCAGTCAGACTCACGCTCCAGCCGTTTTCGGGTGGAGGTGGCGAGGGGAGAATAGTAACCGTTTCGTCCATCAATTTCACAAATCTTTCAACCTCGATATTGTTGTTAATTTCATTAATAAAATATTTTTCGAAAATGAATTTGCGCTCCTGGGTAATACGGGAAATATTGTGAAAGCTATTGGGAATCAGTACTTTTGATGCGCCAAGAGCAATAGAATACTTATACAGCCCCGCGTTTCCCTCGCCGATGACATCATCGACCGTGAAATATATCAAGCGGTCCTCGGTCCTCTGAACGACGGAATTCTCATTGCATGAGGAAAAAATGGCCGCCATGAACAAAATCAGAATTATCCGTTGCATTTATTCATTCCTTAATTATTATCAAATTGGTAATAGTCGAAAAAGTCAGCACAAGCATTGAAGAAGCAGGAAAATACAGTTGCAAAATTTGGGAAATTGGATTAACTTATAGCATAAGGTAAAATAAAACTTTTTTGTATATATTCAAATGATTGCGATATGCAATTTACATTATTTCCCCGGTTTCTTCCGCTATTATAATATTAATTAACAGCTATAGCACTTAATCATTACATAAATATATAAATTATCAAATATTTATCATGAGTTCTTAAAAATTTTATCATAAAATCAGGATTAAATTATGAAATGCCATGAAGTTGACTACGAAATACTTGGCGGCGATATGCAGTCCGTAGAAATTGAACTCGACCCCGGAGAAACCGTCGTTGCCGAAGCCGGAGCCATGAACTGGATGGAGGACGGTATCAGCTATCAGGCTATGATGGGCGACGGATCGCGTCCCGATCAGGGATTTTTCGGCAAATTAATGGACGCGGGACGCCGAAAAGTCACCGGCGAATCGGTATTCATGACGCATTTTACTAACAATGGCGCCGGCAAAAAACGAGTTGCGTTTGCCGGACCTTATCCGGGCAAAATTCTTGCCATCGACATGGCAAAAATCAACGGCGAAATCCTCTGCCAAAAAGACGCATTTCTTTGCGCGGCATTGGGCACCGAGATCGGCATAGCTTTCAACCGCAGACTGGGCGCGGGTTTCTTCGGCGGCGAGGGATTTATTTTGCAGCGAATACGAGGCGACGGAATGGCCTTTTTGCACGGCGGCGGAGCAATTATCGAAAAAGAACTAAACCACGAAGTAATCAGGGTAGACACCGGCTGCATTGTTGCATTTACCTCCGGAATCGACTATGACATCGAACGCGCGGGCAACCTGAAATCGATGCTATTCGGCGGCGAAGGCCTTTTTCTGGCAACCCTTGAGGGCCGCGGGAAGGTATATCTTCAGAATCTGCCGTTTTCGCGTATGGCCGACCGGATTATCGAAAGCGCCCCATCGCATGGCGGCAAATCCCGAGGCGAAGGCTCGGTGCTCGGCGGATTCGGCAGAATGCTCGGCGGAGATTGATATAAAAATAATATTCGATTAAAGATTTATTATTGGCACATTTTTTCAGGATAGATATGGCAAAAGATTTTTCAGCAGACAGAATAAAAAATATTCCGACCTCTATATTTTCAACAATGAGCAAATTGGCTTACGAGTATAACGCCGTCAATCTTGGTCAGGGCTTTCCGGATTTCGATGGTCCGGACTGGATCAAAGAAGCTGCATTCGAGGCCATGAAAGATGGCAAAAATCAATATGCGCCGACACAGGGCACGCACTCGCTCCGTCGATCCGTTGCGAATTATCTGAATAGATTTTATGATCTGAATATGGACTCCGATGAAGAAATAACCATAACCGCCGGAGCCACCGAGGCCCTGTATTCAACGATTCAGGCACTGATCCAGCCAGGCGACGAGGTGATTATATTCGAGCCATATTATGACGGCCATCAGGCGGATGTGATACTCGCAGGCGGCAGGCCGGTCTATGTTACCCTCAGAAAGCCGGATTTTGAATTCGATCCGGAAGAATTGACGAAAGCGATTACCGATAAAACAAAAATGATTATAATCAATTCTCCGCATAATCCGACCGGCAAAATGTTTACTAAAGATCAGCTTAATTATATTGCATCAACTGCAATAAAGAATGATTTATTAGTACTGTCAGATGAAGTATATGAATTCATGACTTTCGACGGCAGGGAGCACATACCGATGATGTCGATAGAAGGAATGCGTGAGAGAACGATTATGATTTCGTCAACCGGAAAAACTTTTGGAATGACCGGCTGGAAAATCGGCTATGCTGCTGCTGGTAAAGCACTTACGAAGGCAATCAGAAGTGTGCATCAATGGACAACCTATGCTGTAAACACGCCTGCCCAAATTGCGATGGCGCATGCATTCGATCGGCTGGAAGAATACCTACCGGAATTCCGAAAAAGTTATCAATCCAAAAGAGATTTTATTTATAATGAACTTCAGCATACCAAATTCAGGCCATTTTTCCCTGAGGGCAGCTACTTTATAATTACGGATATTCCGGATACGTTCACTGATGACGTTGATTGCGCTACGCGACTGGTTCGTGAATACGGGGTTGCTGCAATACCACCTTCGGTTTTTTATTCTAAATCGGAAGAAGGCAATGGCTTATTACGTTTTTGCTTTGCCAAAAAAGAAGAAACATTACGTAAAGGAATTGATATACTGAAAAAAATATGAATAATTATATTGCCGGGGATTACTGTGCAAAGTGCAGATATTGAAAAAATAATTCGTAGAAAAATTGAATCTGACGAAAAGATTGGCGAACATAGCGGATCGAGTGGTCACTTATCTTTTGTTTCATACACCCTGGATAACTACAGAATTGGACACAAAAAAGAGTCAATCGAGATCAAATATAAATATTCAGTCATTACTGAAACGGAATTTACATATTATCCGGATAATCCACCACATGAAATCAGTTTCACCAAGACATTATTAATTGATGGGTCTGGAAATATCATTGAAGAATCAGCAAGGAGACTCGC
>CAZEMR010000002.1:0-140694 GCA_964513465.1 uncultured Hyphomicrobiales bacterium
GGCTGGGGCCGAAATTACGATATTCGTCTTTTTCGACTTTTTTCTTATGATATGAATAAACCGGCTGATAGTACCAGTTGTGGTGCACCGGATAATAGCGCGGCCAGTAATACCCATAATGCGGATGGTAATCATACCAGGGCGAGTACCAGTCCCAGCCCCAGTATCCGCCATGATGCACGGAAATATGAATCCCGGAACGATAGCGCCCCAGCCATCCGTAATAATGGCTCCACCACGGCACAATCACCGGCACGTACATCTGGTCGTAGTAAGTTCTGTCCACATAATCGGCCCTGTAGGCCGCGCCCCCGCCACCGGCAGCAGTAGTCTGATCGCCAGAAAGCGGGTTTCTCCATTCGTCGTTCTCTCTTGCCGCATAAGAAGTCTCTTCGCGCGCGGGCGGCGAAGTCTCTTTTTCCGGATCATTATCATACCCAAAGAAATTATCTCTCTGGGTCTGATTCGAACAGCCGGAGGCAATAAAAGCAATCGACAGCATAATCGATAATGTTACGACAAAATTTTTCATGGGTTCCTCCGTGTATATAAAAGTTTTATGCTCTTACTAAATATAACGATTTAAAAAATAAAGTGTTACCGTAAAAAGTGACTTTACTTGTGACTTTAAATCTAATACTAATAATGACGAAGAGAATAGATATAAATTTATAAAAGTCATAAAGAAGCGTCAGCCGCCACAAAAAGCTTTTATAAAATTGAAATATTGGTTAAATTAGTAATTCGCTCGGATGGCGGAATTGGTAGACGCACAGGACTTAAAATCCTGAGGGGCGTAAGCTCCGTGTGGGTTCGAGTCCCACTCCGAGTACGAGCAGAATCCGCAAGTTGTTTATAATGAACGGCTTGCGGATTTTTAGTTTTGTGTGGTGGGACGCAGTTGTTAACGGATTTGCAATGTAAACATCAGTTTTTCTATTCTAATACTGCAATAAATGCTCCGGCTTGCAATCTATTAATTTCCTTTATTATGATTGAATACCCCTCTCATTATGATAAATCTATATTGTAAAAAATTTAAATAACGCTAATAAATCTTTAAAAATCTGTTATCCATAACTTCATTTATGCTGTAATTCATCCATCACTCTGCAAAACGAAACGGGCTGTTACAAAATGCCCTCCCCGGGTTACATTTTGTTACAAAAATATTCCGAAAAACAGTCATGAAAGGATATTATGAATAGCAAATTTTCAAAATTCGCTCATAAATCGCTTTTAAGCGGCGAAATGCAATTTTGGTATATTTATACCCGAATCATTTTGTCAATCGCCAGGGCAACCTCTGCGATTGCGCATTTTCAGGCTCAAATCATATCTGAAACCGCGTGCCAGACCGCCCTGAACCGCTCAAAAGCCGCATTGGAAGCCGTTTTGCTTACAACTAAATGTCAGATTTTACAGATTTTTGCAATTAAAATCAAAATTCTGCCTGATCTTGCCTGTTTCTGACAAATTTCGCATCCCGAACAATTATAATCAACTCAACAGGAGATATAAACATGCAATTTGACAAATTAAATGGTCGCGAGGGCCGATATATTCTCGAAAAATCCGGATTTACGCTCTCCGATTTCGCCCGCTACGTCGGGAAATCGTCATCGTGGGCTTCCGCGCTCTTTTTCAAACGCATTCTGCCCGATCGCTGGGCTTATGCGATTATAAAATTGGTCGGCCAGGAGAGCTTCGAGCGCCACTTCCCCGCCGCCCGCGAGCGAACCCACGCCCGCGAACTTCGCCGAAAGGCGATTGTGGAGAAGATGTGAGGTGAATTAGGCAACAGCGCCGGTCAATGCTGTTAAGCGGGATATGCGCGAATTTTTTAATTCAGCTCATTTACGTATTTTTCAAAATTGTCTCGAATCCATTCCCAGTTATCAAGAATTTCTACAAGCCACTCGATTGTGGTACGTTTAGAATTATATTCATTCGTTGTGAAATATCCATAAAAATTGCCAGCTTTATCAACCACTGCCGGCGGATATGATGCATACTCATTCCAAGGTGAAAAAACCGAGTAATCATTTCCATATTCGCTCATTTCATTCCAGATGGAATGATTTCCGAAATCTGATCCATATTCAGTATATGCGTTCCAAATCGATTTAGGATCATGTTTGCTGCATGTAATGCAACCAAGATATTCGTCGTGGTTTTGGCCGCCATATAAATGCAGCTGTTGTGCCATAACTGAAATCGGAAAAAAAGCGAGTATTATCACCGTAAGGGACAGGGCCGGATATTTTTTAAAATATTCCTGTTTTGAAAACATATTATCTACTCCATGATTATAAAAAATACAAAAGCGGCAATCGCTTACTTCTACCGCACCTTGATTATATTTATTTGATAGTTGAGGCCGTCGGCATTTCCGGTGGATGACCAAACCGAATTATGCAGTTTCATTGAATAAGTCAATTTGTCGCCGGTATCGAGGCGCACACTGGCGGAATGTTTATTTCGATATTTCACAGCGCCATCATCAATTACTGTTATCTCCATGTAAATGTTTTTTAACGATATTTCGGAATTGTTTGTGAATGTTATTTCGATTTTATTGACACATGAATTATCATATCCATAATTAGTCGGACAATACCAATAGCGGCTGACATAAGCATTGATAAATTTCTCCGGGTGAAGATGCCCGTCGAGGAGATTCCTTATTGATTCTTTGTTTTCGTACGGATACTGATCAAGCTTTTCGAATTCTTTTTCTGCGTCCCGGAATCGTTTAAGCGCGATATAAGCCAGTGTGCTGAGATAGTAAACCTCCGGATTGTCGGGATTAATGGCTTCAGCCTGTTTTGTATATTTCAGCATCCCATTATAATCACTTTCGTCCGAAGCTATTCTGGCAAGTGTTACCAGTGCCTGGAATTTATAATTTATAGGCTCCCGGACTTTTACGAGATGTTTTTTGGCTTCTTTGAGTGCGGATTTAAAAGTAAGGAGATGACCGATATAAAAATCGAGAATTCCATTTTCATTATTCTCGTCGTAATTATCGCGGAATATTTTTAATGCTTCGTCATATTTTTCAAATTCGGAGTAATACATAAAAATTCTTTCGAGAGAGTTTCTTTTATCAAAACCGTCACCTTCTCTGCGGTATTCGAAAGCAAGGCGTGCCGATTCGAGCGCTTTTTCATAATTGCCAAAATGCCGGTAATAGTATGCTTCTAAAAAGTATGTCTCGGAAAGCCCATGATCAATTGACTTTGCCTTGTCCAGATATTCCTTGCCCTTATCCATATTTTCTTCCGCAAACATAATTTTTGCAAAAAGCAGATAGCTTGGCGCCCCAATGTCGCTGAATTTCTGCTCGAAAACAGTGATATATCTTTTTGCTTCGTCGAGCAGTTCATTTTTTTCGGTATCGGATTCTTTGGATTTCGAAGCAAAAAACAAATGTTCGATCAGATAGAAATAAAATTCCCGGACGTCCGGAGCAGCCCTGATTGCAGAGGTGAGCAACTGATCATATTTATTCGGTACAATTGCCTCGAGGGAATTAATTGCACTGCGGAGAGTATCGAGATATGGCGGATGGATTTCGAATAAATCTTTGAAATATGCAGTAAAGTCACAATCCACGTCGGGATCAATTTCACTAATCATAAATCCACTATAAATCTGATGCTGGATTTGTTCCAAATTAGCCGGAAATTGATTCATAGTCAAACCGAAATTTTTCTCCCATGGAATCTCCACGATTTCCTCCAGCGGCAGCCTTCTCAACGTTTCGATTCCGGTCTTCAGATTGTCGTCATCAGAGTCAATATCTCCGTAATCCGAACTCATCTCTCCTTGCGCGGCTGCGTATCCGAATTTGCTGATAGTATATTTAACCTTAGTTGGCCCAAGAAGCTTTTGGGCGCTCATTTCCTTAAAATGCGCCGGTATATATATACTAACCCTGCCTTCTGCATCCGTGGTCAATTCAAGCGGTCCGGTATTAGTTTTCTGGTCCGATGTCGTGAATTTCACTTTCGCATCCGTTACCGAATGGCCCTCCGTATTTGTGACCAAAATCTGATACTTATGGAAAAATCTCTTTAATTCCAGTCGCTTTACAATACAATAGTCAAAACTTTTTTGATTTTTCGAACCATAATCATTATCCAAAGTGCCTTCCATCGGGCGGAATCCATCGCAGAAAACCAAATAATCAATGCCGGTCTCGAGTTTCAAAAATTTATTCACATAAGCCGGAGCAGTTTTTATTTCGAAGTCGATTTCTCTGCCTCTGACGCTTTTTTCTTTGACAACGCCGTCGGATTTAAATGCCGAATATTTAATTATCACTGGCTGAGCCGTGCTATTGTTTTCGAGCGCGTAATATTCGGATTCCGTGTTTACATAATTCTGTGAGGATTTTTCGACCAGGATTCTATACCTGTGAGTGATATTTATAAGCTTTACATTTTGGCTGACGAGCTGTTTGTCGGCGTACTCGCCCTGATCCGACCCATAATATGATTCCATCCATCCGGAGTTAGGATAATAGCTGTCTTTGGAAATTTCATAGATTAATCGGGACTTATAAAGGTCGTAATCTTCGTTTGTTTCGTCAAGCGGCACTTCTGTGCTGTCACGGAATATGCCGGAATTGCTCGTATTTTTGAAAGAATAACTCGTGGAGCTGTCCCGAAAACTGTAGCCGTATCTGACTGTCGCATCAGAAATTGGTGCCCCATCGCTGTCGGTAACGATCAGTTGATATTTGTGCAATTCTGTCGAAGAGCAACCGCAAATAAGGCAAAGTGTTACAGCGCAAAACACTGCGTAAGCATAAGCAAAACGAATCCAGCGTCCGGCATTCATTCTGGGCCTCTGCATATATATAATTAAAGAACTATTATGCAAATATTGATAATTTCAACAAACATTATGGATTGCCTGTCATTCCGGGAGAAAAGGCAGTTTTTTTTTCAAAAATATCATTTCTATAAAAATAATTCTATCTGCGACAAATATTGTCGCCTGAGATATTTAATTTTATCAATTATTATTTTTAATTATATTTAAGGAATCCTCGTTTCATAAGAACCATGATATTTACTCAAAATAGCCTGGCGAATTATTATTCAATGTGACAACCGCGTTCCGGTCGAGCAGCATGTTGAATTCCTCGCAGCAGGTCTCAGGCAGCAGACAGCAATTGTGGCATGCGGCGCCGTTAACGCTGTCGGGGCCCTGGCCGGCATTGCGGCCGACTTCCGTGCAGACCGGATCGGCCGAGCACCAGCGTGCTTCCTCTATCGCTTCGGCAATGATGCGCCCCAGCCGTCCGGGCCGCGCCTGGCTTATCAGCCCTCCCAGCGACCCTTCCGAATCGCCGGAAGATGTATATATTAATATTCCGTTCATTCTGTCATCCTGATCACTGCTGTAGTATATTCGTTCACGCAGTGACGATGAGCCATAGCCACAGTCGAAGCATAGCCTTTTTATAAGCAGATGGGCAAAGGTATGCAAAAGTATAAATGCGGAGTCGATATCGCGGTCTGCATAAGCAGGATTTCTTCTGCGGGCAGCCTTATGAAATTGTGTGATAATATTTTTGAAGTTATTATTACGCCATTCGTTAATTTTGTCATCTCTGAATTTCAGAAATATTCCTTCACCAAAAACTACGGTGGCTGGCAGCCAGGTAATCTCATTGTTCGAAAGATCGGATTTCTGGATTCTGTTTGCTGGATTAATCCGGGAAAATCCAGTAAAGACACGGGTTTCCTTGAGTTTTTCGATTAATACCGCGCATTCGAAATATTCTTCGAGCAATTCCCGTTTGTCATACTCCTGAAATGTTTTCCGGATAGCCTTGAAATCGCTTGATTCGGAATTGAAACCATGTAATATTGTCTGATATTCTTCAAATTTTATGTCTTTTTCAGTATTAATCTCTCCAATTTCGATATCCGGCTTTTCGTCGAGTGCTGCAACTATCCCATCAAATAAATCGTCTGCTGATATGATTCCGTTTCGTACTTCATCCTGATTTGACAAAACAACCCTCAAAATAGTTCCGTCATTATCATGATTCATATATCCGGACAATTTATCGCGAGAGATTCTATCCATAACTCTGATTACATATTGGTTTGCACTTTCGCCAGCCGGCGGCAGCCAGATAGCTGATATCTGGTTTGCATAATGCACATTCGATCCGCCGCGAAGTAATACCTGGAGATGCCCGGCGCATTCGACTGGCTTTTCGATCCCACTTGGGCCGAGCCAGGGTCGGTGGCCTCTGCAGAATTGCCCGGCGGGATTTGTATCAGGGGTGATATTCTCGATTTCAGTGTCTCTGTCAAGCCCGATGCGGCCGAGCGCGCTGCTGCTGATGTTTCCGTCCTGTTCCCATGTATACATAAGGCCAGCCAGACTCCTTCGGACGCCGCAACTGCAATGAATAAAAATACTGCCTAAGTCTCCGGAGCCCGAACCCGGACGATAATACAAATTGTGATCATTCCCATCAGGAACCGGACCATTATGAACCCATTCCCGGAATGGAACATCCTGGATATGCCCATGCCTGCAAACGGCCACCCATCTGACCGGCAGCATTATGCCATTGCATCCGGGCTCGGGGCAATTAATATCCGGATCCGCCTGCGCAAGCGGAACTTCAAACATTCTGCCGCATTTTCGCCGGGAGCAGTAGTGCCAGCCCGGGAACCTGACGGCCGGGATATGCAGGCGGTTGTTTACCCTGGCTCCTTCCATATATGGAAAAGGTTTATAAAATTTATTGACATGCAGCAATTTTTCAAGGCGTGACTCGCGAAGAATCAATGCAAGACGGTCTATAGCTGCCTCACCGGCCTGATCTTCTCTTTCTCTGATTTGCTGCTCCCAATGGTCCAGTCCGCATACCATTACGGATACGTCGCCGGGAAAATTAACAATCTGTCCGATTCCGTATGTATTAATTATCTGAGCGCTTCTGACATTCAGCATAATTACCTCATGAATTAATTATTTTTAAACGTGTTTCGCTGTCGACTCCCCTCATATTCGAAGGGGTTTTGAATGCTTTGTTCTCGCGGATAATTTCGGGGCTGACATCTTTGCTTGTTGAATACATTAGGGGTGTTTCCTCCGGTTGCTTCATTAAATAATAATTCGCGGCATCACCATATCTTTGGGGGCCCAGGTTTATCCATGTCTGATAAATATTATCCAGCATAGCTTCAGTCTGAGCCGACTCTTCGGATTCGAGTACTTTACATCTTTTTACTATCAGAGATTTGAAAATTTCAAATAATCGCTTATTGTTTTGTTCATTAATTACCATTGGGTTGTCTCTGAGCGCTCCGGCGGAGAAATGCCTCATTAGTCCGATCAGTACAGCATGGAGAGCACGGCTTCTGGAATTCGCTGACCAGGGTGTCACTGAACTAGGTTCTACTTTTGAATAAATTCGGCTGTGGTAGCTCTGGAAGTGCTCGTAATGTGATTTATCCCTTGGTTTTGTGGGGCTATAAAGCGTGACAATCAGCCCAGGCCCATCAGGAAGTTTTCTGCCCACACGGGAACTCGCTTGTATATATTCTGCGGTTGTTTTGGGCTGTCCGTGGACGAACATAAGTCCGAGCCGCGACACATCCACTCCGGTGGCTATCATATTGGTTGCAAGGCAGATATCAAGCGCATTATTATTATTCTGAGTAAAGGATTCCTCGAGCTTTTTCAGGGTTTCGGGTATTTTGGAAGAGCTGATCCGGCTCGTAAGTTCGAGCACCTGATTTATATATCTTTTTTCATGATGTTGCGCCAGTTCGCGGTTTTGGATCTGAACCAGGCGTTCGCGAATATCGCCATAAACCAGAGATTCGGCTCCTCCCAGCTCCCGGATGCTATTAAAAAATCCCAGAAGTGTCCAGTAGTAATCGATTCTTTCGTTTTGGCTCAATTCTTTAACTTTCTGGAGCACTGCAGAATACGTCCTTACAATTGAAGTCTGAGCAGATGGATAGCCAGATGCAAGCACTCCGATATATTTTCTGCCCGGGTATATCTGGCTGCCATTTTTGTGTGTATTGCGCGGAGATTTCTCTACGGAAAACCATGTGTTCCCGAATTCGAGTCCCTGCGGGGGGAAAATATTTAAGTGCTTCCGATCCTCAATTGCATAAAGATTTTTAACCTGTTCGTATGCCCGGCTGATCGTGGCAGAAGAGGCAATAATCTTTGGTGGCGTAAATTCCGCGTTTGAAGTGATAAACGGTGCATGGTCACGATTATAATTATTACACAATGTCTGGATCATTGTTTCATATAGTCCCACCACCGTCCCCAGAGGGCCCGATATCAGATGAAGCTCATCCTGGATAATCAGCTCCGGCGGCCTGATCCTGATCCATTCATTATTTTCATGCCTGAATCCGAATAATCTGCCTGCCTCGGATTTCCAGGTCAGTATTGCAAATTTATCAACGGTTCCGAGCAGCAGCGTTGGCGGGTTATTATATATATATTCATCCACCACATGTAGCGGCAGATCAGTATTAGAAAACTCACAATTCTGATTATCGCACCGGAATATTATGCTGCCATTGTTTCCGTCTTCTCGCCGAAGACCTTTGACCCTGTCCCTTGGGGGCATTCCCTGGATTTTCCCTATCTGAGCTCCGCAGCACGGGCATTTCATCACCACAAAATTATATTCAGTATGATGACATCCATGCCGGGATGGATAAATAAGACATTCATATTGCTTTCTGGCTTCATCGTTGGTATTCGGAGTTGTTGATCCTCCGACCCACAGGCCTATGGTGATCGGTTCAGGTCCGAATAATAATGCATTCTTTCTTCTGATTAATTCGCAGCCGCAGATCAGCGAAGCCGCGCGTTCGTATTGCTGAGTGGTTAAAAGACGTAATGTATAGCGCATCAGGACTGCGGTGCCCCCGCTTTGCGGATTACCACGGCCATGTAATCTTCTGTATAAAATCATCAGCGCGCTCAGACCAAGATATGCCTCGGTTTTGCCGCCACCGGTCGGGAACCAGATCAGATCAGTAATTTTTCTTTCATCTGACGAAGGGTCAGTTATCGACCTGATATTCATGAGTATAAAGGCAAGCTGGAATGGGCGCCATCTGCCATTAATCCCGCTCTGATTATGATATTCGTCGAGTGTATCGAAATTCTGATTATCCGAACCATTAATACCTTCGAGCGAGCAGATATTGCCGATCATGTTCCATTTTCTCAGTCTTGTCTTCGAGCGCTGCTGTTGCCAGAGCATTGCACTGTTCATCCATCGGAAAGCTCTTACAATATCTGAATCTTCGTCCTGCGATTTAAGCAGTTCAATGCCATCTCTGATTCTGTTAAGTGTTTCTCTGCACTTTTCGACATTTCTGGCAGCCGGCTGACGATAGTTTTCGAGTTCCGCCGAATTTGCTGCCAGATTAATTATTTCCTCTATCCATTGTTCATATTCTCCGGCAAGGCTTTCCATTATTCCGACGGTCTCGCCCCAATTGCCCTGGTACGACATAGTAAGCATGCTGAGCTGACCGCTGCTTTTGGGTGCGATCTGTGGAATTTCATATTCCGGAATCGCGGTGGTATAAACGGCAGTTACATGTTCTTCGGCGGTATCCTCTTCGCTGTCCCAGCAGACAGACACACCATGCCCGACTGCAAATATCCGCTTTCGCCGATACAGCATGTTGAATTCTTCTTCCTCGTAAGTGTCTAAGATTGTGGTTCTTTCTTTATAAGGGCTTATTAAATCCGGATTCCCGGTAGTCAGTTCCAATTCATTCTGAAACAGAATGTCCTCTGATTCAGCGGCTCTGTTTGTCTGCAGATTGTTAATGATGACGATAGTCAAAGTCCGAAGGCCCCCGACCCGATCGTCCTGAGTTGTTCGATCATAAATCTTTAATACCAGCCAGTCTCTTTCATTATCTTTTCTGAATAATGCTTGGGAATGATACATACAATTCATCTTCAAATCTTTAAGCCTTAGATTAATACGAGCGGGATTCACAGGCCGTCTGATCCAGTACTCCGATGTTACCTCTTCTTCGGTTTTACGGTTTAGTGCATTTTCAATATTTCCCTGAGCATTAACTTCTTTTTTGTGATATCTGGCCTGCGCCTTTTCATAATATGCAGATCTGACGTCGATATGGAACTGATCGTCCTGTTCGCCGCTTTTCATACGGATAGTAAATCCCATGGCCGAGGGAAGATATTGGTTGGCCAGTCCGACAGGTTCATCATCAGCATTGGTTTCTTCGGCCAGGGCGAGCTGTTTTTTAATAAAATTATTGCCTGGTTGTTTTTGGGGTTCGTTCTCATCTGAATTGTCAGCTTCATTTGTTTCGGAGTCCTCTTCTTCAAATATTATTGATTTCTGCGGATAAAGCATACCCGCGCCATAACGTTGTTTAGGCGAGCCATGAACATATTTAAGCAGGACTTCCTCGCTGGTCTCCGGATCTGTGTAAGCATCGGCAGGCCAGGGCTTACACTATGAGTCCAATATTATTTATTGATTAATCCGAAAATGCACTAAAATTTCTCAACATGTATATACATCAATGACTTAATGAGATAATGTGCTTCTGCTGAAGAATAATTCATTATATTTATCACACAAAAACTTCTTAACATCTCGCCCGAAAATTATTTTTTGAAATGCCTGAGGAAAAACCGGGTTTAATGTGTTATTGTATGTTGAAGACTTTTCTAATAAAAAGTCTGATCCCTGTTTTTTGTATAATTGCCCCGGAGAACCCTCTATGAAACGCCTCGTCATTTTGCTGCTATTCGTTGCTGCGACTGCTTCGGCGCAGATCGTGCATTTCGACGCTATCAATATTATGGGCAAACCGCTGCCCATTAATTATATCCATGTGATCAACCAGAGCAAGGGCCTGGATACCGTGCTGATCGACACCGATGTGCTCGACCTCGGTTTGTTTACCGGCGCGCCGGAGTCGTCCGCTTTTGTTGGCGGATTTGCGATTACCCCGCCGCGGCCGAATCCATTCGCCGACGTCGCCTCGTTCGGCATCGAAGCGCCCGAATCGGGCAGGCTGCATATCGAAATTGCCGACGGTATGGGCCGCCGGGTGGCCGCATTCGACGGATTCTCCGAAGCCGGCCGCCAGACCTATGAATTCCGCGCAGGCGGACTTCCCGCGGGTATGTATCTGATCCGCGCGACGCTCAACGAACGGCTGGCAACGCAGAAAATGATCAAATACACCACTGGTGGCGCCGGCAGCGGGAGCATCGGGCAGATCTCCTCCGCTTCGCCGCAGATTGTCAGCGGGCTGCCGGATATATATACATTCATCGGCTGGGCAGGCCCCAATCCGCCGGACACGATCAAAAATTTTATGATTGACGAGGTGCGCGAGTACGACGTGGAGTTCGCAATCCCCACCGAAAAGCCCTGGCCCTGGACCAAGGCGCGGATAGAATTTGCGGGGCTGAGGTATAGTGTTACCTGGATAAGATATTTGACTGGTATATATAGCGAGGGAGGTACACATGAAGGTAATTTGAAAAATACTATTATATTTTCCTTCCCTACCGGGGGTGAATATAAAATACTTGATGAAGAACCCATCGGGAGTGTTTATCGTTTCTTAGAAGTCTGTGATATATATAAGTACAAGAAAAACCATTGTATTAATTCGACCGATCCGGATGAATTTTCCTTGTGCTCTGATTCCCTGTATGTAGAAAAATCCGACGATGAAAATCCCTACACCAAAAAAACGGAAACAAATACAAAGCGATGCGAGATGTATATCGATACCCTGCATAAGATTATATATGATCTGAGAATTGAAACCAAAATATGCAGTAATTCTTTCAATGTTAAAGAGTTAGATCCACAGTATTTATATTATGCGAATAGTTATGTTATTGAATTCAAGGATGCCATACCTTACCATATTAATAATGAAGGCAATCTGGAAATAATATGTGAAGGTGAGGTTTTACATAAGGGATTATTTTTTGAATTTGACGACATCCATTATACTACTATTTTTAGTCACGAAAAGAAAGATGAAACATACACTGAGGAAAAACTCGAATTCACCGACGACGCATTCCTAAGAATTACTTTGTCGAAATAATTGGGTATTGATATGAGATATATTGTAATATTATTAATAATAGCATCATCTGCCGCAATTGCAAACGAGGGCGGATGGATAGACCGCAACGGCTATAAGATTAACTCCGCTCGCACAGGCCGGATCTTGAAAATTCATGTCAGCAGCACCGGCGACACAATCAAAACGCTCGACGCAAAAGGGATATACAGCGAATGGGACGCCGAATCGGGCCGGCTGCTGTTTTCTAAGGAATTGATTAAACACAAAGATCATAAACTGAAGATGTCCGAAGACTGGCGCCATTATCTGAATTTAAGGGTAGAAAAGCAGAACCAGGGCACACATTCATACTATGTGTATTATAGATCGAGATATTTTAGAGTAGAAGATGATGAGGAGTTATTTAGAGATTGGCCTTCCCCGATGGTGCATTGTTTAGGAGGATATAGGGAGAGATGGAACGGCCCCTTAGGGCCGGATGCCGCATTCTGGTTACGCGATGGCGAAAAGTATATGACCTATATTATCTCCGGATATTACACCTTCACAGGCCCCTATTTTTATAGTAATGTGCCCTTCGTACTCAGCAGTAATGATATGTATCCCCGCGGAAATATATCCCCTGGATCTAATAGCCGTTTGGTTATCCGCGATGATAATCGGGTATTGATAACCCTATTTACATATCATGAAGAAATAAGAAAATCCGAATTTGTGCCGGACAGTTTATTTTATAAGAGCAACGATTATAATATCGAAGGCATCAAAGACCTTTTTTACGCAAATAACAGCGACCGCCTTTTCTCTCGAAAAGATAATACAATCAGCGAAGTGATTCTCGAAGATTCTTCACTTATCGAAATCGGAGATGTCAAAGAGCAATATGAATTGATCGGGTTTTCGCCTGATAATAAATATCTGCTGGGAATTAATTCTCACAAATATTATATAGACCCTAATGATAAAAATACCCTCACTATCGGCCGGCACAGGATTGATATATATAATGCCGATGACCTCTCCTTTGTCAATCGCCTCAAGATCGATTCGCCGGCAAACTCTATTGTGGTTGATTCCGACACGGCTTCGCCATACACCGCTATCGGGCTTGATACCACCTTTGCGATACTGACCTACGACCAGGCGCCGGGAATGGAATTGCATTTCCGCGCCGACCGAACGATATGTCATATTCAGGACGAGGTGAACTTCTTCGATCTTTCGATTGGTATGCCGGATGCTCTGGTCTGGGATTTCGGCGATGGTTATACGGCGGGTGGCGAACCTGTTTCTCATAGTTTTCAGTCGCCCGGCTATTATTCTGTTACCCTTACCGCTGAGCAGGGCGGCATCCGGAAATCGCAAACATACGCAGATTATATCCACGTGCTGCCCCTTTTGAAGGCGGATTTCAATGCATCGGCAACCTTTGGCTCCGAGCCTCTCGAAGTGCGATTCGAAGACCAGTCCGACGGCGAAATAATCAAATGGCGCTGGGAATTCGGCGACAGCACGAGCTCGGACAGCCGCTCGCCCCGGCATACCTACGACCGTCCGGGGGAATATAGCGTCCGGCTGATAGTCAGCGACAGCATCAGCAGCGACACCTCGGATTATGCGACAATCACAGTCGAAAAATATGTGGATAAGCAGATAATCAAAGAGATTGTTAGCAATATAGACGAAAATTCCACCGAATGCGCCGGCGCATATATTGCAGAAAATGACCAGTACGCGCAGCTGATCCATGCGGAGGACAACGGCGGGAATAACTTGTTCAGGACATTCTGGCGTATGGATACGGATAGCGCCGGCATGTATGAGACTGGCTTTGCCTCGGATTCCGTGCGGCTGATCAGAACCGGCGACGGAAGATATATCGCCGGCGGCACTAAGATATTCCATAAACTGATTCACGATTTTTCTTTTGCGGAGCTTTCGACCGAAGGAGAACAATGGAGCAGAACAATCGGCGCTCAGGGCAGCGACAAATATTTTGATCACGAACCCGGCTTCGGGGGCGAGTGGATAGCTGCGGGGACATTCGATATCCCGCCGGATGGCATGAAGAAGAATGTTATATATATATTCGATAATGGTAACGAGGAGACGGCAAACCTCACTTTCGACGGCGATTATGATATGATCGCGCTGGTAACCCTCTGCGAAAATTATGGCGCAATAATACAGGGCGACGGACTAAGTATAATGGAGTTCAGCGCTGAAAATGCCGAAGAAATATCCAGCGAAGTCCTGTTGGCGCCGGAGAATAATTTCAGGCTGCTCGATGCGGTATCGACTCCGGAGGGGCATCTGCTGCTGGCGGGATACCAGGCATCGGGCACGATAACCCGCGCGGCGATAGCGCATTATGACGCCGATCGCAATCTGGAGGAATACATTAAAAGCGACCGAAACGGCACGGTTTATAATTCCATTGCTCCGATGAAAAACGGCCTGTACGCGCTGACCGGCCGATTGAAGGATAACCACATCGGCTACAAAATTTATGATTTATATAAAAATGAAATCTATCCCTTCTATCTCAATCGCCGCTACGGAGAGCTGTATGATATTAATCTGACCAGTCGCAACACACTGCTCGGCGCAGGTTGGATATATCGTCCGCAGAGCAGCCAGCACGACGCATACTGCGCGGAAATGCGTCTTTCGCAGGTGATAGAAAACATCCTGTCGGTTGGGCGGTATGAGGCTCCGGAAATTTCGATTTATCCAAATCCCGCGGATGAATATTTAACGATAGAATGCGCGGCGGAACCTTTCTGCCGAATAGATATATACTCCGGTCTTGGCGAGCATGTGCTGTCCCCCGACATAAGCGGCAGCGGCAGGATTAATACCGCCATGCTTGCGCCGGGAATATACTTTGCGCGGATTGGCGGCCGGGCGGTTCCATTTGTGATAGAGAGATGATATTAAAAAATTATTTCTCAAATTTCTTCGGGTAAATATTGCGGTCTGCGGTGTTTATTACTTCAAACAGCGTTTTCAATAATTACACAAGGCCGCAATATGAAACCGATTATTTCAATTATCGTTTTATTTTTTATTTCCATAAGTCTTTTTGCTCAGCAGCCCGAAATGCTCTGGCGACAGAACCGCACCACAGCGGACTACATCGAAGCCGTGGTCATCCCCGGCAAATCGCAGCTATGCGCATGTAAGAAAATCCACAACGAATATGAATATGAAAATTATTTCGAAATCTGGGATTATAACCAGCGCGAATTGCTGCAAACCATGCCGCTGGGCGAGGATCATTACTCAGTAAGGGAGATGGAGGCTTCGCCGGACGGCAAATTTCTTTTGTGCACACCGGAAGGCTACTATGCCGCAGAAATATTCGTATATGACCTCGAAAACAGCACATTTGTCCGCAAGGACGAGCCCGAGCAGACCACGGATATGTATAAATTGGTGTCGCGGATGAGATTCATTTCGCCGACTCGTTACGCCGCTATCGTAAGCGGAATTAACAAGGTGCAGATATATCGTGTTGCGGATGGCACGCTGGATTATTCAATCGATTTTCAGGAAAGCATCCGAAAAGGTAATGAATTCTCGCAAAATGGCGAATACTTCGCCGCCGGCTTCGAGGATAATTCCGTCGAAATATATAAAACTGACGATGCTTCGCTCGTGAAGTCGCTGACAATCGACAGCCTGGATTTTATCTTTGCGGTTGATAATAATGCGGAATTTATAGTTTACCGGACCGCCGAAGACGAAGACGGAAATCGTATGCTGAGGGTAGTCGATACCGAAACCAGCGAGATTATTACCCAGTGGGAGATGAATTATGTATCGGCCGGATTGCTGCCCGACCAAAAGCGCCTGATCTGCGCGAAGGATAAGGCTGATAATTACGCTATTTTGAATATAGAATCCCCTGCATTCGTGCGCCGGACTCAATCGCAGTTTATGAATTATATTGCGGCAGCCGACCCGGACAGCAGCTTTTTTATTGGGGTAACCAAAAAGCGTCAGTTAGAGAAGGTGGATTTCATAACAGGCGATATCGAAGCCAACATGGGCAATGTGGACTCCGATATGCACATGAATGCGGTATCCTCGCTGAAATTCTCCGCAGACGGCCGATACCTTCTGAGCGGCGATTACGACGGATACCTGAAAATGTGGAGCGCCGAGGATGGCGAATTGATCCGCACCTACGACACGGGTCCGGCCGGGATCAACTCTATGGATATCAGGGATAACAACGATGGACTTGTGGTGGCTCATCCTTATGATCTGGTCACTTATAATATAAATAATCAGTTCGAGCTCGAGGAAATTACAAAAATTCCCGTCCCCTCAAGCCCGATCAACACAGTCCGATTCTACCCCACGAAATTCTATGAAGTAACAAATTCGATGTATGATTACAGCGAATTCATGTGGATAAGCTGGCATGGCGGAATTCATACCCTGCCAATGGGCGGCGGCGACCACTGGTCGATCTGCGATTCGCTGGACTATTTGCAGGATATGGCGTTTTCGCCGGACGGACTGACGGCCATATTCGCCTCACGCAGCGAAAACATCATGAAAATGAAACATTCCAGCAGCATAATGGGCAGCGGCTTTCGTTTCGACCGGATAATAATGGCGCATCCCATGGGATCAGGCTCGAGCGGCATCAACAGCGTTGCTTTCTCGCCGGACGGCAGCCTGTTTATGACGGTGGCGCATTCCTTCGAGGCGGGGATATGGGACGCCCAGAGCAATTATAAAATCCGAAATATTAATATAAAGGGCGCCGATAAGGGCAGCACTATCAGCAACCCCTCAGAAGGCATATTTATTGATAATAACGACGTGATAATTTCAGACGTGGGCGGTCTGGTGCGAATCTGGGACTCCCGCGCCGACACAGTCAAATACTGCTTCGAGGAAATGAAGGAATTCAATCGCCAGCATGGATATACTTATCAATTTGCACAAATCCGCGATATAGAGCTCTCGCCCGACCGCACCCGTCTTGCGATAGCGGATTTCCATGGCCATATCGCAGTATTTGACATCTCTACTATCAACAGCGTCGAAGATTCCGATTATTCATCTGATTTATCAATCTATCCCAATCCCGCATCGGATTATATCTTTATCGATTCTGATGGCCCGGCAGAGCGGATAGATATTTATAATTCGCTGGGGCATTGCGTCGAGTCGCTGCGGGATCACTCCGGGCGGATAGACGTCGGCGGACTTGCCCCGGGCGCATATTATATAAATATAATGGATAGCAATAACACTCGCCGCGGGATGTTTGCAATAGCCAGGTAAAGATTTCCCCATTCATTGGCCCCCTTTGGCGGATATTCCCCAGGGGGGCTTTTATCTTTCCCATTTACGAAAAATATTCTTAATTTTACGCTTTACGGGATATAACATTCCGAAAAATCAGAAAGTTCGGACTTGTTCGTCATTCCCGCATATATATATCCCCGCCGAGGGGGATTTCTATCTAATTTGTAATAAAAATTTGGCAGGTGAAAATGTCGTACGACCTTGGAGTAATCGGAACCGGATATGTAGGATTGGTGAGCGGCACATGCTTCGCAGCGACCGGAAACAACGTATATTGTGTGGATATTGTCGAAGAAAAAATCAAAAATCTGAAAAAAGGCATCTGCCCGATATTCGAACCTGGGCTGGAGCATCTGCTGCATCGCAACCAGCGCGAGGGCAGGCTGCACTTTACAACAAGCCTCGAAATGGCAGTCGAAAACAGCAATATCATATTCCTCTGCCTGCCGACTCCGCCCAGCGAAGACGGCTCGGCCGATCTGCAGCACGTATTGAAAGTGGCAGCGGATATTGCCCGTATTATTAAAGAAAAAAATATTACTGATAAAAGAATCGTGGTCAACAAAAGCACAGTACCCGTAGGCACAGGCGCCCGGGTACAGGAAATATTCGACCGCGAGCTGCCCGAAGGCCAGGTCATGGTGGCAAGCAATCCGGAATTCCTCCGCGAAGGCTTTGCAGTCGATGACGCAATGAAGCCCGAACGCGTTGTGGTCGGCACCAATAGCGAATACGTCGAGGAAATCATGCGCGACCTCTACGAGCCATTCGTCCGCAGCGGCAACCCAGTGCTGGTAATGGACATAAAGAGCGCCGAGGTAACCAAATACGCCGCGAATTCATTTCTTGCCACAAAAATCTCTTTCGTCAACGATCTCTCGGAATATTGCGAGAAAGTCGGCGCCGACATCGAGAAAATCCGCATGGGGATCGGCTCGGACAGCCGCATAGGCAAGCGCTTTTTGTTCGCCGGCATCGGCTTTGGCGGATCGTGCTTTCCGAAGGATGTCCGCGCGCTGATACATTCCTCCGAACAGGAAGGCATAGAGCTTGAAGTAATCAAAGCCGCCCAGGAAGTAAACCACCATCAGATTATGCGATTTTTCGAAAAAATCAAGGCGCGGTTCGACGGCAATCTGAAGGGCAAACGCATTGCAATCTGGGGGCTGGCGTTCAAACCGAACACCGACGATACCCGCGAAGCTCCGGCGTTCTTGCTGATCGACCGCCTGCTCGAAGCCGGCGCAAGAGTCAGCGCATACGACCCCGAGGCAATGCCAAATACTCAGATGCGATTCAAGGACGCAATCGAATACGGCCGTAATATGTACGACTGCGCCGAGGCAGCCGACGCTCTGGTGGTCGCCACCGAATGGACGGTATTCCGCAAGCCTGATTTTGACAAGCTGAGCGAAAAGCTGGCCGGCAAAATAGTATTCGACGGCCGCAACCTTTATAATCTGGAGGAAATGGAAGAAATGGGCTATGAGTATTATTGCATCGGGCGCAAAAGCTCGCGCAAATTGCTCTGAAATATTTAAATAAAAAGCGATTGATCAAAATTAGCCACCAAAGTAAAATAATGAATAATATTATTCTTCTAATACAGAGGGGCGGATATTATTCAGATGCATGACAAATCGCACTAAGGCTAATATATAATGATATTTACCGAAAATCGTGTCCGGCCTCCGGGTCTGGCACGGTTTTTATTTTATATAAATGAGAATTATCATGCCCATTGCGAAAAAATTTAATTTTGCAGCGCGGGCGCCGATAATTATATTAGCGGCAGCGCATATATTTTAATTGCGTTAATTATGTATAATTTAAACAAGAAGTGAAAAATGGCCGACGAAAAAACCGAAGAAAAACAAGAGCCGGTAAAGCCGGAAAAGAAAGCTAAGAAAGTCTCTCTCGGTGGCGGTCTCTCGCTGCCGGTAATTATCGGAGCCGTGGTCGGATTGCTTGTACTTATTGCCGCTACTGTGATTATTTCAATCTTTGTGGCAAGCAAATTCATGCTGCCCGAGCAATCCGAAGAAGCCGCCAAAGGAGGCGAGCACACCGAAAAAACCGAGGATGAAACCACGGCGATTACAGAAGAAGACCTTGCTATGGCCGAGGAAGAGGACTTCCAGAAGGGCCTGGTCGGGGTGCAGTACGTAAAAACCGGACGAATTACGACCAACCCGAAGGGGGCGTCGCAGTTTATCGTGCTCAATCTCGGGCTCGAGTTCCGGCTGAAAAACAAGGATAATGACTGGGTCGAGGAACCCATCGATCCCGAAGACCCTATGGTTATGCATATGCTCAGCAAGGTCAAGGGGATAGTCAACCAGGTGCTCGGCACCATGACAGTCCAGGAGCTGCATGACAAGCGCTCTGAGATGCCGCTGATACTGAAAGAAAAACTGAAGGAGACATTTGTCCAGTACAGGATGTTCCTTCGGGAAGTAGTTATCGAAGAATATATAATACAATAAATTATCAGATCGATTATGGCCGACGTATTATCACAGAATGAAATAGACAGTCTGCTTTCGGAAATGACCAGCGGCCGCGTGGACGTCGACGACGTACTAAGCGGAAAGATCGCAAAGGGCGATATATCGAACTACGACTTCCGCCGCCCCAACCGAATCAGCAAGAACCAGGTGCGGACACTTCAGACAGTGCATGAAAGCTTTGCCGAGGTGTTCGGATATTATCTGGTCTCGAAGCTGCAGACCGTTGTGTCTATTTCTGTTACATCGGTCGATCAGCTGTTTTATTCCGAATTCATACTGTCGGTATCGAACCCGAGCTGCCTTTATGTATTCGATATCGAAGGCACCGACGGCAGCGGCATACTCGAGGTAAGCCCACAGCTTGCATTGACTGTGGTGGAGCGTCTGCTCGGAGGCTCGGCCGAAGTGCAGGTGAAGCCGCGGTCTATAACGCCTATCGAACAGGCGGTGGTGCGCAGCGTGGTCGAACACGCGCTGTCGGATCTGCGTAATTCATGGCGCTCGATAGCCGACCTGCGGTTCAAGTTCCAGCGTCTCGAGATGGAAGCCGACTTCGTTCAGGTGGCGCCATCGTCGGAGATCGTGGTGGTGATTTCGTTCGACGTCAACGTAGGCGTGCATAATTATCTGATGAATCTCTGCTTTCCGACCTTTGCGCTCGAGGAAGTGCTCGCGCGGCTTAACCGCCAGCAGGTGAGCTCTACTCTGATCAACCAGAGCTCGCGCCGCATCCGCGAGAATATGCAGGTGATGAAGCAGCAGATGTCCACCACCTATCTGCCATTATTTGCCGAGCTTGGCAAGACGTCACTTTCTGTCCGCGAGCTGCTCGAACTCAAGGTGGGCGATGTAATAAAACTGAACAAAAGAATTAATCAGGAAATAGAAGTATATATCGGCGACAGACGAAAACTTGCCGCGCGGCCCGGAAGCGTCGAAGGCAAGAAAGCGGCAAGAATCACACGCGAGCTTACGGAAGAAGACCTTTTTGAAGAAGATATTACCTACAAAGAAGAGGAGTATAAAAGATGACTATGACCCAGGACGAAATAGATCAGCTGATCTCCAGCGGCGGACTCGAGGAAGAGCCCGAAATCGAAGAGGAAACCAGCGAAGAGGAAGGCGGCGAAGATGAATTCCAGGACGAATCCGAATTCGATCATGAATCCATCTATTCCCCGCTCGATCCCAAACTCGAGCTGCTCTACGATCTGCAGCTGCCGGTATCGATCGAACTTGGCCGTACGAATATGCTCATTCGGGACATACTCCGACTGGGCCGCGGTTCGGTTATCGAATTCGATAAGCTCGTCAGCGAGCCGGTCGACGTGCTCATCAACGGCAAGAAAGTCGCCGAGGGCGAGGTAGTCGTGATCGACAAGCATTTCGGTATCCGCATTACCACACTGGTGGACCCGTCCGACCGTCTGCGCTCGGTCAAGCGCTGATAAACAGCTGATTCAAAAATTATAGCAGGAAGCGGAATTATGCCTGAAGCAGCATTGCTTAAGACTTTTTTTACATTACTGATCGCCGTTGCGGCGCTTGGCGGACTATTGTTTATTGTCAAAAAAATCAGCCGCCGCTCGGCCTCCGCCCGAGATAACGTCGGGCTCGAAGTCGTATCGCGGCTCAATCTCCAGCAGAAAAGCCAGCTCTTCGTTGTCAAAGCCGCCGGCCGCACCCTGCTGATCGGCGCCACCGATCGCAGCATCAATACACTCGCCGATCTGACCGACGAATCCCGAGAAAAATCCGAATTACAAACCGGCAAAGATTTTACATTCGATAAAAAAATCAAACCTGACCAGCTGCGCGCAATCAAAATGGCTGCATCAAAGGGCGGTTCCGACCAATTGTCATTTGCCTCGTTCCTGAAATCCACCCTAGGGAAATCCTGAATCCCGCAATTATTAAAATAAATTTAATATTTTTCTCAAAAATGGTGTGCGAATTACACTTATTTATCCTTATTTTTGTAAATTAGTTAAATCGCGATTTACCTTAATTTCAAAAAGTAAAAATAATTCATGGGATTGTTCAAGTTTTTCTCTAACGACATCGCAATAGATCTGGGTACTGCCAACACTCTGATCTGGATGAACGGCAAAGGCACTGTGCTCGACGAGCCAACAATAGTTGCCTTCGACCGCTCGAGCAAACATATCATCGCTATCGGCCACGAAGCCCAGTCAATGATCGGCAAAACCCACAGAGATATAGTAATCATACGCCCCATGCGGGATGGCGCGATTGCAGACTTCGAGATTACCGAAGGTATGCTCCGCGCATTTATCCGCAAGGTATCAATGAGCTGGCAGCCCGCACGCCGAATGGTGGTATGCGTGCCCTCGGGCATTACCGAGGTGGAAAAGCGCGCCGTTCGCGATAGCTGCGAGCACGCCGGCGCCAAGGAAGTGCACCTGATAGCCGAGCCAATGGCCGGAGCAATCGGTATCGGGCTTAATGTGCACGAACCAATCGGCAATATGATTGTCGATATTGGCGGCGGCACCACCGAGATAGCCGTTATCGCGCTCTCCGGCATAGTGGCCGACCAGTCGATCCGCATCGCCGGCGACGAGATGACCCAGGCGATTGTGCAGTATTTCCGCCGGATGCATAATATTCTGATTGGCGACCGAACAGCCGAAATGATCAAATGCAGCGTGGGATCGGCCGTATCGCTCGAGGAAGAAATCGACATCGAAGTGCGCGGCCGCGACCTCGTATCGGGCATTCCGCGCATGATCCAGGTGAGCAGTACGGACATCCGCGAGGCGCTTTCGGAGGCAATCAACGAGATAGTCAACGCTGTGCTGAGCTTGCTGGAGCGTACCCCGCCCGAGCTTTCGGCAGATATTTTCGACCGCGGAATTATACTCTCCGGCGGCGGAGCATTGCTCAAAGGGCTCGACGAAAAACTGCGGCGCGAGACCAGCCTTCCGGTCCATGTGGCCGAAGACCCGCTGACCGCTGTGGTTCGCGGCACCGGCAAGGTGCTGGAGCATTTTTCGGAGTATCAGTCGGTATTGATCAAAAGCTCGAGATATTAAAAACATGAAAAATTCGTTATAAACACGGGCGAAGGCAATCGTGCCCGTGTTTATTTATTTATGAGCTAATATATATTTCCAGAGAAAATGCGGCAATTCGTAAAATTCGTAGAAAAATACAAGGAATACATCACCTTCACTGCGCTGGTGGTTATCAGCCTGTCTCTGATCTCGATGGGAAGCGTCTCTAAGATTGGCGGATTCCGAACATTTGTGATCGGCAGCATGGGCTGGCTGCAGGAGATATTCGCATGGATACCCAATCCCGGCGCGCTGCAGAGCGAAAACCGCGCTTTGAGAGAGCTCAATCTGAAATACTCCGCCGAAGTCACCAAAATGCGCCGATCACTGATCGAAAACGAAAAGCTGCGCGATATGCTCGACCTCCGCGACAGAAGCGAGCATCGGCTGATCAGCTCGGAAATCTCCGGACGCACCACCATCGAAATGCGGAATTATATCACGCTCAACAAGGGCGAAGAGAGCGGCATAAGGCCCGGAATGCCGGTGCGCACCGACGCAGGCCTTGTCGGCACTGTGCTCGGCGCCACCGATAATTACGCAATAGTAGAGCTACTGACCAACCGCAACGTCCGGGTAAGCGCAAAAGTCCAGCGCAACAATATTCCCGGCATAATGGTTTGGGAGGGCGGCGAGAATTTTATTTTCAAAAACGTCCCCGAATCCTTCGATGTGGAAAAGGGCGATGAAATAATTACATCGAATTACAGCAATAAATATCCGGCCGAAATTCCCATCGGCGAGATCGCAAGCGTAGGGGACGACCCCGGCTCGCTGTTTCTGCGGATCGAAGTGCGGCCATTTGTTAATTTTTCGACCTTGCAGCAGGTATTCGTGATTGATACCCTGCCCGATCCGGAACGCCAGGACCTTATCCGTCGGATGGAGGACAGGCTGCGCGCTCAAAAAAGCAAGAACTGATGCGGAATGCCATGAAGATACGTATGGAAAATATGAGCAAATTTAACAGCGAGGCACTGCGCTGGGTCAGCTATTCGATTGCCGCGCTGCTACTGACTATTGCGCATGTCGTCCTGATCGATCTGGTGGCTATCGGCGGGATGACCCCCGATCTGCTGTTAATTTTGACTGTATGGATAGTAATCCACGAAGGCCGTTTCAAAGGCCTGTTTGCCGGGTTTGCTATCGGACTTCTGCTCGATCTTTTATCGACGGATGTTATTGGCACCAATGCGCTCACCAAAACTGTGGCTGCGTTTATTGCCGGAGCATTCTATCGGGAAGGCAAAGCCGACCAGATTGCCGGCAGCCTGAAATTTCTGATGATCGTTCTGATCAGTTCGATTGCCCATAATTTAATTTACTACTTTTTTTATCTGAGAGTTACTGAAATAAATCTCTGGGAGTTTTTTGCTAAATACGGCATCGCGACCTCGCTTTATACAACAATTGCGGCGGTATTCCCCATGCTGACCAAAATCCCCCGAAAAGGCCTTTGATCAATTTTTGAAAAATTATTATTAAATATATATGTACTTATCAAAATTAGACATAATAGGGTTCAAATCCTTCGCCCAGAAGACCCAGTTCAAATTCAGCGATGGGCTATCGGCAGTGGTAGGCCCCAACGGCTGCGGCAAGACCAATGTGGTAGACGCCATCCGCTGGGTGCTCGGCGAACAGAAGACCTCGGTGCTGCGCTCGGATGTGATGGAAAACGTCATATTCAACGGCAGCCGCTCGCGCAAACCGCTCGGAATGGCCGAGGTTACTCTGACCCTTGAGAATAATAAACAGATATTGCCAACGGAATATACAGAGGTCACAATCTCGCGGCGGCTCTTCCGCAACGGAGAGAGCCAATACCTGCTGAACAAGACCAAATGCCGTCTGCGCGATATTGTCGATCTATTTATGGATACCGGCATGGGCGCGGATTCATACTCGGTGATCGAGCTGAAGATGGTCGAGGCAATCCTCAGCGGCCGCACCGAAGACCGCCGCCACCTGTTCGAAGAAGCCGCCGGAATCACCAAATATAAAATGCGGCGCAAGGAGGCATCACGCCGGCTGGCCAGCGTCCGGAGCGATCTCGAGCGCGTCGAGGATATAATCGTCGAAGTACGCAAGAACGTTAATTCGCTATCGCGCCAGGCCGCCAAAACCCGCCGCTACAACAAATTACTCGAAGAGCTGAAAACGCTCGATGTGGCTCTCCTGGGGCAGGACTATCTGGCAATCAGCGGGGTTGAGAGCGAACTCGCCGGACATATCCGCGGCCTCGTTGAAGAAAAGGCATCGCAGGAGAAAGCGCTGTCGGAATATGAAAATTCGTTGACTATACTAAAAAGCAAAATCGACGAACTCGATGCGCAATATAAAGATGCCCGCGCCGAGCAAAGCCGGATCGACCAGCTTATTTCCGACAAAAAGCAGGCCTCGGCCGTCAGCCGCGAACGCATCAGCGCAATGAATTCCGCCAGCGAGCGGCTGAAGGCAGAGATTGAGGAATTAGAAAATAATTTTGAAAAATTCACAAGAAATATCGAAGATTCTTCCGAAAAATTAATTCAACTGAATGACCAGAAACTCTCGATAGAATCAGACTTCGAGCAGATAAAACGCTCGCGCGACGAAGTATGGCAGATGGTGCGTAATCTTCGCGATAAGGCAGCCTCTGCCGGCCGCGAGGTGATCTCGGTTAAAAATCAGATCGAATCTTTGACCAATAATCTGAAGAAAAACGAAAGCCGCAAGGATTCGCTGAAGCAGAGGATATACTCCGGCACCGAAGACATCGGTCAGCTCCGCTCACAGATTGACGAAACCGAGTCCGAACGGCAGACGATGAACGAGAAGCTTTCCGGGCTGGCCGCAGACGCCGAGGAAAAGCGGGATTCGCTGAAGCTCGCCCGCGAACGCAAGCAATCGATCGAATCGCAGATAAACGAGCTAAAAATCCGCCACACCGACCGCAAAAACGCGATAAGTTCGCGCCGCGCGTCGCTGGAATTCCTCTCCGGACTGGTCGATACCGACGAAAGCTCGAAATTCCTGATCCGCTCCAAAGACTGGCAGCCAACGGGCGACAAATCGCTATTGATGGAGCTAGCCGGCGCCGACGAGAAATTCCGCATAGCAGTGGAATCCGCGCTTGGCGAGACCGGGCGCTATTTTGTGGTCGATTCGCTCGGCGACGCCTACGCCGCCGTAAAGGAGCTTAAGGACAAGCAAAAGGGTAAGGCAACATTCATCTGCCGCGAGAAGCTGCCCAATGTGCCGGCTCCCGAAGCTGCCCCTGAAGGCGAATATATATATGGATGGGCCAGCGAAATCGTTCGCACCGATGACGCTCTGCGCTCGGCGTTACGTGAAATTCTCGGTCGCACTCTGATTGTGGATAATACAAAGATTGCTTCCGAAATGGTGGATTCCGGCCGCGCCGTCTGCGCCGTTACGCTCGATGGCGAGCTCGTTCGGAAGGGCGGTATCATCCGCGGCGGGACGGTATCCAAAACCGAAGGCCGCACCGTCGGCAAAAAAGAGCGTATGGATAAGCTCACCGCCGAGATCGAAGAGCTTCGCGCTGAGGCAGCCTCCATCGAATCCGAAATTGCGGAACTTACCGAAGAAGGGCGCTCGATTGACCTCGATGCGATGCGCCGCGACACCGAAAAAACCGAAAATGAGATTAAACATACCGAGCAGGAAATTGCCCGCCAGGATTTGAAGCTCGAATCTCTGGGAAATAAAATTGCTAATATCGAGGAAAATCTGGAGCGGTTCAACGAGGAGATTGCCGAAGCCGAAGCCGAAGAATCGGATATGCGCTCGGATGTCGCCGGGCTGACCGAAAAGCTCACCGAAGCCGAAGCAGCTCGGGATGCTCTCTCTGAAGATCTCTCCGCAGCCGAGGAAAATCTTGCCGAATGGGACGAGAAAAACCGCGAGGCCGAGGTCAGCTCCGCGCGTTTGCGCGCCGAAACCGCCGCACTCGAAAAAGAGCTCGCGCAGCTTCGCGATCGAAAGCATTCGGCCGAAAAACGCGCCGAAGATCGCCGCGGCGAGCTTGCATCCAATGCCGAATCTATAGAAGAGCTTGATAAAAAAATCGGCGAATTGGAGATAGAGCTCGAAAGCGCAGAGCTTAAGCTCGAACAGGCCCGCAACCGCACCGACTATCTTGCCGAGCAGACCGCCTCGCTACGCGAGCAATCCGACAGCCAGAGCGACGCGATGAAGCAGCTACGCAGGGCCTACGAGCGCGGAGTTGAGAATATTCACGAAAAGGATCTGAAGCTAAACGAATATCGCAATCAGCTCAGGAATATTTCGATTAAGATGCGTGAAAAATACGATACCGACCCCAAAGCAGCCGAAATTGTAATCGACGAGGATTTCGATATAGAAGCCGCACGCACCGAGGTGGCCGCAATCCGCGAGAAGCTGAATAATATCGGCAACGTGAACTTCATGGCGCTCGAAGAATACGAAAAAGAAAACGAACGCCTCGAATTTTACGAAAAGCAGGTGGCCGACCTAAAAGAATCCGAAAAGACGCTGCAGGAGACAATTGTCGAAATCAATGATACCGCCGAGCGGAACTTCCTGGCAACCTTCGACGAGGTACGCACTAATTTCAGGAATCTGTTTATAACGCTGTTTGGCGAAGAAGGCGAGGCCGAAGTGCATCTGGCCGAGGGCAATGTGCTCGAAAGCGATATCCGGATTACCGCACGCCCCCCCGGCAAGCGTCCGCATACGATCGATATGCTTTCCGGCGGCGAGAAGACTCTGACGGCGATTGCGCTGCTGTTTGCGATTTATCTCGTCAAGCCCAGCCCGTTTTGTATACTCGACGAGGTGGACGCGCCGCTGGACGACGCCAATATTGATAAATTTATAAAAATGATTAAGGAATTCAGCGCTAATACTCAATTCCTTATTGTTACTCATAATAAACGCACAATGGCTGCCTGCGACACAATGTATGGCATCACAATGCAGGAGGACGGCGTCTCGAAAGTTGTTTCGGTGCGGCTCAGTCGCGAGGAAGTGCAATAATCACTTGATTTTTATATTTATTTAGATTAAATTTTAATTTGCTGAATAGTTGAATTTGAAAGATTAATCGGAGAGAGCGATGAAATTCTATCTTACTTTATTTATAGCGATCGCGCTTGTGTTTACGGCTTCTGAGTCATTTGCACAGCCGATGGTCGAGCCCGGCTCTGAACAGGAACAAATGCAAGAGCCCGAGGAAGAAAAGATGCAGGAACCCGAAGAAAAAATGGAAGAGCCCGGCCAGCAGATGCAGGAGCCCGGCTCTGAACAGGAACAAATGATGATGGACGAACCCCAGAAAGTCCCGGAGCATCTGAGATATTACAAAGATAAATACGAAGCGGTTTATAACCGCCCGTTCGAGGATGTATGGGCTGCGGTCAAGGAATCAGTAAAGGAAATTGGCTGCATGGTGATGACCGAGAACTACCGCCAGACCGACGAGGGGTTCTTCAAAGGAGTAATTAAATCCGACATGTGCGTATTTGTCGAGGGCGACGAGACCCTGGACTCGCTGAAGAAATACAGCCTCAAAGTGCCCGTCATTCGCGGCGGAATCTGGACAAACGGCCGCATGCAGTACAAATTTATACTGAAGGAACAGGAAGACGCATCGGTAGAGCTTTTGCTTAACGGCGAAGTCAGCGGCTGGGAAGATCACGTCACCAGCTCGGTGCATTTCTGGCAGTCCAACGGCATGTTCGAGACCTTTATGCTCAACCGCATAAACAGGAAGCTGGAAGAAGAATAATTGCCGCTATTAAAAAAATAGCGCGTCCTGATGAATCGGGTCGCGCTTTTTTAATAAAATATTAAATCTAAATAATTATATTGGGGGTACATATTATTTATGGATGTATTCTTTATACATGCATTTGTCCTGAATGAACTCAATGCCATTATCTTCGGCGAGCTGCCTGGCTGATTCGTTTATTATGCCTTCCTGCAGCCAGATAAGGCGGATGTCGCCGGTTTCTTTGCGGCGTTCTACGGCCTGGCTGACGATGGCTTCGGCCTCGGCTGAGGGGCGGAATACATTCAGAATGTCGATTTTGGCGGGAACGTCCTTGAGCGAAGGGTAGGCCTTAAGTCCGGCAATGCTGTCGGTGGTCGGATTGATCGGATATATATCATATCCCTGGCCGATGAAATATGCGGGCACCTGGTGGGCGGGCTTCATGGCATTTTTGGACATTCCGATAACGGCGATGGTATTGTATTCGTCGAAAATTCTATTGAAATCCATAATCGCTCCCTGATTTTTGAAAGGAAAATTTGGTGGTATCTATAAAAAAATCACGATAATAAAAATAAAATCGTGTAATTCCTTGTGAATCATAGCTTCAATAATAAAAAAGCTTGAATTTACGGCATAACATTGTAATTTTGTAATTAAGTAATATAATTAAATTATATTTGGTGAAATGACAGAAAACCCCGACACAATTCGCGACGAAATCGAATTATCAGTTGTCATGCCCTGCCTGAACGAAGCCGAAACCCTCGGTATATGCATCAGCAAGGCCATGAATTTTATGAAAGAGCACAAAATCCACGGCGAGGTCGTGATCGGCGACAATGGCAGCACCGACGGCTCGCAGGAGATTGCGCGCAATCTCGGCGCGCGAGTGGTTAATGTGCCCGCCCGCGGCTATGGCAACGCATTGATCGGAGGCATTGCAGCGGCCCGCGGCAAATACATAATTATGGGCGATTCCGACGACAGCTATGATTTCACTGCGCTCATGCCATTTGTGGAGAAATTGCGCGAGGGCCACGACCTCGTAATGGGCAACCGTTTCAAGGGCGGAATCAAGCCCGGGGCAATGCCGCCGCTGCATAGATATCTGGGCAATCCGGTACTTTCCTTTATTGGCCGGCTGTTCTTCAGCAGCCGGATAGGAGATTTCCACTGCGGGCTGCGCGGCTTCACCAAAAAGGCATTCGAGCGGATGGAACTTAGAACCACCGGAATGGAATTCGCCAGCGAAATGGTGGTCAAAGCCACACTACATAAACTTGACATTGCCGAAGTGCCAACTACTCTATCGCCGGACGGCCGCAGCGGCGAACCCCACCTGCGCAGCTTCCGCGACGGATGGAGGCATTTGCGCTTTCTGCTGCTCTACAGCCCGCGCTGGCTGTTTTTCTATCCCGGATTGCTGTTGATGGTGGTCGGAGTATTTGTGACTCTATTGCTGCTTCCCGGTCCCAAAGCCGCGTTGGATATACACACAATACTTTTTGCTGTGGCGGCAATTATCATCGGCTTCCAGTCTGTGGCATTTGCGGTGCTGACAAAAACGTATGCCATCCAGGAGAAGTTAATCCCGGGCAATGAACGGTTGGAGCACTGGCTTAATAAAATCACGCTCGAGTTTGGGATCATCCTTGGCGGGGCATTATTGCTGGCAGGCGTCGGCGGAGCAATATATTCTTTTGTCATTTGGCAGGAGGGGTCATTTCAGGCGCTGGGAATTACACAGACCATGAGAATAGTGATTACGTCGGTGGCGTTTCTGGCGATCGGAGTGCAGATAATTATTTTCAGCTTTTTTTACAGCATATTGAGATTAAAGCTTAAGGATTAATTAAAAAATCAGATAGTTATGAGCGATAAAACGAGGAAAAACTTCCTTCCGGTTCGTCCGGAATGGCTGCTGGTTATCATTGGGCTTGTTCTGGGGTGGTCAATTGCATTAGTCAATCCGCCATTTCATTCGAACGACGAGGATCGCCATTTTTTGTATGCATACTCTATTGCCCAGGGCGACTGGACGCCGGAGGTTCGCAATAACAAAAGAGGAGTCGATCTGCCCGAGAATCTTGTCAATATGGTCCGGAGCTTCCAGGGCATTCCGTTTCATCAGGGCAGTAAAATACCCGAAAGCAAACTCGAAGAAATCCGCACGGTAGATCTGGAACCGAGTAAAACCACGTTTTACTCAAATCCGAATCAGTCAAATAATCCTCTTCCGTATATCCCCGCTGCGGTCGGCGTTATTTTTGGCAAATTTATTGACTCCAATCCGATATTCATATTATGGTCGGCGAGGGTGTTTTCTTTATTTGCGTATCTGGCTCTTTTGTATCTTGCTGTTCGTGTTACTCCGGTTTTCAAAAATGTATTTATGCTGGCGGGTCTGATGCCTATGGCGCTATTCCAGGCGGCTTCGGTGACCTATGACGTTATGGTGATAGCCTCCTCGTTTTTATTAGTAGCTTATATCCTCAGGCTTGCGCTGGACGACCGAATAAAACGCCTTAGATTCACGGACTATGCGGCAATTATTGCAATATTATTGGTACTCAATGCCTCCAAGGAGGGGTATTTTTTGCTGGGATTTTTGTTTTTCATTATCCCTTATCGCAAGATAAATAATATAGTTATATATATATTAATGATCGCGTTTGTTATATTAACATACTATATAGAATCGGTGACCTGGGACTGGATAATGGCAACTGCTGTCAAAGGCAGCACCGGCCAGGCTTTCCAGAAAGATTTTGCTTTCGGAGGCATGAGCAGCATTTTCGACCGGCTCGAGCAGCCTTTTGAATTTATCGGGCTGGTTTTCCAGAATATACTCCACTTCAAACAGGAGTGGGCTGCAGGAATTATTGGCCGGTTCGGGTATTCATATACTAATCTGCCGACTTTCTGGCTTGCGCTTTATGGCATTGTGCTGTTAATAGCGGCGCTAACCGATGGACGCCGCGAATTCGACATCAAACCCTGGCAGAAACTTATTATATTTGCAATTGGATTTATCAATTTAATGATGATAATAGTCGGATTCTTAATTGTGGGGTCGCCCAAGGGCGCGCATATGATATTCGGAATGCAGGGCCGCTATCTGATTCCGGTGGTGCCGCTGGTATTGCTGCTGCTTTATAACGGCGAATTCACAAGCGAAAAATGGCGAAAATACCGTCCCTTCGTATTCGGAGGGATTGCACTCATTGTACTTATTTATACCGTTTCGTTTATTAGTGATACTTTCTATCAGGCTGTATGAGTCCGGAGCGGAAAAAGCCAAAAATATCGATCATTACGGTGGTTTATAATGGCGAGGAGCATATCGAGGAATGCATTCGGAGCGTACTCGACCAGACCTATGACAATATCGAATATATAATTATCGATGGCGGCAGCACCGACGGCACCCTCGCAATCGCGGCCAGATATACCGATCGTATAGATAAAATCGTCTCCGAGCCCGACGAGGGGATTTATGATGCCATGAACAAGGGCATAGGCCACGCCACCGGCGACATCGTCGGATTTATTCACTCAGATGATTACTACTCCACCCCCCGGGCCATTGAAATGATTGCCGATAGGTTTATTTCTACTCTTGCCGACTGCGTTTACGCCGAGATGGAATACATTCGCCGCACTGCCGGGCAAAAGAAGGTTATCCGCTACTGGAAGGCGTTGCCATTCCGCACAGGAATTATGAAGACGGGATGGTTTCCGGCGACTCCGACTTTTTTCGCCCGCCGCCGGCATTACATTAATTATGGTGGATTCAATACCGAGCTGAATATCTCGGCCGATTTTGAGCTGATATTGCGCTTCTGCGATATTATTGGCCTCAGGGCGGCGTTTGTGCCAAAAGTAATAATACACATGCGCTACGGCGGCGAGAGCAACCGCAATATTGGCAATATCTGGGAGGGCGTAAAGCAGTGCCGCCGCGCATTCCTGATGAACGATATATATATATCGCCTCTATTTCTGATCAAATCTGTCTATTTCCGTTTTACCCAGCTTTTTGTCCGCTCGCACTCATGATTCCAGATAGTTATCGACCACCCGTGTAATGCCCTCGCGCAGCGAGACATTATGCTGCCAGCCAAGATTATTCAGCCGCGATACATCGAGCAGCTTCCGCGGAGTGCCGTCCGGCTTTGAAGAATCGAAATCAAGCTCGCCGCGGTATCCGGCCACATCTTTGATAATCCGCGCAAGATCGGTGATCGTAAGGTCTTCGCCGGTACCGATATTCACAAATTCCCCGATTTTTTCAAATCCATAATTTTCCATCAGATAAACGCAGGCGTCTGCCATGTCCTCGACGTAGAGGAATTCCCGCTTTACACGGCCAGTGCCCCACAGGCGGATTTTGTCGTCATAAATCCCCACCCGCGACAGCACGTCGCGAAGCTCATCTTCGGTGGCCTGAGCAAAATCGCGATCGAGGCCGAATCCCAGCGGCCGGGCCGAAATATCGCGCCGGATGAAGTCATAATCCGACATCATTAGAGCGCGGCCGAGGATCATTTTGCGGATTAGCGCCGGCATCACGTGAGATTTCTCGAGATTGAAATTGTCGTTCGGACCGTATAGATTTGTCGGCATTACGGAAATGAAATCCGTGCCGTATTGCTCATTGAAATAGCGGCAGAGCTTAATTGCGGCGATTTTGGCGATTGCATATGGTTCATTGGTCGGCTCGAGCTGCCCGGTCAGGAGATAGTCCTCCTTCATCGGCTGGGGCGCCCCTTTGGGATAAATGCACGAGGAGCCGAGATTCAGCAGGCGGGATACGCCGCTTTTCCACGCCGCATGGATGATATTCATAGCTATCGCAATATTGTCATAAATAAAATCCGCGCGATAGGTGTTATTGGCCACAATTCCGCCCACGCGAGCGGCTGCGAGAAAGACGTACTCCGGCTTTTCGGCGGCAAACATCTCTTCGGTGGCGGATTGATCGCGGAAATCAATATCGCCGATATCCTTCAAAATGAAATTGTTATATCCCTTCGATATTAGATTCCGATGGATTGCGCTGCCGACCATCCCGCGGTATCCGGCGATCAGTATTTCAGAATTTTTTTCCATAATTAATTAAATCAATAAAATTTGACAAATTCGTGATTCGTCCAGTCCAGGCCTTTTGCCCGGATTGCGGCAATCCCCTCGCCTTTCGATTCGAGGCCGTTGTGCATCATATCGAAATCCACCATGATACGCACAAGTTCATTGAATGTAATGCGGGGCCCCCATTCGAGCTGACGGCGGGCTTTGCTGATGTCCGCAAGCAAGTAGTCCACCTCTGTCGGCCGGAAATATCGCGGATCGATCGCGATAAGTGTCTGACCAGACTTGAGTACATTGCCCCATTTCTCATCGAAGCTTTCGGCGATTCCGCGCGTTTCGATGCCTTCGCCGACCCATTTGATGCGGACTCCTGCGTATGAGAAAGCTTCCTCGACGAATTGCCGCACGGAGTGGCTCTGACCGGTGCCGACGCAGTAGTCGTCGGCTTTGTCCTGCTGGAGCATCAGCCACATCATTTCGATATATTCCGGTGCGAATCCCCAGTCGCGCTTGGCATCGAGATTGCCGAGGTATATCTGAGGCTGCTTCCCGGCGAGAATACGCGCCACCGCACGAGTGATCTTTCGCGTAACGAAGGTTTCGCCGCGGCGCGGACTTTCGTGATTAAACAATATCCCGTTTGATGCGTGCAGATTATACCCCTGGCGGTAATTCACCGTAATCCAGTATGCGTATAGCTTGGCTGCCGCGTAAGGGCTCTGCGGCTGGAAGGGCGTGCCTTCGCTTTGCGGCGGTGCGGCGGCTCCGAAAAGCTCCGACGACGACGCCTGGTAATACCGTGTTTTTATCCCGCTGCGGCGGATCGATTCCAGAATTCGCGTGGTGCCGATCCCGGTGATGTTGCCCGTGTATTCCGGCATATCGAACGAAACGCGGACGTGGCTCTGCGCGCCGAGATGATAGACCTCGTCGGGGACGATATTATATATAATTTCGGTCAAAAGCCCCGGATCGGCCAGATCGCCATAGTGGAGCTTCAAATTTGCCTGAGGGTGGTGCGGGTCCATATATATATGATCGAGGCGGTGCGTATTGAACGTACTTGCACGGCGGATAAGGCCGTGAACTTCGTAGCCCTTCGATAAAAGAAATTCCGCCAGATACGAACCGTCCTGGCCAGTTATGCCTGTAATAAATGCTTTTTTCATATCACTCACTTTTTGTATTTATCATATGTTCATATAATTCAATGTATTTATTGGCCATTACGAGATGATCGCGCTGCCCAATCGAATTTTTCCTGATCTTAAGATTATCAAAATAATATTTATTATCCAAAAAATCATTAAGAGATTTCGCAAGCGAATCAGAATTCGGCTCCTCGCATAAAATTCCGTTCTCGCCGTGATCGACCATTTCTTTGATGCCGCCGATCGGAAATCCGACGACCGGAGTGCCGCACATCAGCGATTCGACGACGGTATTCGGATAATTATCCGCCAGCGATGGAGTTACGAATGCGTTAGCTGCGGAATAAACCATGCTTATTTTCTCCTCGCCGGCGATAAAGCCCAGTTCATGCAGCGGCAGGCCCTCGGGAATGTCAATCCCTGCGGATTCGCCAAGCGATACGAGCAGGACGTCGCTCCGGCCGGAGAGCTTTCCGAAGGCCTCCAGAATAACCCGATAGCCTTTATACCAGCGGTCGAGCTTGTCGGATACGAACAACAGTACCCGCCGGCCCTCCGGGATTCCCAGCTCGCGACGCGCTTCCGTGGGATCATGGCGCGTAAATTTTTGAGAATCAATGCCGTTATTGATTACCTCATGCGGGAATGGCGAGAATAAAGGGCTGGCGGCTGAGGTTTCGCCAAGCCAGCGCGAAGGGGTCACCACGGTAAGATTTTTAGCCGTGGTCATGCCCTCTTTTTTTATATTTAAATATTTTTTTGAAAAATCCGGATTAATCGTACCCTGAAGCTGAGGGCAATCCGAGCAATCCTCCATAAATTTCTTGCATCCGAAGGTAACATGGCAGCCGCCGGAGAATGGAAACATATCGTGAAAAGTCCAGACCACCGGCCGGTCTGCGCGCCGGAAAAATGTCCGCCAGTCCAGGAAATACGGCACCCAGTGCAGATTGACCACATCCGCCCACTTGAATAAGGGGTGCGAAGTCAGGTCGAATGCGGATTGAGGCGGCGAGAAAATCTCGAACTCGCCCTTGCGCCCCAGCATTTTTAGTTTATTAATTCCCGGATAAAATGCCGCTCGGAAAAAATGCAGGGTATTGCCGACAGCGCCGGGATTTTTATAATCGTTGAATTGATATGATTCCTCGACGGCCTTTTTATTAAACATAAGCAGCAGCTTCGATTCCTCACCCGCTTCGCGGAGCGCGCGGTGCAGCCTGATTGCGGCGATGCCTGCGCCTCCGGTATCGAGTGATGTTATGTTCAGAATTTTCATATCAGTATTTCAAATAATCAAAAATAATTTGTGGACGCTTCATCAATATGGATAATATCATCGGCCATGCACCGGGCGAGGCCATGTTTTTCATCGCCAGCGCTCCCAGGCGGACGCCATATTCGCGATTGATTTCGGCTTTTTCATGCGAATTCGGATCAAATTTTTTCATAAATAATTTATAAGCCCGTTCGATGAACTGCCGGGCGGCGTAAATCTGCGGGAATTGCCAGAGCCGCTCGTCGCGGAATATCTCGAAGCCGTCGAATACGAAATCGCTGCCGAATAGATTGCGAATGTACCGCCGGGCCGCTTCGATTGCAAATTGTAATTGATCCGATCCCGCCGTCGCGGAAATCGTTCCCGAATGTCTGCGCTGCGAGACCAGCCGCTCCTGAATTATCGCAAATTCCGTTTTAAAAATCAGCCGTGTCCAAAGCTCAAAATCCTGCGATTTTTTGAAATATTCATCATAGGGATTTTTCTTTAACAATTCAGTGCGAACCATTGCCGAGGAATGCGTGATCGGATTGACGAACAGCAGACTCCACATAATCGCTTTTTGCCGCGCGGGGAAATTTGTGCGGCGGACTACCTGATCATTTTCGTCGATAATATCCGCGAGCGAAGCGCAGACGCCGCATTCCGGATTTTCACGCATATAATTATATTGCACCTCGATCCGCCGGGGAGTCATCATATCGTCCGTATCGAACCGCGCGATGAATTCGCCTTTTGATTCATTAATCCCCCGGTTCAGCGATGCGGTGAGGCCGAGGTTGCGCTCATTTTTGATAATCCGGATGCGTTTATCGTCGAATTCGCGTACGATGTCAATGCTGCTATCGGTCGTGCCGTCGTTGACGATCAGAAATTCGAAATCGCGGAATGTTTGTGCCAGCGCAGACTCCATCGCCCGGCGAAGAAATTGTTCGCTGTTATAGACTGACATCAGGATTGTTATTTTGGGATTGCTCATTTTTGCTCGAAAAATTCCCTGATTAAATCGCATATATATATAATCTGTTCCTCGGTCAGCTCGGGGAACATGGGCAGGCTGAGCAATTCGCCGGCGGCTTTCTCGCAGTTGGGGAAATCGCCGGATTTATGGCCGAGGCTGGCGTAAGCAGGCTGCAGGTGCACGGGCACGGGGTAGTGCAGTCCGGTCTGAACTGCGCGGTTGCCCAGGAATTTCTGTATCTCGCAGCGGGTCTCGGTCGATGGCGTCGCAATTTCGAAGAGGTGATAGATATGCCGCGCGTAATCGGCCTCGCTGGGAGCGGCGACCTCAGGTATATTCGACAGTTTTTTTCGGTATAAATCCGAGGCCTGGCGGCGGCGATTGTTCCAATCCTCCAGATGCGCCAGCTTGACGTTGAGCACCGCGCCCTGGATGCCCTCCATCCGGTAATTAAAGCCCAGCCGGGTATGTATATACCGCTCCGGCTGCGAATGATTGCGCAGCAAGCGGACATTTTCGGTTATCTCGTCATCATTGCTGACCACAGCCCCGCCCTCGCCGTAAGCTCCGAGATTCTTGCCCGGATAAAAGCTGAAGCAGGCTGCATCGCCCATCGATCCGGCCATTCGGCTCTTGTATTTTGCGCCGTGGGACTGGGCGGCGTCTTCGATTACTTTGATGTTGTGTTTTTTTGCAATTTCGAGTATCGGATCCATATCGGCGCACTGGCCATAAAGATGCACCGGGATAATCGCCTTCGTGCGATTCGTGATTTTCTCCTCGATCTTCTGCGGATCAATTGTGTAATATTTCGGGTCGCAATCGACGAACACCGGCTTAGCTCCGCAATAAGAAATTGCCCAGACTGTTGCGATAAAAGTCTGCGGGGTGGTGATTACCTCGTCGCCCTCGCCGACTCCGCAAGCCAGCAGCGCCAGATGCAGCGCCGATGTGCCGCTGTTCACGCCGGCGCAGTGCTTCGTGCCGCAAAGCGCCGCGAAATTGCTTTCGAATTCTTCTACAAAAGGCCCCAGCGCAAACGCCGTGTTGTCGAGCACATTCGCAATTGCCGGGCCTATTTCTGCTTTTATTGATTCATACTGTTGTTTTAAATCGACAAATGGTACTTTCATCATGCCTTCCTTATTTTTCCTTGTAATCTCCGTAAACGTCCGTGTGCTCCCATTCGCTGCAAAGGTTCAATACTCCGCGGAATATGCCATACATATAATCCAGATGTTGCTCGGTCAGGTTCTGATGCACAGGCAGCCCGATAATTTTCTGAGAATCGTCGAATATATAATCCACTTCGAAATCGTCCAGCCTGCGTGCGTAGCGCTCTGCGAATTCGTGATGGAAACTGAACCACACCGGTATGCGCGATTCCTGTGCGACGGGGTAGATGTCGTCCAGCGCAAATTTATCGCGCAGGTATAGATAATTCGATTTGCGCTTCGCAATAATTTTGTCAATATAATCGAGCTGGTCGTCGAGCTGTGTGAATACCGCCGCCCGCTTGAATACATCGAGGCACTGGTATGTATTCCACATCCGCCGGTCTTCGACTTCGAGATTGAAGATAATGCAGCCGAACTGCAAATGGAAGATTTTCTTTAAATCGATGAACGAAGGCTTGCCTTTGGGCACATCCGGGAAAGTGTCGGTCGAATCGATTCTCTCGTAGCCCTCGCCGCCGATGATCTCCGCAGCATACGCCGGCGACGGCGCAAAAGTGATTGCACCGGCGCTGGTGATTTTAAGCAGCTTTTCGATAGCGGAGTGTTCCTCGCCTTTGTCGGAGTGGTGGTAATATGTCAATGAATTAAATGGGAATGCCGATATTCGCACAGGCAGCTCCGGCGGATTGAATATCACCGGATAGCGGATTACTCCCCATTTCTCGAAAAATTTGTAGAGTGATGGCCGGTAGGAAACGCCGACATCTATATATTTGAATTCCGAGCCTGCGAAATGATTGACCGCGTGCCAGAGCAGAAAGTCCTGTACCCGCAGCTTCTTGCCCTCCTTATTGCCCGCAAGATTATTCAGAAACAGATGATTGCCCACAGGCAGCAGTATGCATGCGCCAATCGGCTGGCCCGACTGGCTGCGCGCGATGAACATGTGGTCGGCCTCGCCAAGCCGGCGGGGCATATTCGGGTCGTCCGGATCGTACCACATCTCGCGGAGGATGGCTATGTCGGCGGGTTTGCCATCGACTTTTTCTATATAAATATTATTGCGCTTTGCTTTATTGATATTTTTCCTGACGGAATAGGGCACTTCATCCCAGACCCGCCCGGGGTCGAGCGGGAGCCCGCAACCCATATGTATAAAATCTTTGCTTACGTATCCCATTTGAAATTCTGTTTCTGATTAATCAAAAATTATTTCTGACCGGTCATTTGCTTTGCAATTTTCAGATTATTTTTAGCATCTGCGAAATCCGGCTTTGCGTTGACCGCCTGCTGGAAAAAACGCACCGCCAGGCCCGGGCGATTTTTTGCCATCAGATTCTGACCGATATTATTCATCAATTGCGGATTTTCGTTGCCGAAATTGAAAGCTTGTTTATAATGTTTCATTGCTTTGTCGACCTTATTCTGCTTAAGCAACTGGGTGCCGTTGAAGAATTCTATCTGCGCGTAATTATTGCGCGCCGGCTGAATCTGGGGATTGAGCTTCAGAGCTTTTTTATAATATACTCCGGCGCTGTCGAGCTGCTGAAGCTGATGATATACCATCCCAAGCTGGGCGTAAAGCTCCGGACTGCGCGGATTGTATTCGATAGCTTCGCTGAGAGTGTTGATGGATTGCTTCTGATCGCCGGTCTGGAATTCCTGAATTGCTTTATTCAGCGCTGCCTGTGCCAGCAGGTCCGCCGCCTGGAATTCGACCTGGTTGACCAGGCCGCCTTTGCCGCGATTGATGGCTACCTTCAGCTCTGTGATAGCTGAGTCATATTTCTGCGCTGTGGTATAATAAAACCCCAGAAGGAAATGCACCCGCGCGTGGTAGGGATGCTCTTTGACAAGTTCCCGCAGGCGCTGGCCGCCTTGTTCGAGCAGCTCTTTCTGCAGGGCCGGGTCGTCGACTTTGCGAGAGGAATCCACCATTTGTGCGGCTCTGAACCAGGGATCAATGACCTTGGGGTTTTCCGTAGTCCACACCAGAATGAATAAAATCAGCATGACCGCAAAAGGAATCGCCGCAAGCATTTTTTTATTCTTCAGGCTGAATTCGAATTTTTCGCCGGGCGGCATATTTTTTTCAGCCGACTTTTTGATTTCCTCGGTGTTGACCTGTTTTTTCTGAGGTCGTTTGCTCCCGCGGGATGATTTTTTTGCCATTTTTTCTGTAATATTTGTTTTTAATATTTTAATTTCCAAAAATATGGAATAAATTGTAAAGTATGCAATGGAATTGACATTAATATATATAAAAATTAATAATTATGCACAACAGGCGGATATATGTTTGGTAAATTATTCGGATTGATTCTGGCAGCTTTCATGATGGCGGGTATGGCTCCGTCCGGCAATGCGATTATTGACAGCGATATGACATTCCAGCAGGCAATCGCCGGCACAAATGCACCCCAAAGCATCATCGATTCGCTCAGGCTGATCGATGTTGAGTATTATTCATTCGATGGCAGGCTTCACCGCGGGCAGCTTGTGGTCAATATTGCGGTAGAGCAGGATATTAATGAAATTTTTAAATTGATAAAAAAAATAAAATTTCCGGTCGAGAAAGTGATCCCTATCGTCGCCTACGAATGGTCGGATGACGCTTCGATGGAGGACAACAACACATCGGCGTTTAATTATCGGTTTATAGCGGGCACTCAGCGGCTGTCGAACCACGCCACCGGCCGCGCGATTGATATCAATCCGTTTCAGAATCCGGCAATATATTCGGATGGCAAAATTTCGCCGAATGGCGCGGAGTTCGATCCGGATGCGCCTGGCACTCTGATTTCGGATCATCCCGTCACCAAAGCTTTCCTCGGGCGGGGATGGCGCTGGGGCGGCGACTGGACTTCGTTGAAGGACTATCAGCACTTCGACAGGCCGTGATTATGCGGGCTGGTCCATATTCTGATTGACAAACAGTTCCATTGAATTGATCTCGAGCGCGCAGAGCTTGCCCAGGCCCTGGTGCAGGCCATAGTAAACGCAGCCGCCGTCGAGCATTATCTTGTTTTCCGAAAGCGTGCGGCGTATGTGCTCGAGCGGGCGCGGCGTATGGCCGACAATCATGCGGCGGCCGCCGATTTTGTCGGGTTCGACCCGGTCGTTGCGCAGCCAGACCATAGCATGTTTATCGCTCAGGGGGTCTTCGGCATCGAAATTGAGTCCGCCGTGGACTATGATAAAATCGTCGGTTTTATAAAAATATTTCAGGTTGCGGAAAAATTCGAGATAGCGGGGCGCGAGCTCTTCGGCTTTGGTTGCTTCGAAGCTGGCAAGGGTGGTTTTGGCGCCGTTCATCATCCAGTTCCAGAAATTGTGCTCGGATTCGAGCGAATCGATCAGCATCTGCTCGTGGTTGCCCATAATCGGATATATATTATAACCAGCATCGATTAGCTCCACTATGCGCTCGACCACGCCGCGGCTATCGGGCCCGCGGTCGATATAATCGCCGAGCAGGTAGATGTCGTCATCCGGAGTAATCTGCAATTTATTATTAAGCATATTGCTGAATGTGTTTGAACAGCCGTGTATGTCGCCGATTACGAATCGTCGCTTATTCATAAAGATTTATGAGGATTATTTGAGAAAACGGGAATTGTGTTAAGTAAATCAACGAACAAATTGAAATTAAATTGAATTAGATTCCGTTTGCATATATATGCCTGCTTACAGACCAGTCATAGGACTCGAGATACACGTCCGGCTCGACAGCCGCACCAAGGCCTTCTGCGCCTGCGCGAACGACCCTTCGGCTGCGGCAAACCGGAATACATGTCCGGTATGCATGGGGCATCCCGGCGCTCTGCCGCTTCCGGCCCGTGAGTTTGTTCGCATGGGTATTGCCGCCGCGCTGATGGCGGACGCGAGCATCAGTGAACGGCTCCGGTTCGACCGCAAGAATTATTTTTATCCCGATCTGCCGAAAGGCTATCAGATAACTCAGGCAGCAGAGCCAATTGGCCGCGGAGGTGGGATTAGCATTGTATTCGACGGCGAATTGCTCCGGATACCACTGCGCCAGGTTCATATCGAGGAGGACGCCGGCCGCACGATCCATCGGGGCGATGAGATTTGGCTCGACTTCAACCGCTGCGGCGCTCCGCTCGCCGAGTTTGTCACAGAGCCCGCAATAAATTCGCCTGCGGAGGCAGCCGAAGTATTCCGCGAGGCGAGGCGGATGATGATGTTCGCTGGCCTGACTCGCGGGGATATGCAATCGGGCGACCTTCGCTGCGACGCTAATATCTCGCTTGAATCGGGCGGCCGCCCGGGAGTGAGGACAGAGATCAAGAATCTGAACAGCTTCAGGCATTTGGAGCGGGCGCTTGAGTTCGAGATTAAGCGGCAATCAGCCCTGCTCGATTCGAGAGCTGAGATAATCTCGCAAACTCTTTCGTGGAATGAGGATAAGCATATCGTCGAACCGATGCGCGATAAGGAGACCACAGCGGATTATCGATATTTTCCCGAACCCGACATCCCGGACTTTTTTATTGAAAAAGAATTTATCGCAAGTATTGAAATGAATTTGCCGGAATTACCCGCGTTCAGCGAGTGGAAATTAATTAGCCATGATGGGCTTTCCGGCGGCCAGGCGAGAGAGATTAGCGGCACCCGCGGACGTCTGGAATTTTTTCGCGACTGTGCTATATATATAAATAAGGATAGAGTTAGCTTTGCGAATTTTCTGACGAATGATATTTTCCCAAAATTTGAAAAAAAGGGCTCGATTCAGTACAATCCCGAAACAATCACCGGAGTTTACGAATTGACTGCAGGCGGCCGCGCAGGCCGGGAATCCATCGGCGAGATAATTAAATGTATGAAACAAAATGGGATAGATGCGCTGTCCGCGGCCCGGCGGCTGGGCGCGCTTCGCGATACATCGTCGGAGCTGATCGGCGATGCTGCCCGCCGCGCTATCGACGAGAATCCTGAAGCAGTCGATAATTATATTAATGGGAAATCGAAAGCGCTGGGCTATCTTGTTGGCAGAGCAATGGCTTACACCGGCGGGCGGGTCGATCCGAAATTAATTTCCCAAAAGATTAAGGAAATGATTTCGCAGAAAATTCGTTGACATTTATTATATTGTCTTGCCCCCGGGCTATGCCCCAAAAACAATACTTTCGTAACACGACAGTTATATATAATCTAAGACAAACTTTATCCGATTTTAAGAATTATATATATAAATTCCGGAGATATTATGGCAAAATCATCCAAAACCAGGAAGAACGCAGACAAGAAAGTCAGCCCTAAAATGAAAAAAATCGTAAAAATGGAATACGGCGGCAAAGAGGTCGAGGTAGAGCTATACTCTAAATTCGATTTCGAGGGATTCGACAAAGAGACCGTCATCGAATGGTATAAGCTCAACCATATGGGGCGCAAGCTCGACGATAAAGCTGCGCTTTACCTCAAAATGGCCAAGGGATGGTCGTACCATGCCCCTTTTGCGGGACACGACGGCATTCAGCTTGCCATCGGACGTATATTCCGTAAAAATAAAGATTTCCTTTTCCCTTACTATCGCGATATGATGACATCTCTCTCTGCCGGTCTCACTCCGGTTGAGATAATACTCAACGGTCTGAGCAAGGACACCGACGTAGCAGGCGGCGGCCGCCACATGAGCAACCACTTCGCCAAGCCGGAGATCAATATAGAGAATGTCTCATCGTGCACCGGCAATCACTCGCTGCACGCCGCAGGGGTCGCCCGCGCAATCAAAAAATACGAGGGCGATGAGATTGCGATTTGCTCCAGCGGCGAATCGGCAATCTCGGAAGGGTATTACTACGAAGCAATCAATGCAGCCACATGGGATAAATCCCCAGTGATATTCGTAATACAGAATAATAAATTCGGTATCTCTGTGCCCCTGCGCGACGCAACCGTCAACCAGGTAGTGTCAGATAATTTTCGCGGAATGAGCAATCTGAAAATCATCAATTGCGATGGGCGCGACCCGTTCGACAGCTTCCGCGCTCTCACCGCAGCGAAAGAATTTATTCAGTCCGGCAAGGGCTGCGCAATAGTCGAGGCCGACTGCGACCGAATGCTCTCGCATTCGAATTCCGACAAGCAGGAAAATTACCGCCCGCAGGACGAAATCGACGAAGTTCAGCGCCGCGACCCGATGCTCCAGTTCCGCTGGCATCTGCTGGACAAAAAATACCTGACCAAAGACGAGCTCGAGAAGATCGAAGAGGATATCAAGCAGAAGATGTTCGACGCTGCAGACGAAGCCGAAGCCGCACCCGACCCAGACGGCAGCTCGTGGGATAAATATATATTCGCAGATGAATATGCGAAAAAAGAAGGCATCGAAGAGGGCGAAATAAACGAAAATGGCAAGAAAATCTCCTTACTGCAGGCAATTAATAATACTCTGAAGTCGGAATTCCGCCGTAATCCGCACACCTATCTCTGGGGGCAGGACATCGGCAAGGGCGGTGTATTTAACGTAGTCAAAGGTATGCCCGAGGAATTCGGCAAAGCCCGCGTATTTAATTCCGCAATTGCCGAGGATCAGATCGTCGGCACCGCTAACGGATTCACCCGCTATCGCGACGACATCCGCGTGGTAGTCGAGGGCGCCGAGTTCGCCGATTACTTCTGGCCCGCAATGGAGCAGCTAATCGAATGCACCCACGAATACTGGCGCACCCGCGGACAATTTTCGCCGAATGTGACAATACGCCTGGCCAGCGGCGGATATATCCAGGGGGGACTTTATCATTCGCAAAATCTCGAGGCGGTATTTACGTCCATTCCGGGCCTGCGTGTATTGACCCCGGCATTTGCCGAGGACGCTGCGGGGCTGCTCCGGAATAGCATACGCTCCGAAGGAGTAACAATGTTCCTGGAGCCAAAATATTTATACAATTTCAAGCAGGCATTCGGCCCTGAAACCGGCGATGACTTCATAATTCCATTCGGCAGAGCAAAAGTGCGTCGCAAGGGCAGCGATATAACGGTAGTCAGCTATGGCACCGGAATCCATCAGACTCTATACGCCGCGCGCGAGCTCGAAGACGAAGGCGTCGACGTGGAGATCATCGATCTGCGGACGCTGATCCCCTGGGATCGGGAGGCGGTGCTCGAGTCAGTCCGCAAAACCGGCAAGGTAGTGGTGGTGCACGAAGACAACATAACCGGCGGGTTCGGCGGCGAGATAGCCGCAACGATAGCCAAAGAGGCATTCACATATCTGGATGCACCAGTGGGGCGCATCGGATCGAAGGACGTTCCGGTCGGATTCGCCAAGGAATACGAAAAGGCGATATTGATCAATAAGGAGGACGTAAAAAATGCGATCCGGGAGACGGCAAAATTCTGAGAAAGATAGTGTAAGGCAATAGTGTGTAATAAATCTGACAGTGTGGAAAGCCCCACACAAAAAAAATAGTAAAAACCGATTACGAAAAGGCCATAATCGCCTCTGGCGCGAATTTAATCATTGGATTTTCGTAATCGGCTTACTATATTTGTGGATAAAATATAATGGAATAGCTGCGCCCGTAGCTCAATTGGATAGAGCGTTGGATTCCGGTTCCAAAGGCTGGGGGTTCGATTCCCTTCGGGCGTACAAAAAAATCGTAAAATCAGACAGTAAAAAATTGTCGTAAATATATATAAAGGAAGAGAGAAACCAATCCATGGCAGAGAACACTGAAAACCAGGGATTCGAACCGGCAGAAATATCAGAGGGAGAAGAGGTACAGTCTTTCATCAGCAAGTATAAGACACTGATAATAATAGCCTCAGTGGCGATAGTGGCCATTGTGGGCGTTATTTATTATATGAATTCGGTGCAGAACGCTAATGAAAAAGAAGCAGCCGAAAAGCTCGCCAGCATACTGCCGGCCTACGAACAGATGGATTATACCAAAGCGCTCTACGGAGACTCGGCACTGCCCGAGCTGAAGCGTTATGGTCTTATCAGAATTGCAAAGGAATTCGACGGGACTGCGCCCGGCAGGACTGCCGCGCTTTATGCTGGCAACTCGCTGCTGGCGACCGGGAATTTCGAAGAAGCAAGAAAATATTTCGAAATAGCGCAGTCGGCCGATAGCCGTGTGGTTAGTTTCGGCGCAACTGCCGGAATCGGAAGCTGTCTGGAAAACGACGGCAAATACGCCGAAGCCGCCCGGAAATACGATGAAGCCGCCTCAATGGCAGAGGCTCCCGCAGTACGAAACCGCTATCAGTATTACGCCGGCCTATGCTATGAGCAAACCGGAGACAACAACAAAGCCGAGGAAATATACCGGAAAATAATAGCCGAAGAAAAATTCTCCGAAATAGCTGGCTATGCAAAGTCCGGACTCGCCCGACTTGGCATGAAAATTGAATGATGAGAACCGGGTATTTATGCGAAATTAAGAAGTATCATAGATAGAATTTAATTTTTTGTACTTAATTATTTATTAATCGGAGGTAACATGCAACGATTGCTTCGTTTGAGTTTATTCGCGTTATTGCTGGGCCTGCTTGCCACTAGTGCGGGGTATGCACAGCAAGTTTTTGTTTCGGGGCGTATCGCTCCCGGCGACGTGAGAGTATTCGTTAAGGACTCCACGTACATAATCAATCGCGATTATGTAGTGGGAGGCACTCTCATTATCGAGCCCGGAACAGAAATTTATTTCTACCCCAACGGACGTCTTATCGACTCCACTGGTGGCCGTATTATTGCTGATGGCTTTGCGATGACCGACTACAACGCAAATCCCGATGGCATCAACCCCATCGCAACCCCGGGAAGCCCGAGCAACCCGCAGGGATTCGACGGATATTCCGACCTTGACTATTTCCTTTATGAAGGCACGGATAACACTGTTGATGTCGACACCGACCGTGATCCCACGGTACACCCGTCCAAAGAGAACATTATATTTAATGTTAAGCTCGACATACAGAACCGTGTTGTCAGAGATTTCCCGCTTTCGGCGGCTGATCCGAACCAGCGCGACATGGACATCGGCGCAGAAGAAGCCGAAATTTCCTACGAAGAAGCTATTATGTTCTACGCCGCTCGTCTTTATATGAATCCGGACGACGACGTTAACCTGCGTATCCGCCCCTGGCAGCGCCTTGGCGCAAAGGAAGTGCCTTTCGACCAGTCGCAGATTCGCTTTATCGGACAGAAAACAAATAACTTCTCCCGCGAATGGGGCCACATTATTGTGCTTCCCGGCGCGAGAGCAGCATTCTTCCGCAATTGCTCCTTTGAAGAAATGCGCAAAGACACCACAGTAGACCGTCTGCCGCTTTACGATGTGGCAGCCATGGGTCCGCAGTGGGTACAGATTAATGAAAGACTTAATCAGCTTACTAATGGCGCCGGCGGCGCTATCACAACTTTCAGCTCCAGGACATGGCTTTTGAATTGCGATTTTGTGCACAACATGGCACGCTATCGCGGCGGCGCGCTGCAGATTCTGCAGGCTCCCCACGGATACCCGATGTCCGACAGAGTGCTTGATACTTATACTCTCGACAAAAACCCGAATATTACTGACAAAGACGGAACGACTTCGGAAGTACTCGAAGACAATCCGATCCTTGCAATAGACTATATTGATGAAAATATGCCCGAACCGTTTGATTCTGATTTCGAACGCCAGGCATTCGATGACGGACGTATTGCTGTCTATTTGGGCCGCATGCGTAATCTGAATTTTGACCGTAACTTTACACAGCTCGCCAATGTTGGCCGCACAATGATCGGCACCCCGCCCGTCGAAGTCGTCACAGACCTCGAAGAACCGGCGGACTTCCCGAATGCATACGGCAACCACGCATTTGGCGGCGCTATTTATATCGCAGGCGCAGAAGGCGATCCCGATCGCCAGCTCGAAATCGGCTTAGGCGTTAACAATAGCATCATGATTGGCGGCGAGGAAGTTGAATTCGACCAGGAAGATACTTTCGACGCTACCGACAACATGGCTGTTAACTTCCAGGATGCAGGCGCATCTCAGGGTGCCCGCGGCGGCGCGCTTTACGTCGGTCGCTACACCTCGCTCATCGTAGCCGGTAATTTCACCGGAAACGAGACAGACGCTGTATTTATGGATACCCCCGAAGCGGGATTCAATGCAGGCTACTTTTCGATGGGTGGCGCTATATTCTGCGAAAATACTCTCGGACGTCTCCAGGTAAGAGGCGGCCCCAGAAGAGATATGATCGGCAATCCTACCGAATTTATCGATAACTTTGCCGGAGCCGGCGGCGCTATCTATGTTGATGGCAATACCGATCCGCGCATGTCGCCCATCATCGGCGGCAGCGATGATCATATCTTCACAAGAGATTATGGATTCAATGTTACATTCGAAAGCAACGAAGCAGTCGCCTCCGGCGGCGCGATCTTCGGCAAACGCCACATGACCATCAATGGTGCTGGCGGCGTCGAAGATGAAAACCTGATCGGCTATGGCGGAAATTATCCAATTAAATTCCTTGATAATACCGCAGGCTTCTCGGGCGGCGCGATAGACTATCACCTGCCGAACGCAACTCCGCTTCCGGCAAGCCAGCGTATAGTACAGATTGTACGCGCATTGTTCGAAGGCAATGAAGTCGGCGCAGATGTAACCGGCGACCTTCGGATGGATGTACGCGGCGGTGGCGCTATCTACGCGCTCAATGCCGACCTTAACGTTGTAAAAGGTGTTGAATTCACAGAAAACATGGTATATAATGGTAACGGCGGCGCTATTGCTATGGTGCATCCGACCACATCTTTCAGAAGATTCTTTGTCAGCGATCTGGACGAAGTATATTATGATGCTAACGGTGTAGCCAACTGGTTTACCAGCAATGACGATGTCATGGCATTCCGCAGCTTCGAATATCCTCCGGACGCAAGAATGCTCACCAGATTCCTCGGCAACGAGATCGAAGTCGACGACGACGTTATCGAAGCTCAGAGCGGAACTGGTACGACTCAGATCGGCAAAGGCACAATGCCTCTGACAGATCCTCTTTATGCAACAGCATGGGTGGACATGAACACAGGCTTTGCAGTTGGTTATAACGGCGTCATCGTAAAATTCGAAGATGGCGGCGACAAGTGGACATATCAGAATTCGGGCACAAACTTCCGCCTGAATGATGTATTCTTCACAAACGCAATGACCGGCTACGTGGTAGGCGATCGCGGCGTTATCCTCAAGACCACCGATGGCGGCGCAAACTGGATTATGATGAATTCGCCCACAGCCAGCCAGCTTAACGGCGTTACATTTGCCAGCACCCAGGTCGGTTATGCAGTAGGCGATAATGGTATCATGCTCAAAACCACAGACGCTGGTATGACATGGTCGGCAATGCAGCCTCAGACCAATGATCTGAATGATGTATACTTCACAGGTCTTGCAGACGGCTTTGCAGTCGGCGAAAGAGGAACAATCCTTACCACAATCGACGGCGGCATGAACTGGGACATCCAGTTTATCCCCGGCCTTGCAACCACACTTAACGATGTATTCTTCCAGAGCGCATCGACCGGCTACATTGTAGGCGATCTCGGTGCAGTCATTCGCACAGAAGACGGCGGCGACACATGGGACATCATAGACGCTGACGTGGATGTCAATCTCCATGCAAGCTACTTTACCGATCAGAACACCGGCTATATCGCTGGCGATTTCGGTATGATCAAAATGACAAATGACGGCGGCGACACCTGGGCTGAACAGGATGCCGGCGAAGATTATAATCTCTATGACGCATTCTTCGTAGCCATTGATTACGGCTATGTAGTAGGCGCATATGGCTATGTAGCAAAAACAGAAAACGCGGGCGCAGACTGGGAAGAAGTTAACCCGACAGACACAGCCAATATCGATGTTGTCCGCTTCCATCCTGAAGTCGGTCTTCCCGAAAATGGCGTTGGCCTTGGCGGCGCAATCTACCTGCTTGATGTCCAGAAAACACAGCGCGTTGGCCGCGAGGACACCCTTCGCTTAAATCGTGTACGTATGCAGGACAACATGGCATTTACAGGCGCAGCGATTTACTCGGACAATTTCGATCTGAAACTAATCTTCAACCGTTCGCTTGTTACCGGTAATGTTGCAACCTCCGAAATCGGATGGGAACAGAATAGAATAAACGGACCGGTTAGCAAAACCAACGGCCAGATCGAAAGCAACTTTGCCTCGAGCGACCTTGCAGGCGCAATCCTGTATGGCGAAGTTCAGGGCCCGCTGCCTTCGTTTATGTACTCAGAAGCAGCCAACTCTATATATAATAACAGCGCAAGATTCCTCATCAGACTGCCCGACGCACCGAACACCAAGGGCGTGCTTGCCGGCCAGACCGGTATCGGCTTTGGCGGCACTGACACACTCCGCGGTAACTACTGGGGACTCACAGAGGCCAATGTTGACCTTCTGCTCGAAAACCAGTCAGGTCTCCCCGGCGCAGTAAATGAGACATTCTTTGTAAATAGCGAATTCAATCACGAGCAGAATTATCTGACATTCGTGTATGACAGCAACGAACTTCTCGAACAGGGTCCGTTCGAATCGCTTAACAATTATTCGTATGAGCCGATTCCGCTGAGAAACGGCACGACCGAGAATGAAGTCGGCACCGGTTCGCTCGACGAACGCGCGCTGATGTCCGGCCTCATATATGATATATATGATAAAGGCACCGACGTCAAAGCAGCCGATTATTCTAATCGCCGCATGTGCCCGATCGAAGACTTCGCAGTCGGAATTCCTCCGGTACTGAGAAGATTCGACGACCCGGACATGCCCTCCAACGGCAAATATGTAAAACGCTGGACACGCGATCCCGAAATTGCAAATGCAGTTGACGGCAACGGCGATCCTCTGTTCCCCGATCTTTGGGAGCTTCAGGATGAATTCCGCAAAAATGACAAGGGCGAATTCTTCCATCCGATCGGCTACCCGGTATATCTGGAAACAATGGTCAACTATGACGGACTTATTGATAGAAGCAACCATGATCCGAGACTGCTTAACGAAACAGTATTCTTCGTAATCAACGAGATGACCGGCGATTATATTCGCGTTAATCTCCGCCAGGCAGAAGAAGAAGCTGAATACAGAGAAAACTTCAGAGCACGCGTAGAGCTAGTGCCGGATTCCTCTTTCAGAAATCCGAACACACTGATGCGCCGCACATCCGAAGGTCTTCTCAATCTCGGAACCGGCTTCAACCTGCTTAATCAAATAAGACACAATGCATATAAAGAAGACCAGGCAGCACTGCCCGGCAGAAAATACGATGTGCCTTACCTGCTGACAGGCATTACCAACTCGCTTGGTAAAGTAGACCGCCTCTTGCAGAACCGCCCGGAAATGCCCGCATCGAACGACGGCAGAGTAACATACTTCGCCGGCGAACGCTACGGAGCACTCCCGGTCGATACCGGCGACGTTGTTCGCGTTATCTCGAGAACAGTTCTCTGGAGAGAAGGCGAAGTGGAAGCATACGACGATGGTATTTCCTTCAAAGTCGTTCGCTCGACCGTACCGCCGCAGTTCACAGGCAACGTGGTATCGCTGCAGAAAGATACGATCGTACAGATCGGACCGTCCGAATATCCGTGGAAACGCGAACAGGGCATTCCGGATACGACTTATATCACAGAGCTTCTGCACAAGATTTATGTCTATGAAGACAGAGAATATCCGCAGGAAGATGGATACTACAGCGATCCTGACAATCTGCAGAACAACCAGATCGCAGGCTACGTAGGACGCGACTCGATCCTCACGATCACAGCAATTGACCTTAACAGATTCCTTGATCCGAGAGCAATCAACGATCCTGAGAATTATTCAGAAATCACATACAGATGGTATGTAAATCCTAACTCCGGTCTTGCACGCTGGCTGCTTGTTGACCATGTGCCCGCAGATCATCCGGATTACGATAATCCGCTGTACGGTGCTAATGGCTACCTGCTGTTCCGCGGTATGCCTATCAACCCGTATGTCGTCCCCGGTGGCGAAGATGTAACAGTCATCGCAGAGAACTATCCGCCGCACTATCGCGTTGTGGATTCGCTCCGCCAGGCCGGCTACAGCGAAGAAGAAATCGATCTTTATGTGGAAACATTCAAAGAGTATCTGAATACACCCGAATATGATATTACGAATGCGCGCTATCTGCAGCAGGATACTATCAACTTCGGAAGCGACTACATGAATTCGTATCAGTTCAAAATCTTTGTGACCGACTCTGTGCCGCGCGTAATTCCGCATACAGCACAGACAGAAGAGGTTTACAGAAGAATTAATATGCAGGGCGACGAAGAGCTTTACGTAACATACGAACCTTCGGTCGTACCTTGCGGAACGAATTCGGAAGATAAATTCATTGCGAACCTTACTGATAAGCTCAGATTCCAGATTGACATCAATACAGATGACGAATTGGAGGACGCCGCTGCAGTAAACTGGGACTTCCGTTATGGTAAGACTTCGTACGGATTCCACAACCAGGTTATCTATCCGCAGGAAGGCGACACGGTAGTGGTAGACACCACAGTGGTACGCAACGAACAGGGCGAGATAGTATCGATTATCACCCAGATGAAACCGCAGTGGATGAACGAGGACTTCTTCTATTCCTATGATGAAGAAGACCCGACATTTGCCGATCCTTACGGAATCGAATTCCAGACTCAGGGCATCATCAATGTTCGCATCGACGAAGCCCAGGCACGCGCACTGCTTACACCGTCGAACCAGCAAAATGGCGCTCTGAATACGGATACTCTGTTTACAGTAGCGATCAATGATGGTCACAACGGACTCACGAAACAAACATATGAAATCTTCATCAACGTGCAGCCTGAGATCACAACAACCAGTCTGCCCGCAGCGATTGAAGATACTGACTATAACCCGGGTATGAACGACGAAGAAAAGATGATCAATGTGTTTGATCCTAACTTCGGTCAGACCCACAGATTCGAATTAGTATACGAAGACTATCCGCTTGACGAAATTCCGATTGACCCCTGCTTCGACGAAGCCGGAACAATTGACCTGACCGGTCTGAAAACCACACCGGAATGGTTGAGAATTAACGAAGAAAGCGGTCTGCTTTATGGTACTCCGGGCGTTGATGACGCACCGAAGACCGAGCAGATAACAGTAATCGTATGGGACGAAGACGATCTGGTTGACGTTCGTACATACACACTGACAGTCGAAGAAACAAACCACGATCCGGAACTGGAAGCACTTCCTATAACCAAATGCGTGGACGAAGGACGCCCGTATACGGATTCGATCAGAGTATATGACAAAGACCTTCTTGGCGACGAGAAAGCTGAAGAAATCACAGTTACCGTTATCGAGCCCACTGGCGGTGTAGTAAGCGTAAGACCCGGCCGTGTAACCGGTCCGCTCGATGAGCCTTATGCCAATTTCGAAATCTATTCGGACGACTTCTCGAACGTACCGAGAGATCCGGATGGCAAGGTAACAATCGTGCTCGAAATCAGTGATGGAGAAACCACAATCGAACGTGAATACAGACTCAGATTCAGCGATGAGACAGACTTTATCTGCCCGCTTTACATCGAAAACAGCCGCGGCAGCTTCGAAATCCTCGAATGGGGTATCGGAGTGGTCGGTGCCACAACCGGCGACGGCTTTGACGGCGAAGCAATTGGTCATCTCGACGAGGAATTCTGCGAATACGAACTGCCGCCACTGCCGCAGCAGGATATATTCGATGCACGCTGGAATATTCAGACAACCAACGGTACGATACGCAACATATTCCCGAGACCGGAACCCGGCCAGGCAGAGAAGAGAATCTTCCGCGGTATGTTCCAGCCCGGAGGAGTTAACGGACAGACATCACCGATGTATCCGATAACAATCACATGGAACCTCGATGATGTTCCGGCAGTTGACGAAACAGCGGTCAACCCGACTGGCTCGGTATGGTATCTGCGCGATGCTTCGAGCGACGGTTATCTCTTCAGCGTCAATATGCACACTGGCGACGCTCTCTATCAGACCGGTTCGGTAACAATCGACAGAACCGATCCTGAGAACTTCAAAGTTGTCATCAACCAGCCTGCGATTACAGACTTTGTGATCGTACACGACTGGGCGAACAGCGTAGAACAGCCAGTTGCATCGATTACCGAAACAGCAATCAACGGCGTAACGCCGAACCCGGTTAACGAAACATCGACAGTCCGCTTCAGCGTAGTACGCAGCGGCAATGTAAGCATCGATGTAGTCGACGACCTTGGTAAAGTGGTTGCCACAGTGACAGATGCATACTATCCCGCAGGCGAACATACAGTTCAGTGGGATGCACGCGATTACTCAGGCGCCGCACTTGCGAATGGCCACTATACCATCCGCCTTGTAGCCGGCACCTCGATGAGCGCATATCCGGTAGTTGTTGTAAAATAAGCTGAATCAATGCAGGGGCCTCTCAGTAAAAAGAGGCCCCGCATGAAATAATGCGAAAATTATTTCAAAAATAAATTAGGAGATTAATAATGAAGCGTTTTCTATCTTATGCTGCCGGAATTGCAATTTTGTTTTGCATAGCTTTTTCGGTACAGCCTGCCAAAGCGCAGTTATATGATGAATTCATGGGAATTGAGGTAGTGACTGGGGCCCCATACCAGGAGCTTACCAACGACGTACCTGTTCCCTCTACTTTCTTCGGTCTGCCGCCGAACTATGCAGAGCATCCGGACGATGGATACTACAGACTGCAGTTCCCGGCTGATTTCGAAGTTGAATTTAATGGTGAAGTATATGATTACGTGTGGATTTGTGTGAACGGATTTATCACCTTCGGCGATCCGCCCCTGGTGCCCGCACGCGATCCTAACGGCATGTTTATCAATGCAAGCTCTTATCCGAAAAATGTGATTGCTCCCTTCTGGGGCGACCACTTCTACAGAAATGATGATGATCAGTTCGAAGGTTACATGCCCTCGACCATTTCCTATAAGTTCGAAAATGATGTTCTGACCATCCAGTGGAAGAATCTGAATATCAACGACAAAACTGTGAAATCCAGCGTTGGTAACTTCCAGGTCAAAATCTACAAATCGCAGGATCCTCTTTCGGCACAAGCAGACATTGAATTCTGCTATGGCGCGGTCGGCGGCAATCCTTACACAACCGGCACACTCGTTGTAACCCGCGGCGCCAGCATTGGCATCAAGGGCGACTCCGAGAGCAATTACGAACCCGGCGCAAGCGATTATTATAATGGTCTTGAATTCGGTCAGGACGATCAGACCATCTTTACAAGCGAAGCGCTTTCGAATCAGTGGCCGCCTTCGGGCGCAACAGATCGCCGCATCCGCTTCAACGCGCTCAAGAGATTTAATATCGAAGAGTGGTGGGGCGATGGCGATGTGGACTTCTCGAAAGCTGAAGGCCGCAAGCATTACGGAATGCCTCAGAGCAGATTTGTGACTGTCAATGACGCACGAATTATTATGAAATCCATTGCGACCGATATTCCTCTGGATCCGGTAAGAAGACGTGAAGCATATCATGCGGACGTTAACCACAATGGACGCTATTATCTGAACACAGAGGGCGAGAAAGTCAGCATTCCGTGGAGAGATATGTATTTTGCTGATAATCTTCCGGATCAGGTTTCTTCTTTGAATCAGATTAAGTTCCAGGCGAATGAATACGACGCAGCTCTGATTCTGAGCTACCTTTCGGCAAGAGTGCCTCAGCTTCCGTGGGTATATGACTATATTCCCCAGGGTGGCAAAATCAATGCCGAAGGCAAAGTGGCCAATGGTTTCTATTTTGGCGAAATTGCTGAAGTAAACGATGGCATGTATCAGATACCGGTATATCTGAACGGATACCTCGACGGAGCTCTCGGCCTTAAATTCGAAGTAAACGGCCGCATCGAAAATGTGGTCAAAAATTCGACTTACGAAACTCTGATGGCCGATCATTTCAATGGTCGCGTAGTGGTTGCTGGCAACGATGACTTCTCGGCAGATGAGCCGATCTGCATCATTACAGCGACACTGGCAGATAACGTTTTCGAAGCCAGAAACATTCGTTTCAATGACGAAGAGACAGAAGATATCAGCTTCTCTCTCGGAGTAGAAGAGCAGAATGCAGGCGTAAGCGTTATCAGCAATTATCCGAACCCCTTCGCCGGATTCACCACATTTACAGTAAATGTGCCGGTACAGGGTAACTATTCAATCGAAGTGTTCGACATGCTTGGCAATCCGGTCGCTACAATTGCCGATACGGAAATGAGCGGCACCGAGACCTTCGAATGGAACGGTACGGACAATAATGGTAAAGCGCTCGAATCGGGTATGTATATCTATCGCATATCCGGCGTGAATACATCTGTATCAGGCAAACTGGTAATAAGCAGATAATTGCGCTCTTTGAGTTTATATACGGCTTTGGTCTGGCTGCTGATAGCTTTCGGCAGCCAGGCCTCTAAAGCCGATTCGATCGAAGCGAGACTCGAGGTTCACGATTCGCCTGATGTTTGCGGGTCGCTGTCTCAGAAAAGAGTGCTGGTTACGATCGATATCGGTACGGTTCTGCCGACCGATTCGCTGTTCGGGTTCGATTTTTCGTTATATTATAATCCGGACAAGTTCAAATTTACTGATGGTATATATATAAATACCCTCGCAGAGTTCTTTGAAATGAAAGATATTACATTCGATGAGGGCGTGATTTCGGGATATGTGATTCAGTTCAACCCGCATCTGCCTCCGGTATACGGAGACCGCGCACTGATCGGATTTCTGGGGTATTATCTGAACGATTGCCCCGATACGACGATTATGCATATAAGATACCTTGAGTTCACGGAGGAATATCAGCATAATGTCGCCAATTACGTACCCGATACTATTCATGCAGTTGTCCGGGAAAAAGATGACCGGACGCTGGCTGTGAATTTTGATAAAAATTCAATAGAATTCATAAGCGATTCGACTATCGGAGTAACGATTGCCGCAAAGGAATACGATGATTCGAGATTGAATTCGTTTTATGTGAACATAGGCGGCAGAAATACCGAAAGCTTTGAGTATTACGTGAACGAATTAAGCGATAATATAAGAGTAGAAAGTATTACAGAAGAAAACAGCCTTATGCGCTTAGAATGCGGAATTGAAGGCAGCATCGATGGTGAAGAGATTCTGGAGCTTATGATAAAACGAAAAGAAAACGTCGATGTGGAATTTGAAATAGTGATGGTGCCTGATGATTTAAACGAATGCGCATGCATTACAAATCTTGATGGAGATACTCTCCTGATAAGCAGCGAGAAAAAAGAAGACACCACTTCGGTGGTTCAGACAGATAGAAATATTAAATATTATTACGATAAAAAATTCGACGAATTCGTAATCGAAACTCCGGAAAATTCAGAAATATTGATTTATGGTTTTGCCGGAGCATTAAAAATGAAAAAAAGAAAATCAGAAATATATAACAGAATAGATGCGTCGGAATGGCCTCAGGGCATTTATCCGGCAATGATAAAGACAAGAAACGATATAAATAAAATTCTTTTGATAAAATACTAAATAATTACTTTTGTTAATTTAAGGAGGTCCTTATGAATAGGTACTTTTTACAACGCCGGGAATACCGGATCTTGTTAAGCATATTCTTGTTTGTCGGCCTTCTGATGGCTTTTGCCCCAGATGCAAAAGCTCAGAACAGACCTGCTGCTCCGGTTATCAGCCTTACAGGGGCTTATGATGGCTGGGATCAGAATTGGTTCCCCGACGGCAGAATCACATTTTCACCTTCGCGCAATCTCGACAATCCGCGTGAAGTTCTTGTGCCCGTGTTTATCGAGAACAGATGGTTCTATTATGAGAATTCCGCACCTCAGTACATAGTCGATCCCATTAAGAGCTTTAAATTTACTGTTCTTTATGACTCGACTTATCTGAGAGCAGTGGGCTATCAGAAAACACATCCCCAGTTCGGCGAAGATGATCCTCGCCTTGACTATGATTTCCAGACCGGCGAACTTATCGAGCCGCTCGCAAAAAATTTCAATGTCGTATGGTTCGATGAACCGAATTCCGAATACAAAGAAATATTCGAACCGGAATACGAATATTCTCCTAACGAAAAAAGACGGGGCCGCGGCATTACCATTACCGGTACTTCGACCGTTCCGATGCCCAATACAGATGTTAACGCAGTTGGCGATTTCCAGGTTCTGCTTTATCTGAAATTCGAAGTAAGAACTACTCAGTCGGCCACTACTCCGCTGATTATTTCGCTGGAGTCGATTATGTATAATGATCTCGACGTTCGTAAGAACGCTCCTTTCGAGGAGATGCGTCCTTATGATTCACAGGTCGAAACTCATTATTCGGACCCGACCAGATTCACTGGCGTTGCTGGTGTGAACAACGAAGCATATACGAAATTCAACACGTATCCGCAGTTCCCCGGCGTTATCTATGCAAAGATAACCGGCGCACTGCCTAGCTTTGATTTCACACTCCAGAGCTATTTCACTGGTACAGAAGGCATTCGCGAAGAAACACCTTCGCTGTTTGAAATCGTCGAGCCTCTTACTATCGATTCGACAGAAATTCTGCCGAACTATGCAGAAGCCGAAATAAGAGTTATGAACGACGTCAGCGAAACAAGACTGCAGAACGTTCGCATCAGCTCCGATTCGGAATGGCTCTATTTCAATACATACTCGACCGGCGGTTCTCGTTCACCATGCCCCGGCCGTACGCACGACTGCTATATTGATTGGATAGACAATGGTACAATAACCTCGCCCGAAGGCGACCCTTACGGTGAAGTTCCCGAACCGGAAGGCGACGTTTATATTCGCATTTCGTGCGATCCTTCTGAAATTCAGGAAGAAGAAGAAAAAACCGGTGTCTATGTTGGCTACATTACGCTCGATTCCGACGATGCCGAATTCGAACCCGTACGTCTTAAAGTTACTTTCATGTACCTCAGATCGCCTTTCGACGGCCTTCTGGAAGACGTCCCCGGTATCAATCTTGATCTCGTAAATGGCAATGGCGAAAAAATCAATCTGATCTTCGGCGTCGGCCATCGCGCCACACACGGAGTTGATCCGCTTTATGGTGAATTTGCATATCAGTATCCGCTGTCGACCAACGATTTCGATGCGCGCTGGTATCCGAAAGACGATGATGGCACAAATATTGTACCTTTTGGCTTGGGCGACATGGCTCCGAATGCTCTGAACCCGAGATCAAACTCGCGCGACATTCGTAATTATTATGCCACTTCGCATTCGCTTGCATACTACTGCGAATTCAATGCTGTTCAATATCCGCTGACTATCGAATGGGATATTAATGACTTTACGATACTGCTGCCCGACGGCACTCAGGAAGAGCCAACGCTCTATATCCGCGATATCGTAAACGGTGTACCGCAACAGGGAACGAATATGCGTAATGCTACTCGCACTGGCGCAACAACCTTTGCTTATACGATCTCCGATCCGAGAGTGACTTCGTTCCTGATCGAATACACATTGCCTCAGGTTGTCGAATATCTCGACGAACTTGGCAACCCGATAATCAAAGATGGCTGGAACCTGCTTTCGATGCCGGTTCTCCCCGTTAACACCGAATGGGATCAGGTATTTCCGCTTGCAACAAACAAGCCGTGGAGATTCTATAACAACAACTATCAGCAGGAAGAAGTTCTGAAGCCTGGCCAGGGATACTTCGTGAAATACGAAGACGTGGTCGATACCCGCTTCAAAGGCGCCACACTTGTTAATATTTCGCCTGATATGGGCTATAACATCCGCCTGACTGGCGGCTGGAATACAATCGGTGCGCTTTCTATTCCGATGAGCATCAACGACATCGACTTCGAACCATTCCAGCCCGGTATTGTTCCGGATATCGACGAAGCGCTCGCCAAAGGTGTATACGAATACAGAACCGACCAGGGCTACTTCGAAGTATCGCAGCTTGTTCCGGGTCTTGGCTACTGGCTCTATGCCAACCAACAGGGCTACCTGGCGCTGAGAGCACAGAAGTTCAATGCAGCTCAGGATCAGAGCAATATCCGCAAAGAAACAGTGCTTGCGCAGAGCGTTAAAATTGATCTTAACGACAATGCACAGCATTCGAAATCGCTCTATCTGACCGAAAATAATCGCGTGGATCTCGGCAACTTCGAATATCCTCCGGTACCGCCGATGGAACTCTTCGATGTTCGCTTCAGCAACAATGGCTATCTCGAAATGGCCGGAGAAGCTACCATGATGCTTCAGGGTGTTGAATATCCGATCTCGATCGCAATGCAGAATCCCGATGCGGTTTATACACTCACTGATGCCGTAACAGGCGAAGTGTTCGGACAAATCACCGAAGATAACAATGTTATCGAAATCGAGAAAGTAAAATCCGACAGAATCAAAATTGAGAAAGCAGATGCAGAAGGATTCGAATTCAAAGCATATCCGAATCCCGCAAGCAGCTTTGCCAATGTGATGTTCAGCGTTCCCGAAAGCGGCAACGTCAACATCGCGCTTTACGATGCCATTGGCAATAAAGTGATGACAATCGCCGACGCACAGTTCGACGCAGGTTCGCACTCCGCCAGCATCAATGCAGCTGATCTTTCTGCCGGAAATTACATCCTCAGAATTACGGCTGGCAACAACACGGCAGTTACCAAGATTACAATTATCAAATAATTGCCGCTGCTAATATTACTATGAATTGCAAATGGGCGACGCGGAGTATCCGGGTCGTCCATTTGTATTATTATTAATTATTAACTGAAGATATGAAAACTATAAGACTATTGTTAATTGCGGTATTACTGATGGCGCCGGTTATTGCGTATGCAATTCCGAATGAACGCATTCAGATTATTCAGACTAATGACGCCGACCAGATATTTAACCGCATTATTATTGGGATTGATCAGACCGCTACGAATGGCATCGATACCGCGCTCGGAGAGGCTGCTTTGCCGCCTTTTTTGCCGCCTGGGCCCGTGCTGCATGGTTTTTGCGTGATCGAACACGGCGAGGGCCAGCTCGACTGGTCATATCTTGATATTAGGCCAATACCGGATGAAGATAAATTTTATGTAAAATATCAGATTAAGCTGCAACGCGGCGAAGGCCGGGTAATGTGGCTGTCACGGCCGCCGCTTTCGAATTATATCGATTCGATAAAGGTAACCGATATTATAACAGAAAATATATACATACGCGATTTTGCGGATTCATCTAAAATCACAATCGAAAATCCCAGCCTGAACGACTTTTTTGTGCATGTGTGGTATAATAAAATTCCTACCAGCGTTGAAGAGATAGTTTCCGATACCAAAATAAATATCTACCCTCAACCGGCAAATACTGCTATTACAATAAAAAGCGATAAAAACTGTTATTCATATATAATATATGATATGGCCGGAAATACCTGTAAAAACGGAAAACCCTTTTCCGAAAAAGCTACCGTCGATGTATCAGATCTGGCGGCGGGTATTTATACAATTGTGATATTTGATGAATTAGGAACTTTTCAACAAAAAATGATTATCATCGAATAAGTCGGCTACGAGATTACAGGAGAAAAAAGTGGATAAAGATAACGAACAAAGAAACAAGCAGGATAAAGACAGCCAGCAACCACGTCGTAATCCTCGTCGCGGCCAAAGAAAGCCACGGCCGCAGGGAACGACACAGCAAAAACAGCAGCCAGACCAGAAACAGCAAAAATCTCAGCAGAAACCTCGTAAGCCAGGCTCACCCAAAAAGCAGTCGATAATTTCTGTGGTGGTACCTTTGCTTAACGAAGAGGAGTCGCTTCCGGAGCTTGCTTTCCAGCTTGAGGAAGAGCTCGAAAAATTTGTTAAAAACCGCTACGAAGTGATATTTGTCGACGATGGCTCGACCGACAATTCATTCGAGGTAATCAGGCGGCTCAATCAGCGCAATCACAAATTCCGCGCTATAAGATTTCGCAGAAATTATGGCAAATCGGCTGCGCTGTCCGTAGGCTTCAAACAGGCGAGAGGCGTTATCATTATTACGATGGACGCCGATCTGCAGGACGATCCTGCGGAGATTCCGAACCTGGTCGGCAAAATCAAAGAGGGCTACGATCTGGTATCCGGATGGAAGAAAAAGCGTAAAGACCCTTTGAGCAAGACCATTCCTTCGAAATTTTTTAATTTTGTGACATCAAAGCTCAGCGGTATTAAATTGCATGACTTCAATTGCGGGCTGAAGGCTTATCGCAAAGAAGTAGCGCAATCGCTCGATGTGTATGGCGAAATGCATCGCTATCTGCCGGCTCTTGCGCACTGGGAGGGGTTCCGGGTGACCGAAATTCCGGTTAAGCACCACGAACGCCGCTACGGCAAGTCAAAATTCGGATTCTCGAGATTTATCAAGGGCTATCTCGATCTACTGACCGTGATGTTTACTACACGTTACCTTAAGCGGCCGCTGCATTTCTTCGGTACGCTCGGCACGCTCTTTGCATCGATAGGCTTTATTATTGATCTTTGGCTGACAATAGAATGGCTGCTTGGGTGGACATCGCTGAGCAATCGCCCGCTGGCGCTTTTGGGAGTATTGCTCATAATCGTGGGCGTTCAGTTCATTTCGATGGGACTTATTGGCGAAATGATTGTGAAAAATACTCAAAAAGACACAATATATAGTATAAAAGAAAAAATTTAATCTTTTTGCAGGCAAAATTTATGAAAAGAATTTATCCATTTGCGTTCATTCTAATTTGCGTGGCAATGCTGGCATATTCACCGCATTCCGCCACCGCGCAGTTTACTTCCAAAACTTATATATCCGGAGGATTGTCGACCCTGGCAATGCCCGGCGAAACGCCGAATACTTTGCCGATGGTGCAGCGCGATACTACCAAAGAGCAAATCACCGGCGGAAGCTTTAATGGAAGCCAGCCCGGAATTGGACTTCAGTTCCTGTTTGTTCTCGATAAGGAAGAAAATTTCCGAATACCGCTCGGCTTCGATTACAATTTTTTCCGTGCTGCCGAACGTATCCCGATCTCGGCTTTTTATGAAGCGCGACTGAAGCACAGGGTGGATGTGGCAGGAATTAATCTGGGGCTGCACTACGCTTTTCTGAAGTTTCCGCTTGCTCAGGCAAAAATTTATGGCGGAATCGAAGCGCGAGCCACATATGTATTTAATGGAGAATTCCAGAAAATTCAGAATTATAAGCTCGACGATCTGATGGACGAAGACGTTACTATACCTACTAAGCCGGACGTCTGGCGTTTCGGAGGGCAAGCGCGCCTCGGTATCGAAGGCGAGATTTTCGACCCGGTTTATATTAACACAAGTGTGGCGTTCGGAGTTATAAATTTGATCGGACGCGATGATCAGCGCGGCGAACTCTTTACGATACTTTCGCAGTACGAAAACGAGGAATCGCTGGTATCTGTGATCAATTTCTCTTTTTTAATTCAATATAAATTTTAAGACATCTGATGAATATCGAAGATATTATTTATAAACCGGATTGCAGGCATTTCCGCGGAGATATCCCGTGCAGGCCGCATAAGGAATACGGGGTCCATTGCGCGGATTGCAATTATTATTCCGCGGCTGATACAAATATTCTCATAATTAAACTCGGGGCAATTGGCGATGTGATAAGAACTACGCCGTTGCTTACCCGTATCCGGCGTGAATATCCCAAAGCGATGGTGTGGTGGCTGACTTATTCTCCCGATGTGGTTCCGGCAAAAGTCGACCGGGTTATGCCATTCGATTTCGAATCCGTCACCGCGCTGCAAGGTATGGACTTCGATATTGCCATAAATCTTGACAAAGACCCTCATGCCTGCGGATTGCTCAATCGGGTGAAAGCTAATCAAAAATTCGGTTATCGCCTGAAAAAGAATAAACCTGCGCCGGTTGATGAATTGGCTCAGCATAAATATATAACCGGCATTTTTGACGACGCAAATCAGGAAAACACAAAGAATTACCTCGAAGAAATCTTCGAAATATGCGGCTGGCAGTTCGAAGGCGAAGAGTATATCCTCGAATACGAAAGCGCTATGAAATGGGATATCCCCGCTGGCGGCAAGCCAATTGTCGGACTCAATACCGGCTGCGGCGAGCGCTGGACCTCCCGCCTATGGGCCGAGGAAAAATGGGAGGAACTGATCGGATTGCTTAACGAAAACGGCTTTTTCCCGCTGCTTCTGGGAGGCGCTCAGGAACACGAAAAAAACAGCAATATGGCGCTGCGCACCGGCGCGACCTATCTCGGGCATTTTCCGCTGCAGGACTTTATGTCGCTGATGGACGAGTGCCGGATAATTGTCAGCGCGGTAACCATGGCCATGCACGTGGCAATCGGCTTGCGCAAACGTCTCGTTCTGATGAATAATATATTTAATGCCCGCGAATTCGAGCTTTACGGCCGTGGCGAAATCGTCCAGCCGGACAAGCCGTGCACCTGTTTCTTCAGGCCGCGCTGCGTCAATCCGGATTATTTCTGCATGGACAGCCTGTCCGCGCAGAAGATATTCGATGCCGTCCGGCGCCAGGCCGAAGCACGCCGAGCTTAGTAATTTGCAGCAAGCTTCAGCCAGCTTTGAGCTGTCGGGAGATGCCGGAAGCCGAATTTTTGCATCAGCTTTTTGCGCGAGCGGTGCTTCCGGGCAAAAATTATAATCGCTGTGTTCGTAATCGAGCGCGGCGATTTTTTTATTCCGGCGCTATCAAGCGAACGCCGGAGTATATCTCGTACGCCCCGCAGTGAGAGACTCGCCCCCTGATTGCTGCGACTCAGACAAGGAAAAAGGGGTGTGTTTTGCTCGAGTAAATTTAATGATTTGACAAATATTTGGACAATATCGCTATGGCGGCGGAATATCTCGCGTCCGGCGATTTTGTATGAATTATACGAATGCGAAATATCGCTCAAATTAAGCAGCGGAATATCTGCCGGCGGAAATTCGTAGTATATAATCAGTATGATGATTAATTTATTACGAATCGAAAGCGGAGAATCGCTGCCTATAAGCAAGTCGATTTGATCGCGTGTGAGATACTCCGGTGGACGTGCTTTATGGGGGATTTCTTCGAATTTAATCAGTCTGGCAGGATTTGTTTCGATTAGTTTGTTATTTTTCAGATAATTACAAAATCTTCTGAATGCAGAGAAATACATTCTTACAGAATTCTGACTAAGCATTTTATTAATTCTGAGATGTTCCATATATTTACGGGCGTCTTCGGGTGTGAATCCGAAATCATTCGCCGAAGCATACTCAAGAAATTGCGAAAGCATCCGGCTATAAGTTAATCGTGTGGCGGGCGCCGCGCCTGACAAATCGGTGAATTCCCGCGCCAGACGGCGTAGCCGGGGAATCTGTATATAAGTTGGCTTAATTTCATTATTTATCATAATATTTAAAATAAGAAATGTCTAAAAATAAGAAAAATACATTCGTAGAACTAGAAATCGAATCGATCGGTTTCGAGGGAATTGCAATCGCCCGGAATGAGGGAATGGTCTACTTTGTCAAGGGCGGAGTGCCCGGCGACCGCGTGATTGCCAAAGAATTGCGCAAGCGAAAAAAATACCGCGAAGCCCAGGTCGAGGAGATAATAGCGCCATCGCCCGACAGGATCGATGCGCCATGCCGATATTTCGGGCCCTGCGGCGGCTGCACCTGGCAGAACCTGAAATACTCGAAGCAGCTCGAATGGAAGCGGCGCCACGTAGAGGACGCATTCACGAGGATCGGAAAAATCGAGGACGTTGAATACCTCGAAACACTGCCCTCGCCGAAGCAATATGAATATCGGAACAAAATGGAGTTCTCGTTCGGCAGCTCGCGATGGATGACCGCCGGCGAGATCGAGAGCGGCGAGGATATCCGGCAGAAACATTTCGCGCTGGGGCTGCATATCCCCGGGCGTTTCGATAAAATTCTGGATATAGACGAATGCCTGATTCATAAAAATTATGGTAATAAAATATTGAATACGCTTCGCGAAAAAGCGCTGGAGCTTGGCGTTTCGGCGTACAATAGCCGCGCCCATATCGGCTTTCTGCGCAATATAATTATTCGGACTAGCGACGCCAACGACGAAATCATGGCCGCGCTGATTACGAATGCTGTCGCCGAGGCCGAAGACCGGGTATTCATCGATTGGTATGAGAATGAATTCCCTGCCGCGCTGCCGGAGATCGACACAGTGCTTCATGCGGTCAACGATACGCGTTCGCCGGTGGCATCGCAGGAGATGCGCATTATTAATGGAAGCGGTGCGATAACCGAACAGATACTGGGCCTCGATTACCGGATTTCGCCATATTCATTTTTCCAGACGAATTCATCACAGCTTGATGGATTTATCTCGTTAATTCTTGATTATGCCGAGCTGACCAACGAAAGCGCCGTGTGGGATTTGTATTGCGGGACAGGCTCGATCACCCTTCCGGCATCGCGAAAGTGTAAATATATATATGGGATAGAGTTATCGGAAAGCTCGGTCGCCGACGCCCGCGCGAATATGCAGCTCAATAATATCGACAATGCGGAGTTTTATCAGGCCGACCTTCACGCTAAGGATACTCCCGCGCTGCTCGATTCGCTGCCGCGCCCGGATGTGATTATCATCGATCCGCCGCGCGCAGGGATGCACAAAAATCTCGTCGATCATATCCTCGCAGCCGGCGCCGGCCTCATCGTTTACGTAAGCTGCAACCCGGCTACGCAGGCACGGGACTGCGCCCTGCTTGCGGATAATTATACCGTCGAAAAAATCCGCCCGGTGGATATGTTCCCCCAGACCTTCCACGTCGAATCGGTCGCACTGCTGAGAAGGAAGGCATAAGCGTGAAGCAGCCCGATATATATAATCTGCCGCTGGCGGTGTCGGAGCTGTTTTATTCGATACAGGGCGAAGGGACGCGCGCCGGCCTGCCCTGCGTATTCGTGCGGCTTCAGGGCTGCAATCTTCGCTGCGAGTGGTGCGATACGGAATATGCTCAGCAAATCGGAGGGGGGCACCGCATGGAATTTCGCGAAGTTAAAGAATATATAGAAGATAAAAAATGCTCGTTTGTGGAATTCACCGGCGGAGAGCCTCTGCTGCATCCGGAACTGATTCCGACCGTCCGGCATCTCTGCGATAAGGGGCTTACTGTGGCAATCGAGACGAATGGGTCGTTGGATATATCCGTGCTCGATACGCGGGCGGTGCGGATTATGGACGTGAAGTGTCCTGGCTCTGGGATGGAGAAATTCAATTTATGGGAAAATATGGAGTATTTGCAAACGCATGACGAGGTCAAATTCGTGCTCCGATCGGAGGATGATTATTTATATTCAAAAAAAATCATCGAGAAATATGATCTGATTCGCCGGACTGCGTCGGTGCTGATTTCCGCGGTGCATGGCAGCATTTCGCCTGAGTCGATTGCCGGATGGATGCTGCGCGACCGGCTCGAAGCGCGATTGCAGCTTCAGCTTCATAAAATTATTTACGATCCTTCGCGGAGGGGCGTCTGAGCCATGAAAAAATTCGGTTTGTTGATAATTATATTAATTGCGGGGAATCACTGGCTGGACGCATCGGAACCGGACAGCGCGCTGGTGTTCCAGCAGCTCACCGAACGCAGCAATGCGTTGATGAATTTCACGAATTATGGAACTTATGGCGCGAGCTTTTCGAGTCTGACCGCTACAAATCTCTGGCCGCGGGATTCGGCTACGAATTATCTATATTCCGGCGGATTCGCTTTCGTATGCAAAAAGCGAGTAAACGGCGAAGTCCGGCGAATGGCGGAATACACAATTAACCCCAATACGGCTTCGGACGGGCATTTTTCGCCAGGGGCTATAGCAGACGGCCCGCTGGCGGATTACGAGCGGCCTGAGCGCGTCATGACCTGGTCATCGCTGAATCATGATTCATTCAGCGGCGTACCGATTCGGATTGAGGCGCTAGGGCAGAACTGGCCGTTGTGGCATTGCGATGGAGACAAATCTTATCTGCCCGGTTATTATGTATATGATGAATTGCGTCGCAATCCCGTTGAATTTCCGACAGGTGCGGCGATGATCTCGGATGAGGACATCTTCTGCGTTTATAAGGATACCGATCTCGCGAGGCGCGATCTGCCGGCTGAGATGCTGTCGGAGCGTGGCTATCCGCTGGGCCTGCAGGTCGAGCAGACGGCATTTACATGGAGCGTGGAGCAATACCGGGATATTATCATAATTTTATATAAATTAATAAATTACTCGCAGGATACGCTGCGGGGGTGCTGGTTTGCGCCGCTGTTCGACCCGGATATAGCGCCAGAGCGCCGGACATTTATGGGATATAACGACGACCGTCTGGCCGAAGACCGGACATATGCGTATGAATATCAAATGGCGGTTTGCTGGAGCGATACCAGTGCGCTTGACCGCGGAATGCGATTCGGCTATATGGGAATTTCGCCGCTGATGCGTCCGGCGGTGGATTCGGATGGAAAATTGCGCAACGATAAATCATTTTACCAATTAGAAGAACAAATTCCGGAAGGCCGCCTGCTGGCTATCCCTCCGGAATTGGATATATATAATGATTCGCTGTTTTATGAATTTATAGCAAATGAAGCAAGTATCGCACAGTTCGGGCCGGGCGACGTGCGATTTGCGATGCCGCTGGGGCCGTTCGATATGGCGCCTGGCGATACACTGAAGTCGGCTGTGCTGCTGGCCTGGGCATGGCCATCGTTCAGCGATACGCCGGATGATTCGCGATTCAACATGGTATTAATGAGCAACAGGATCGAAGCGGGGTATGATTTGTTTTATAACAGCATAATCACATCAATCGGCGGGGAAGAAACGCAAACGGAATCGATAGTTATCTATCCCAATCCCACGGGGGCCGATCTGAATATCAGGATAAATTCTCCTGAAGCCGGATTTGCGAATCTGGAAATATTTGATTTAAAAGGTCGGAGCGCGGGGATTTCTGCGAAAAAATATTTAAATTCCGGTTCAAATTTGATTAATTTGGATATGGGCGGATTGTCCTCTGCGGCATATATTTTGCTAATAGATATAAATGGCCGCATTCATACAGAATTATTTACGAAAATCAAATAAACGCATATGGCTGAAAGCATTAAAATAGTCGGACAGGATCATAATATCGCATTGTTTCGCGATAAGCTCAACCAGGCGAAAAAAGGCCAGGGTTCGGTAATGGTAATCCAGGGCGAAGCCGGATTCGGCAAGAGCCACCTTATGAACAAATATCTCGAAATCGCCAGCGAAAAGAATTCCGGCGCGATTGGCATATATGTGGAAAGCCAGGCGCCTATCGGGACGTTTAAGGTGGGCAATTTGCAGCCCCTTCTGCCGTTCAGCCGGGCGATGGAGCAGATGCTCGACGACAAGACCGTTTCGCCCGAGAAGAAATTCGCGCTCAATCTGGGTATGACCTTCCTGGCAGCGCTGCCGCTGGCGGGCGACCTATTCTATGCGGTCAAGGAGATGGGCCGGGATTACCGGCAATTCAAAAAGGATAAGTCCTCGGCCAGGCTGCAGAACGTATCCAGCGCTGCTGCGGATTATTTCGATTCGATATGCGCATTTGCGGATAAGGCTCCTTTGGCGCTGCTGATGGACGATATGCACTTTTCCGATGCGCAGTCGGTAGAGCTGCTTAATTTACTCGCCGAGAAAGCATCGGCGCATCCTTTACTCATAGTGCTTGCGCTTCGGCCAAGCATCATGGAGAGCCAGGCGCTTCCGATGCTGAATTTCGTACAAAAGCAGAAGCCAGCGGGTACTGTAACTTTCGTCGATCTTCCGGTACTAACCCGGGGTGAAATCCGCGAAATGTGCCATATATATTTCACTGGATATAAATCCAATCAGGAATTCGAAAAATGGATCAAAGAGCATTCGTTCTCGGTGCCGGGTGTGGCGGCGGAGTATCTGCGCTATTTCGCGCAATATTCGCCGTTTGACGAAGAGGGCAATCTGGTTACGAATTTCGAGGATAATGAATTCCTTCCGGCTACGCTCCAGAGTCTGTTCTCGCAGGCAATTGAAGACCTTTCCGAAGATGAGAAGAATATTCTCTCAATCTGTAGCTGCGAGGGCATGGAATTCACTACCACAGTGGTCTCTCAGCTATTGAATATGGATATGCTGACCACAATCAAAAAGCTTCGTACGCTGCAGAACAAGACCGGTATAATCCGAAGCTTGGGCGCCCGCAATCGCTATGGTGTTAAATCGACGGTATATCGGTTTACGCAGGCTTTTTATCAGTCATATTTCGAAAATTCTCTTGAATACGAAGAGCATATAGCTATGCACAGCCAGATAGCAGAGCTTCTGAAAGAAAAGTATGACGCTGCCTCAAGCGAGGAAATACGCCGAAAGATTGCGCCATATATCGCTGCCCACAGCTTAGCCGCCGGCGACGAGGATACGGTGAAGTCGATGCTTATGGTCGCCGCGGAGCATGCCGAACAGTATGGCAGCCCTGAAATGGTCAAGTCCGCATACGACAGTTTCAGGAATCTGGAGAATTTGAAATTAAGCCCTGAAGCTGCCGGAGAAGAAATCGTAGAGAAGGACGATCTGAGGTTTCTGAATCTGATCAGAAAGGCCGAAGATGCGCTCTCGGCGGGAGCTATCGGGAATGGGGAAACCATGGCGGAGGGCGAAGAAGTAGAAGCAAATGGCGTCAACGGCGCCGTAATTTCCGCCCCGATAGATTTCGAATCTCTGCGGCGGGAGGTAGTAAATGCATTTCACGCAGACGATTATCGCCTAGCGGCGGATATAGCCACCGATGCGCGTGGCGACCAGTTGGAGCTTCATCTATCCGAAAAGGCGCAGTTGCTCTCGCTTGCTATTAATTCATACATAATGCTCGGTGATTTCGAATCGGCAGAGAATATGGCCGCCGAGGCGCTCGCGCTGATCGAAAACCGCGCCGACCCTATATCCGATTGCTTCATCTATAATTCCTGCGCGCTAATGAGCTCGCACCAGAACCGCCCCGGCGAAGCATATAATTATCTGACCAAAGCCGCCGAGCGTGCCCAATTGCTGCCCGCCGAACTTAGGCTGCTTACTATGGCGACTATAGGGCTTTTGATGCGGCAGACCTCGCCCGATAAGGCGCAGCAGTATATCGAGGCCGCCCGGATGCTAAGCGCAACGCTCAATTTCGACGAAATCAGTGCGGAATTGGGGGCTTAATTATTAATCGTAATTAAAATTCCCATGAAAATCGGAAATAATATCAAATATTTACTTTTGTTAAATGTTAGTTTTTGATTCGGATTTTATTCCTAATCCTTCCTCTTCATTCCCCGCAGGGTGCATTAATCCAGTGTCGTAATATTTGAGCGACTCCGCTATCACTTGAAATTACCCGTTTATTGGGCAGTTTGAATTCGTCCGAAATTATTTTTTATAAAGAACGAATATGTTGTAATTCATAAATCGTTTGTATTTTGTTGCTTTTTGATTATATTACTCATGTGTTAAGATTGTGTAAAATTTTTCAGGAGCCCCACCATGTCTTTCGCAAAATCTATTCTTTCAATAATTGTAATCCAGCTTTTATGGCTGCCTTTGCTAACCGCTGCGGATTCGTTTACCTACGTATATCCGGGCGAGGGCAGCGATTTTGCTTCGGGAAAGCATCTTGTGCTGCTACGCGCCTCGCATAAGATCGACCCGGCCAGCTTGTCTGATGCGGTCATCCGGCTGACAGGCTCGAAGAGCTGCAACAGTGAATTCGAACTGCGCATCGCCGCAGACAATCAGTCGCTGAATCTGATCCCTAAGGCAGAGTTTATGCCGGGCGAGAGCGTGACGTTGGATTATCGGGGAGGACTCCGATTTGCCGATGGCCGCCAAATTGCGCCATATAAATATACTTATAAAATCGGCGAGCATAGAGCCCTTCCCCGGCGGAGCTTTGGTGATCTCGAGGCTGATTTCGGCGGCATGCCGATCGATAAGCGCATTAGAACCAAATCCGAAAAAGCGATGGACCTGCCCGGGGCATTCCCGAAATGGCGGGTTGTAGAGTCGAACGATCCGCAGCCGGGATATATATTTACGACGGTTTTCAATCCACATGCCCTTAATTGGTATCCCGATTTGGAAACAAATGTCTCAATTATTGATAATTACGGTACCCAGGTTTTTTGCTGGAGTGAGCCGAGCAATACCATAAATGGCGTATTAATTGATTTTAAGATGGTGCCGGATGGGAATATGATATTTGCCGTAGGAGGCCAGCATTATTATCTGAAAATGAATAAAAAATTCGAAGTAATAGATACGCTTCGAATGGTGAATGGTCTGGCGGATGCTCACGACTGCCTTGAGCTCGAAAACGGCCACCGCGTATTTTGCGATTATAATTATCGATATGTCGATCTGACGGACAGCGTCGAGGGCGGCCACCCGATGAATGTGATCAATGCGCGCATTCAGGAACAGGACGCCGATGGCAATGTGATATTCGACTGGAACGGATTCGGGCATATTTTCATAGACGAATACATGTTCAATAAACGGACGGATTGGGCCAATATCAAAAATGTCGATCTGGCGCATATCAATGCGGTAGAGGCCGATTCGGATACGACCTTTTTGCTATCGCTGCGGCACACGAGTTATATTTGCAGAGTTAATAAAAATACCGGCAATATTATGTGGAAGCTTGGCGGCGGCCACGGCAACCAGTTCCTGCTGAGAAGCAAAGTGCCCGGCGAATCGCCATTGATATTCGCACAGCACGACGTCCGGCGCCTGCCCAATGGGAACATAACCGTATATGATAATGGTGTTTACGGGCGCGATCCCGAATATTCGCGTTACGCGGAATTCGAAGTGGATGAGGAATATAAAGTGGCGACTCTGGTGCGTGTGCTGCGCAGCCAGCCGAACGATATTTTCGGCCTCATTACCGGTAGCTCCCGGCATCTGGACGACGGCAGCATTGTCGTGGGCTGGGGCTCGGGCCGCCCGAATATCACAGAGTTTAAGCCGGATGGTACTCCCGCGCTGACTCTCGACGCCGATGCGTGTATATACCGCGCGGTCAAGTATGATTTCAAAAATGAAATATTCGATACGGACAAGGATACCCTCCAATTCGGCGACGTGGCTACTACGGTAAACCGTAAATTCGTCGCATTCAATCGCACCGACCGGGATATTATTATTAATAATTTCCTTACGAATACAGAGGATTTCTTCGCGCTGGCCGACGAACTGCCGCGGACGATTCCGGCGGGCGGATCGGCTGAATTCACGGTCGAAATGACCAACGACGGCCTGCATACGCGCGATGAGATTATTAAGGATGTGGCAACCTTTTGCAGCGATACGGACAGTACCCGGATTTCCTTCCAGGTCAATCTGTGCGGTGTGTTGCTCGACGGCTCCGGCGTTGTCGATATGGTGCCGGGATTCGAATACTCGGCCTGGCCACAGCCGGCGAACGAGGAATTTTCCGTACGAATTAAATATCACCCCGGTGCGGCGGTGCGAATGGAGATGTACGACATAATGGGCAACCATATCGAAACGCTCCACGACGGAATGCTCAACTCGGGCGAACTGATCATCCGCCGCGAAACCGGCAATTACTCCAATGGAATATATATACTCCGGATAACGACGGACGAAGGGACAATGTCTCGTCGGGTGCTTATTGGCAAATAAACACCTCAGCACGCGAAAAAGCCGTCCGGAATCGTCCGGGCGGCTTTTCGAATTTGGTATGGAATTATTTAGTTCTTAATAAATTTCAAATAAATCGTATCGGTTGGTGATATAAATCGTATGAAGTAAACGCCGGCGCCGAGCGGGCTTATGTCGATCTCGCCGCGAGGCTGACCGATGGCGCCCTCGAGTGCAATCCGGCCGCTGAGGTCTTTGATAATAAATTTATCGAATCCGCCCTGATTGATCTCGAAATTGAGCACATCCCCTGCGGGATTGGGGTGGATATTAATGTCGGTCAATGACCCATCTGCGGCTCCGGTTTCCGATTTGCCCTGCGGCGAGTAGTGATAAAATTTCATTTCGATAAGTTCGAGGTCTTCCGGAGCATCAACGATTTTGTATTCATATTCGGCGATAAGGAGATTGTTGGAATCATATTCATATTTTGTAAGGTAATCATTGGACATTTCTCCATTTTGAAATCCGTATTTGTTTATAGCGATTATATTTCCCATGCCATCATATTCATTTTCCTGAGCAAACAGCTTTTTCCATTTGTCATTTTTCCAAAATGAATAACAGGCATATGATTTTTTCTTGCCGGAATACTTATAAGTGGATTTTAAATAAGGGGTTAATACGCCGTTTTTCTTATCGTATAACGTAGAGCTTAATAATTCGCCGTCATTAAATTCGTAATCATAAACAACGAATTCATCGATATTGTCAAGCATGCAATTCTCCTGTTCGATAATGCGGCCATTTTCGTCGAAAGTTCTGGTGTAGCATTCGCGGTTGCTCCATTCGCCGGATTCCGGATCGAATTCTTCGACTTTTCGCGAAATGGCTAATCCGTCTTCGTTGACTCTGGTGGCGGATTTTGAAGAAAGGTAGCACTCATCATCGTTCCATTGGTAAATTTTTACATACTCCCAATCGCCGTCATAGTTATATTCGATTTTTTTTCTGTTTTTCCAATCCGCTTCGTCGGGATATAGAGAAATCGTATTTTGGGTTAGTGTCGAAAGCAGCCTCCCGTCGGGCGAATACTCGCGCATTTCGCGGAAGAATTTGACGATTGTGTTCGGGCTGTGGATTCTGGTCATAATCAGCGTGTCGCGGCCCTTGGCATCGGGGAAGTAGCGGATTGACTTCCAGGGGCCGATCTGTGGGTAATCGAATTTCACATAATAAACCGCGGAGTCGAGATGGAAGCCTTCCCGGCATGAATTTCCGGGGTGGAGCGCAAAACCGGCCTGGCAGCCGAGCAATAACAAAATGGCGATAAGTCGGATCATGGCGAGCCTCGTTGTAGGTGTGGGACAAAATATTAAACGAAGTATCAATGCGCCATAGTGATCCGGATTGTTGTGAAGTGGTTGATTTATATCAATATAAAAATAAAATATATATAAAGCAACAGATATTTTTAATAAAAACGAAGAGATTGCTTCGTATAAGATATTTCGCCGGTCGGCGGGTGTTTTATGCGCCACCTGCCAAAAAAAAAGCTCCGCCATATAGCGGAGCCATTTGATGAAAAATTTTTCTCGCGGCGTCAGACTTTGACGTCGAGGTAGCCTTTTTCGATCTGGCTTTGTGCGGTTTGCTGAATCTGCTGCTGCGGCTGCGCGCTTGCGAGCAATTGCAGCAACTGGCGCTGGGTGCTTCCTGCACCTGTTCCGGCGGCGTCTCTAAGCATTTCCTTCCGGATTTCGTTCTGGACGGTGATCGGAGGTTTCTCAGAGCTTGCCGGCTCCTGTTTCTGGACTGAATCGATAGTCATGGTGACCTCCGTTATTTATGGTTAGAATATTTTTTTTCCTTTTCAGAGAGTATCGGCAACAACTTAAGAAAACTTTAGCGATTTTTGCGAAATAATTTCCCGTACCTTATTGCCGGAAATGTAAATATATAATATATAAACGCTTAATGCAAGCTAAAATTTTGATGATTCCGAAAATATTTATTTCGATCTTAATATATATAATGCCTCGAGGCTCAGATATTTCCTCACGAATGGCATGAACGCCAGCGGAGTAAGCCGAAGGGCGGGCAGCCCGAATTTCATTTTGAACACGGGGCGCAGAAGATAATAGTCCGAATGCTCGATGGAATATCCCGCTTCGCCTGCGGCGGCGATGAATTTCCGCGGCGTCAGCCGGATGGACTGCAGGCGGCGCACCTCGCCAATGTCGTTGGGGCGCCCCTTTGCGATCAGTTTATGGAATATTGCGTCGGGCAGCAAATGGATATATGGCAGCTTCCCGCCGGGGCTAGCGACCGTGTGCTGATGGCCGCCATAAGGCGAATGATAGGGCGGGAAGGTAACCAGCAGCCGTCCGCCGGGCTTGAGCATTTGCCTGATATTCGCCAGTGCGAGCCGGGTGTTGTCGAGGTGCTCGATGGTATCGCGGAGCATGGCCAGATCGAAAGCATTGCGCCAGGGTCCGGGCAGCGGCTCGGTCATTATATTATGCACGGCGAATTCTATATCGAGCGCGGCGATTCCGGCAATACGGCGGCCCATTTCGAGGCGGCTCGTCGCGATGTCGGTACCCAGAGAATGCCCCGCTCCGGCCTCGTTTAGCGCAGCGAGCACTCCGCCCTCGGCGCAGCCAATCTCGGCAACTGAGTCGCCTGGGGCGAATGCGCGCTGCCGCTTCAGGTATGGCGCCAGCACTTCCGCGCCGTAGCGGTACTGGTATTGCCAGTAGTATTTGTGGTCGGCGGGTATTTCGGGCGATTGGTCAATTATATTATAAGTGTCATTCATTGATTTCATATGAAAAATTTGTTAAAATAAGCTGAATTCAAATTCGTAATTGGAAAATAAATCCGATCGAATTAATCTTAGTTCGGCTTAAAAAATATATATACGCAATATAAACATTTTTATTAAATTGCTGATACATTCCAATTCACCAACTTACCGGAGGCTTTTATGAAAAACTTATTCAAATTCTCATTGTTGTCCGTATTGCTTGCGATGCTGGTGGTGTCGTGCAGCAAGGACGACAACCCGGTCGACAACAGCGACCTTGGCCGTTTTGCCGCTACTTTCCAGTTTAAGCTGGACGGCCAGAGCAAAAATTATAAATATGGCGGCGCAGCATACGACGCCGAGGATAGTTATTCCTACATCGCCGGCGCTAAGGATACCACCAGCTTTATTGGCGACATCACCGGCGAGATTCTCTACATCGAGCTTCCCGGCAAAAATACCGGTACATATCAGGTTATCGACGGCGAAAACGAGATATATCTCAGAATTGGCAGTGATTTTTATTCCGGTCAGTCCGGCGTAATTACGATCTCCAAATTCGAAGGCGTTGGCGGCAAGGTAGAAGGCTCATTCAGCGCAGTGCTCAAGAATTCGCTGACCGGCGAGGAAATCAATATTACCGACGGCAGCTTTTCGGTTACGCGGTTCGAGGATGACGATTTCAGCGATGACGATAATAACAACCCGGTCGAGGGCGAGAATAGCTTTATTCTGAATGGATATGAATTTGATAATGAGCATTTCGAGGTTGACGAAAGCGCCACAAATGCCGTATTTGCATATGCTTCGGGAGATGCGGGATCGTCTATCCAGATTTATGGCACTACCGAGGTCGACGGAAATACCGAGGACATCACAATAAGCATAATCATCCGCCATGATTCGCCGGAAGCAGGCAATTACCAGATCGATCTGGAAAATACCACAATGATAATCGACATGGGCGAGCGCACATTTATGCCGCTTTATGGCGAAATTACTATCACCAGCTATGGCGACATCGGCGACTACGTAGAGGGCACATTCGAGGGCCGGTTCAAGGGAATTGCCGACGGCAAGGAATATGATATAAGCGGCGGAAAATTCTCGGCCATGCGCACATATTGATCAAACTTATATTTAAAATTAAATGGCTGCCCGGCTTATCTGCGGGTGGCCATTTTTATTATATTAAAATATGCCCGCGTGTGCTTCGTACGATATATATATCCGAATCAGCTTCATTTACTTCAGCATTTTGAAATATTCGCGCTTTCTCTTCTGAAAATTCTATTTGTATCATTAAAAACGAGGAGTCTCAAATGAGAAGGACTATTCATATTCTATTCATTAGTTTTATCCTTTCGGTTGCCCTTATCGGATGCAGCGACGACGGCGACGACAATCCCACCAATGGTAATGGAGGCGATCACCCGTTCGAGGGCACTTTCGAATTCACTTCCGACGGTAATGATGTCGATTTCGGTTGGGGACTTGCCGGCCACGATGCTGATAATAACCAATCCTTTGCCTATGGCGCTGCGGACACAACCGGCATTTCCAATTTCAATGTGGAAAACGCAATGATTATTTATTGGGAAGGAATGTCCGAAGGCACATTCCAGATTGACGGCGACAAAGTTAATATAATCCGCTGGCTCGACGAGAGTGTGTTTTATTACGGAGTTTCGGGCGAGCTGACGATTACGCATTTTGGCGATGTAGGAGGCACAATCGAAGGCAACTTCAATGCCAAACTGAGCAATCCGCTCGACATGGATACGGTGAACATCACCGGCGGCAATTTCTCTGTCGTCCGTGTTGACGAATTCGGCACATTGCCTGATTAATTAAAATTAGCCGATTAAAAATCGGGGCTGCCTGCTTTGAAATGCTTGCAGCCCTTTTTTTAATACTATTTACGTTGATTCCATTCTGGATGCGATTATTTTTTTGAATAACCATCTTCTGAATGCAACAAGAAATATTGAAGCTACTAAATCGGATATTGGCGAAAAATGCATTCCATCCTCGATGTCGAACAATACCCATGAAGATAATACGAAGTCAATTGCAGCGAGCAAAATAAAAGTTGCAATGAAATCTATCCAAAATGGGCGTTTAAGCGTTTTTTGTAAATTTTCGATTTTTGCATTTTTAAATAAATCCACAGTTTCTCCAATTAATATAATTAAAATGGATCTGGACACCACCATGGAAGTTCGATGTTTAATTCTTCCCAAAAATAGCTCTCCGGATTAATATATTAAAAATGAGTTTAAAATACTAAGAATTTTTTTGATAAATTTTCCCGCGCTTTATTCCGGATTTGTTCAGGAAATGGCTGACCGATACCGAAAGCACGCCAAGGCCATACTTAACGCTTCGCCGGAAGTTGATCGAGCTGGCCTCCTTGAAATACTTCGTCGGGCAGGTGATCTCGGCGATTTCGAATCCGGCGGCGAATATCTGCGATAGCATTTGATTATCGAACACAAAATCGTCCGAATTTGCGTTGTAATTAATCGCTTCGAGCACCTCGCGCGAGAAAGCGCGATAGCCGGTGTGGTATTCCGACAGTTTCTGGCCGATCATATAATTCTGGAATAGGGTCAGAAAGCGGTTGGCTATATATTTATATTTCGGCATTCCTCCGCGCAGCGCGCCGCGCCCGAGAATTCGCGATCCCAGCACCACGGGATAGACGTCGTTGGCGATCAGGTATGCCATCGAGGGGATCAGCTTGGGTGTATATTGATAATCCGGGTGGACCATGATGACGATGTCTGCTCCAAGGGCAAGCGCCTTGTTATAGCATGACTTCTGGTTGCCGCCATAGCCTTTGTTTATTTCGTGAACGATTACGTGGCGTATCCCGATTTCGCGGGCGAGATCGGCGGTTTTGTCGTTGCTGGCGTCGTCCACCAATACGACTTCGTCGACGATATCGCCGGGAATTTCTTCATAAGTCTTAACCAGAGTGCGCTCGGCGTTGTATGCGGGCAGCACTACCACTACTTTTTTGCCGTTAATCATACGGATATGTTATTGATTTGAACAAAATAATCAGATTACAAATTTAGATAAATTAATTCAAAATAAACAGACTTAATTGCCGCTGGGGGTAATTTGTTCTTCGAGCAGCCTTAGCAATCCGCGCAGAACAAGGTCGGGGATGATGTCGATATTCCGCCACTGGCGCAGAGCAAACTGCATATCGCGGGCATGGCCGCCGGTCAGAACCAGGCGCGTTGGGCGTTCGGTGATGCGGCGTTCGATGCGTTCGACGATATTGATTACCGAACCGGCGGCGCCGAAGAGCACTCCGGCAAGTATGGCGTCGTCGGTATTCATGCCGAGCGGGATGTCGCGATGCTCGATACTGATCTCGCGAAGCTGGTCGGTGGAGTTGGCGAGCGCGGAAATCTGTGTTTTAAGCCCCGGCATAATCGTCCCGCCGGCGAATATATTATCCTTGGCGAGCAGGTTGATCGTAATCGCGGTGCCGCAGTCGATGGTGATGAGTGGGGGCGGAAACATCGCGGCGGCTCCGGCAATTCCAAGCGCGCGGTCGGCTCCGGCTCCCGCGATATGTTTCCATTTGATAAATCTTGTGCGGTCGAGCAGTTTTGTTGCATTATATATATAATTGGGGGGCAAATCGAGCGCCATAAGCAATTGTTCATATCGAATCGAGCTGACGCTGGAAATGCCGATTGCGTCGGGTTTCAGGCCGTGGATGAATTCCGAGGCCGTGCGTTCCCAGCCGGCGGAATAATCAGTGGCAAAGGATTCGCCCTCGGGGCCGAGGGCTTTCGCCCGGCTGTTGCCGATGTCCACGGCTGCGGATCTGGATTTGTGAGCCATTTTACCGTGTCCGGCTTAATTTTCTATTGTATTTCGCAATGGCATTTTGTATGTCGACCAGCAGTCTATCGCTCGCCTGGGCGATTGCTTTGCTGAATGCGGGAGCTATGGTTGCCACCGCGTTATTCCTTCGCGGGATTTCGATATTATACGTCTCCGAAAGCAGTATGTCGCGCTCTACTTCCATCGAACGACGCTTGATAAGATTGGCTTTCAATATGAAAACAACCCGGTTTGCGCCGCGCTCTTCTGATTCGGAATTAACGGCGATCATTTCCAGCACCTGGCCCTCGAGTATATAATCGGGGACAATCATAGAGGTGGCGCCGATAATGCCATTGGTGAATGCTCCTGCGCGGCTGTAGCGCGATAAGATGTAATCAGTCACCATGCTTGATAAGTCTGTGATCCAGCGGTGATAATTATAGCGTTCCACCTCGGTGGGGCCGAGACGTGCGAGTATGGCGTCGGTATCGAATTCCGAAACCACATCGAATTGGCGGATTTGCAGCGCGCCGGGAACAGTGTCGATCTTTTCGAGCGAAATTGGCTGTTTCTGCAGTTCGTAATAGCTGATTGCCGGATATTCCGTCCTGACATTGATACATCCTGTGGTAATTACTAAAAGAAGTATGAAAATGCTGGTTTTTTTCATTATAATTCTCTCGATTTATTGATTTTTATTATTATTGCATTGTACGAATCTGCGAATTCGGAAAAAAGCAGAAAGTCAGGTTCGGCAAAATGTTTCTCTATTTTTCAATTATACCAATTTTATCAGCAAATATCAAATAGTTAATGGTTTATTTTATTTCGGACATACATCTCGGATTATTTGGACGGCAGCGCGAACGTGAGCGGGAGACCCTGCTAATCGATTTTCTCGAGAAAATCAGCGGCGACGCGACGCATCTTATCATCGCAGGCGATCTGTTCGACTACTGGTTCGAATACAAAACGGTTATCCCGCGGGCATTCGTTCGCACTTTGGGTGTGCTGAATGAATTGCAGACGAGCGGAGTCCGAATCGAATATGTAATGGGCAATCACGACTTCGGGCATTGGGATTTCTTCGAGCACGACCTCGGCATTCCGGTGCACAAGGAAGACATCGTACGGGAATACTCCGGTTGCAGGTTCTACATATCCCACGGAGACGGGAAGTCCTATAAAGACACCGGATATAAAATTCTGAAAAAAATATTACGCAGCCCGGTTTCGCTGAAATTATATTCCTGGCTGCATCCCGACGCCGGCATCGGACTTGCGCTGGCCAGCAGCCGCAAAAGCCGCAAGCATACCGACCAGAAGGACTACGGCCAAAGAGACGGAATGCTCGATTTCGCAAAATCAAAAATCGAGGAGGGGTTCGATTATGTAATAATGGGCCACCGCCATCAGGCCGTCCGCAAGCAGTTCGGCAAGGGGTGGTATGTCAATCTTGGCGAATGGATCAATAATCCCACATTTGCCCGCTTCGATGGCGAAAAAATCGAGCTGATGCGAGTAGCAGATTTCCTCGATTAGCTTTCGCTTTCCTTAAATATATTCTGCCGGAAGCGCCCGAATTCGTCGAATACGTAGCTGCGCGACGACGCAACGCTGATGAATACCGTCATTACGCTGGCGGACATTACCGCAATCATAATCATAATCTGATATTTAATCGCCACTGTTGGGTCGCTGCCGCCGAGAATCTGGCCTGTCATCATCCCCGGCAGCGAGATTATCCCCATAGTCGCAGTATTGGCGATCGTTGGGCTGAATGCGTCTTTGAGCGCATCGCGGAAATAATCGAAGAGCGCTTCGTTGCGGGTGGCGCCGGTCATTATGCGGAATTTATATGTCTCCTCTGATTTGCGGATCGTCTGATAAAACGAGCGGATGCCGATAATCGCGCTGGTCAGGCAATTGCCCAGTATCATACCGACGATCGGGATCATATACCGCGCGGCGGTAACGTTGTCCAGCTCGAGCACTATTGCCAGAAACACCAGCGCGGGGATAGCCATCCCGATAAATACGCCCGCCAGCACCGACGGGAAGAAAAATTTCTGCCGCAGATCGCTGCGGCGGATGATAGTATGCGTGGCCGTAAGCGTCATTACCAGCACCCAGAGCGAATTGAGCCACCATGCGTCGAGATCGAATATGTATTCCAGATATAATCCCACCAGCAGAAGCTGGACGGTCATCCGGCCGAATGCGATCAGCAGCGAGCTGACCAGCCCTGTGCGGAAATACGCAAATACGGCAATCGGGATCAGCAGCAGCAAAAAGCCGATGCCGAGCTGCAGCCAGCCAATATCTATGGTGTTCATTTGCGGCCTCCTATATCGATAATCTTATCGCAGCTCTCCAGCCAGCGTTTTTCGTGCGAAGTCGATAGCACCGCCGAGTCGTTTTCGTCGAGCATAAATCGCACCGCATGATCGATCGACCCCTCGTCGAGCGCCGAGGTCGGCTCGTCGAGCAGAAGCAGCGGCCGCTTCAGCAGGCGGCATATCAGCAGTCCGACTCGCTGCTTTTCGCCGCCGGAGATTTTTGTGAATTCCTTATCCAGAATATCTTCGGATAATCCGAGGGAATCGAGACCGCTGAGGATGTCTTCGCGGTCGGGGTCAAGTCCTTTATTGTCGGAATAAGTAAACGGGCGGCGGATTACTTCGCGGACTTTGCCCTGGCCGGGGGCTGCGACGTTTTGCGGCAGCCAGCACATATCGCGGCGGAGATCGTCGATATCTCCATTGCCCAGCATTTTGCCGCGTATATATATATTGCCGGAGTCGGGGTGCTCGAATCCCATGATGGCCGAGAGCAGCGATGATTTGCCGCTGCCCGAGGGGCCTTTGAGCGCCACTTTATCGCCCGGAGCGAGCGAGAGATCGAAATCATCGAATATCTTCCGGCCGTCGAATGCCAGCGTAAGGCCCTTTATTTGTAATACTTTTTCGCTCATAAGTAATATTATATGAATTTGTGGATTTGTGTACTACAAATATAGTTTTATTAGTTAAAAAAGGTTTATATTTTGAATAAATTTTCGTATGTTTTAATCGGAATCAAGGTCTCCCGATATTCACATCCAATAAATTAATAACGAGGTTAGCCATGAAAAAGATTGGCATCCTGTTCGGAATGGAAACGGCGTTTCCCGAAGAATTGGTCCGCCGCATTAACGCCGCGGACAAGAGCGGACTGACATCTGAATATGCCAGCCTCGGAGCGATAACCATAGATCAGAAGCCGGATTACGACGTGGTGCTCGACCGCATCTCGCCGCGGATTCCGTATTATGTTGCCGCGCTTAAGTCTGCCGCAGTCAACGGAGTTCGCGTGGTAAACAATCCGTTTATGAATTGCTTCCCTGATAATTTTTTCTTTTATAATATTGCCAAAAAGCTGGATATACCGCTGCCGCGGACGGCAATATTGCCCAGCAAGCATCATCCGCACGGCGTCACGGCGGATTTCCTGCGCAATCTGCAATATCCGCTGAATTGGGATGAGATATTCGAATACGTCGGCTGGCCGGCATACCTGAAGGCCAACTCCGGCAGCGACGAATTCAATATGTATAAAATTTACAACAAATCGGAATTCTTCTCTGCTTACGATCTGACGGGCCGGAATGTGATGCTGCTACAGCAGTGCGTCGATTACAACGATTATTTCCGTTGCTTTGCAATCGGGCAGCGCGATTACAGGGTGCTGCATTACGATCCGTCGCGGCCTCAGCATCTGCGGTATAAGCCGGAACCGCTGGCGGAGGATCATCCCGTTTTTGCGAAAATCCGCGACTATTCTCAAAAAATTGCGAAAGCGTTCGATCTGGATTTCAACGCGGTCGATTTTGCCGTCAATGGCCGGGAAGTCGTTGCGGTGGATATATATAACCCGGCGCCGAAGCTCGAGCGCGGCCATCTGCTCGACGAGAATTTCGAATGGATTGCCGACCGCACAGCCGATATGCTGATTCGAAGGGCGTCGAGTCCGGCCGCCGAGAAAAAATTCTACGACAAACTGATCGATATGATCCGCTGAGATTTGTGATTAATTGCGCTAAGTCCCGAAGTCACATCAGGCTGCGGGATTTTCGCGTTGTGCGGTCGATTTTACTTTAAGCTCTATTTTTTGTATTTTGAATATTCCTGAATTCGCATTTAAAAATCACAGAGGAATAATATGTCGGTAAGAGTCAGATTTGCCCCATCCCCAACGGGTTACCTCCACGTGGGAGGTCTTCGCACAGCACTTTATAATTATTTATTCGCACGCCATCACGGCGGCAAATGCATCCTGCGTATCGAGGATACCGACCGCACCCGCTATGTCGAAAACGCAGTCGAGAACCTCGTCAGCTCGCTCAACTGGGCGGGTGTCGAATTCGACGAAGGCCCGATGCAGGGCGGCGAATACGGCCCGTATGTGCAGTCCGAACGCACAGAAATTTACCGCAAACACGCATTCGAACTTATCGAAAAACGCGCGGCTTATTATGCGTTCGATACCGCCGAGGAGCTCGACCAAATGCGTCAGGAGCAGAAGGGCGCCCCGGCTATCCGATATGACCGCAATAAGATGCGCAACCAGTTCACACTCGGCATCGAGGAGGCCAGCCGCCTGATTGAAAACGGCGAACCCTACGTCGTGCGCATGGTCATCCCCGACGAGCTGATCGAATTCGACGATATAATTCGCGGCAAAGTAAAGGTGCACGGCCGCGACATCGACGACCAGATTCTGCTCAAATCCGATGGATTCCCGACATATCATCTGGCAAATGTGGTGGACGACCATATGATGGGCATCACCCATGTGATCCGCGGCGAGGAATGGCTGCCGTCGACCCCGAAGCATGTGGCGCTGTATGATTCGTTCGGCTGGGAACGGCCGCAGTTTGCGCACCTGCCCCTGCTTTTGAATAAAGATAAAACAAAGCTGAGCAAGCGCACCGGCAGCGTTGCCGTCGAGGATTTTGCCCGGAAATATATACGCGACGCATTTGTGAATTTTGTGGCTCTGCTTGGCTGGAACCCGACCGCCGACCGCGAGATATTCTCAATCGACGAATTGATCGAATCGTTCAATCTCGAGAAAGTAAACAAGGGCGGCGCGGTGTTCGACGTGCAGAAGCTGGACTGGATGAACGGCCAGTATCTGCGGCAAATGCCGGCCGATGAATTGGCCAAAGAGCTGATGCCGAAGCTGCGCGAGAGCGGATGGGACGTATCCGAAGACTATGCCCGGCGGGTCGTCGAATTGTTTATAGAGCGGATTACATTTATTGACGATATAATCGCAAATTGTGCGTATATGTTCGAGGCGCCAACGGATTACGACGAAAAATATATGAAAAAGCACTGGAAGGACGACACGCTCGAATACGTGCGTCCGCTGGTCGATAAGCTCGGATCGCTGGAGGAATTCACGCATGATTCGACTCACGAGGCCACGAAGGAATACGTCGCAGAAAAGGACATCAAGCTGAAGGTGGTGATCCATCCCTTAAGGCTGATGATAACCGGCATGAGCTTTGGCGCAGGAATGTTCGAAACGATGGAACTGCTGGGACGGGATGAATGCATCAGCCGTTGCAGAGATTTTATTGAAAAAATCGAAAAAGACGAAATCAAACCGGGGGAATAAATGAAAATATATATATATATATTAATTATTGGCGCACTGCTTGGTGGCTGCGCAAGGCCCCATTGCATCACCGACAGCAACGAACAGCTAACGATTCGGTGGGGCGTTTATTATTCCGAGAGCGGCCGGATGGAGGGCTACCAGATTAATACCTCCGGCGAAATTCGTCGTATGGACGCACCCTATTCCGAGCCGATCGCCAAAGCCGGCGAAGACGAGCTTTGCCGGGCGATAGATAAATGCTATAACGCATTCCTCAAATCGCAGGCATTCTACGTTCCGGCCGACACCCAGCGGGTGGTGATGATGGAGAATCCGACCACCGGAGTAAGGTCTCGTGCGTTCTGGAATCCGGAATTCACTACCGATGGAAACAAATATTTTGTTGATTTATACGATTACTTAATGGATATACTGAACGATAATCAACAATCGAAATAAATAAATGAAAGTTCTCATAGTAGACGATAATATAGATTTCTGCTCGACTATTGCGGATATTGTGCGGTCTTTCGGATTTTCGACCGAAACGATGACCGATCCGCACGAAGCCGAGGCTTACATAGAGCGCAACAACAAGACCATCGATCTGATGATGTTCGATATCGAATTCGGCCCCGAAGCGGATATGAACGGCATTGATTTGCTGGCCGTGGTGCGCCGCACTCATCCGGAGATTCCGGTGGTGATGATAAGCGGCAAGGGCACAATCGAAACCGCAGTGAAGGCCACAAAGCTCGGCGCGATTAATTTTATAGAAAAAAGCCTTCTTAATGCGAAAAAGCTCAAAGAGGTGCTCGACAGTGCGATCGAGAAAATCGGCGCGCGATCGGAAACCGAGGAGATTCGTAAATTCCTCGCCGCCAACGGGATAATCGGTTATAGCAAGCCAATGCTCGAGGTGGGCGATAGTATAATCCGTTTCGGCCGCACAGATTTGAATGTATTGATCACCGGCGAGACCGGCACCGGCAAAAAGCTGGTCGCCAAGGCGCTGCATATGGCCAGCCGCCGCACGAAATTTCCATTCGTAACTGTGGATATTCCCAATATCCCGCGCGAGCTGTTCCAGAGCGAGCTGTTCGGCCACAATAAGGGCTCGTTCTCCGGCGCGACCGATACGAAGAAGGGCCTCTTTCATCAGGCGAACAAGGGGACTCTGTTTTTGGACGAAATCGGCGACCTCAGCCCCGAGCTGCAGTCCAATTTATTTATACCGATCGAAGAGAAGCTCGTCCGGCGAGTGGGATCGATCGAGAGCGAGGACGTCGACATCCGCTTTATATCGGCCACGGACAAGGACCTGGTCTATGCGATGAAAGAATCGCGATTCCGCGAGCAGCTATACCACCGCTTGCGCGAATGCGAGATACATCTGCCTCCGCTGAGCGAACGCCGCGAGGATATCGCCGAGATTGTAAATTATTATGTCAAAAAGCATAACGAGGAATTCGGCGAGGAGAAATATCTTGCGCCGACGGCTGTTGAATATCTCGAAGAGCAAAGCTGGCCGGGCAATGTGCGCGAGCTGGCAAGCCTGATTCGCGTGGTGCTCCAGACCGCGCCGTCAGACCAGATTGAAACCAGCGAATTGCACAAAATGATTTCCGGATCGGCATCATCGAAGAAAGAGTCTCAAACCGGCCCGGCGCTGATCTCGAGCGACCGCACGCTGAAGGAGGACCTTGCCGAAGTCGATAAGAAAAAGATAGAGGCCACGCTCCAGCGATGCCGGGGCAATGTGAGCAAATCCGCCGCGCAGCTCGGAATCAGCCGCGAGACGCTGCATAATAAAATCAGGAAGTATAAAATCAACGTGCAGATATACCGCAATAAGGCCAAAAAATAATCAGACCCCGGCCATTCGGAATCCCTCGCGGGCGCGCGTAATAAATTCGCTGACAAGCTCCGGGGTTTTGATGCCGGTGGCGTCCTCGACTCCGGTGTGGGCGTCCACTCCGGCGGGGTGTACTGTGGCGATCGCTTCTCTGACATTCTTCGAATTCAGCCCCCCGGCGAGTATGACGGGCTTGGGGGCGAGTTCGACCAGCTTTTTGCTTACCTCCCAGTCGTGTGTTTTGCCTGTGGCGCCTCGCGCTCCGGTTTCGGGATCGTAAGTATCGGTAATAAATGCATCGGCATATGGGCCGAATTGTTTGGCGATTATCGCAAGGTCTTCGAAATTATCGTTTTCTACCACCAGGCTTTTGATGATTGCCAATTCGGGCCTGCGCTCGCGAAGGCGGATGACTTCGAGCAACGGCAGCTCTCCGTGAAGCTGGACTGCGCCGGCGCCGATATATTCAGCCAGCTCTGCGATTTCGTTGTGTTCGGATAAATAAGTGATCAATACCGGTTTAATCCGCTGGCAGAGCGCTGCGCAAAATATCCGTACGTCGCTTGCCGGAAGGTCTTCCTCGTGGAAATGCAGCGCCAGCGGGAATCCGATATATTCCACGCCGAGCGATGCCATCATTTCGGCTTCGGCGAATGTGCGCATGCCTGCTATTTGTATGTATGGTAAATTTAGTCTGCTCATAGTTTTGCCTCGTTTTCAAAGAATCTTTCAGCTTCGCGCAGCAGCGGATCGATGGTGAATTCCTGAATCCGGTGCGGCGGCGACCAGTCCAGCCATAGGAAATTTTCGTGTTCGGTGGGGGTTACCTTCTGAGGTTGGCGCAAATATGCGATAAATACGGAGAGCTTTTTCTCGACTGTCTCGTAGTTGAATTTTTTGTATTTGGGAAAATAAGTATAATCGAACCGAAAGGCCGGCTCGATATCGATTGCGTTGGCAGGGATTCCGGTTTCTTCGGTGAATTCACGTACTGCGCAATCGAGGGCTGATTCCCCGGGTTCGGTATGACCTTTGGGCAGATCATATCTGTGGGGATGCACCATCAATAGGAAGCGTTCTTTTCCGATTGATGAAAATAATAAAATTCCGCCGGCCTTCACTTTGCGCATAATAATTCCGGGCTGTTGTTCGATTCGTCTCAAATTGCGAATTTACGAATTTCTGACGGCATTTACGAATTCGAACATCTTTGATTCGATTTTCATGTTATTTAAATATACGAAATCCAGATTCGGGGTCATCCGCACGATTGCGTTGGCCAGATGAACCGAGCTAAGCACGTTGAATCCGGCGGCGCGGGCACGTGAGGGCCGGTGGTGGTAGGCCACCGCTTCGGTGATATTGTCCGATAGCCCCCAGATGGAGAGCAAATAAGCTCCGACCTCTGCGTGGGTGGTTTTGTAGATTTCGTATTCGGCTTCGAAATATGTCATATTATTTTCTTTGATCAGTCGCAGCACCGCCGGGTAATAGTCCGGATTGGTCAGCAATACCAGCTTGCCGACGTCGTGCAGAATGCCTGCAACATATGCCTCTTCGGTCTGGCGGCGTGGCAGTTTATTGCCGCGTGCGATGGCGCGGGCTGCTTTGCCGACTCGGATGCTATGCTGCCAGAGTTCCTCGAGCGGGAAATTTTTGTCGATCGAAATTCCGAATGTGGTGAAGACTTTAATATATAATGTCAGATGGCGAAGTATATTAATCCCGAGGAAATTTACCGCCTGGACTATGTCGTTGATTCTGACTGGCATTCCGAATATTGGGGAATTGACCAGTTGCAACAGCTTGGCTGTCATGGTCATATCGCCGGAAATCATTTCGGCAATTTCGGTGAGCGTAATGTCGGGATCGTTCAGTGCTTCTTCGAGCCGGAGATAAACATCGGGCAGGGACGGCAGGGCGCCTATGCCGGCCACAAGCTGCTCGAGATTCTCGCTGGCCAGATGCTTTCTTAGGCGGAATGTGCGTTCCATTCGCAGCCGGAAGTCCTCCAGCGCGATTGGCTTGGCGATGAATTGGTGGGCTACCTGGCTGGAGCGGAGCAGGGCTTCCTGGTTGGATTCGGGCGCCGTCATTATAAAACGGACGGTAGAGGGATAGCCCTCTTTGGCCATGGCGAGCAGGCGGGGGCCGTCGATATCGGGCATGCCTGCCTCGGTTACGATTACATCGACTTTTTCGTCGGCCAGTATGCGGATCGCCTTGTCGGTGTTATCCGCAAAATACATCTCCCATTCGTCCTCCATAGGAGCAAGCTCCCGGCGTATCTGGCTCAGGCTGTCCGTATCCTTATCCACAAATAATATATACTTTTTCATCGTTCGATTCCGTTTACCATAATGGATATTCAATTACCTCAAATATAGGTAAATGAAAAAAACATTACAAGATAATTAGAAAAAAATTATTTTGAATTATTTTTAAGTACCCGGAATTCCACCCTTCGGTTGGATGCGCGTCCGGTTTCGTTTTCGTTCGAGGCCATCGGCTGCGACGATCCGTATCCTTTGGTGGTTATCCGGCTGCGGTCTATGCCGCGGTCGGTCAGGTAATTCGATACTGCTTTTGCGCGCCGCTGGCTGAGCGCGTTGTTATACACATCGGTACCGACGTCGTCGGTGTGGCCGGCTATTTCGATCTTCAATTGCGGATGCTTTTCGAGCATTGCAAGCAGCCGCTCCAGTTCGGGGATGGATTCCGGCAGCAGCCGGCTCTTGTCGAATTCGAAGAATACATTGTTGATGCGGACGGCTTCTTTTTCGAGATTGTCGATTTTGAATAATGTGATATTTTCGGTTACCACGCGGTGGCTGTCGGCCTGCTGGAGGTCGATATTTTTGGATATCGGATAATATCCTTCCTTCTCGGCGTAATAGCCGTATTTGCGCCCGACGGGCAGCACTATGACGTAGTGGCCGTTTTGGGGGTCGCTCTTCAGCCGGCCAACGCGTTCGCCGGTAGCGAGATCCTCCCAGACAATATCCGCCGCCAGCCAGTCGCTGTCGCAGTCGCGTACTGTGCCCTGGATTGTGACGACCGTATTCGGGCGGGCGAATTCAGGCAGCTCGATAGTATAAATATCGGTGCCGCCGTAGTTGACTTTTCGGTCGGTGGCGGCAAAGTAAGCCAGGCTGCCCTCGGTCGATACCACTGCCCCCCAGTCGGTGCCGCTTCCGTTGATTTCCTTGCCCAGATTGACCGGTTCGCTCCACTCAGTCCATGAGTCCTCGCGGAGCCTCCTGCTGACGAACAGATCGAGCCGTCCAAGACCATAGTGGCCGTCTGATGCGAAGTACAGCGTCCGTCCGTCCGGATGCAGAAATGGTTTGCGTTCGGCATAGGGGGTGTTGATAGTTGGCCCCAGATTGATCGGTTCCGACCAACCCGTATCAGTACGGAAGGATATATAAATATCGCTATTGCCGTATCGGGTGCCGTGAAAGGGCTCGTGTATGAGGTGGGTTTCGCCTACTCCGCCGGGGCGTTCGGATACGAAGATAAGGGTTTTGCCATCGGCGGTAATCTTGGCGTCGCAGTCGAAATATTCAGAGTTAATCGGTCGTGGGTAGAGCTTTGGATAAGTCCATCCGCTGTCGGTTTTTTCGGAATAATACAGGTCGCCGCGGCCGATTTGTTCGGGATAATTGCCGAAAAGTATCAGCAGGTTGCCATCGGTCGAGATGCACTGCGGGGCCTCGTTGTGCATAGTGTTAAGCGAGGCTTCGAGTTTGCGTGCATTCGTCCATTCGTCGGCAATTCTTTCGCAGACGAAGACATCTTCGGAGCGGTTCATAAAGTCTCGTTCGATACCGGTGAAATACATCAAAGTGCCATCGGCGGTAGGCATGGGGGTATGCTCGTAACCGGCGGTGTTCACATTCGGGCCGAGATTTTTTTCGGCCAGGCCGCGGGGAATAGCGTTAATCAGGCCGAGGATTTTATCGAATCTTTTTTCCATGCCAGGGAAATCCGGTTTGTAGAGCATAAAGATATCGCCGGCTGCCTCCCAGTTGCCCTGGCGGATATGCGGCTCGGCGAGCCTTTGCACTGCAACGAAGGCATTTTCCGAAGGGGCGCTGTCTTTGATAAAATTATAAAATTTTTTAAAATTGAAATCATTAACCGAACCCGACAGGAATTCCTGCCCGTGGAGCATGGCGGGTAGCAGCAGGAATATTATGATGATTTTGATCATTAAATTAATATATTAATATCAAAGAGTTTTGAGTACTGCGTCGATTTTCTGTTTCAGGCCATCGGGAGTAAATGGCTTTACGACGTAATTATTTATTTTTGCCTTGACCGCCGCCACCACGTCGAATTTTGTGCCGCGAGTGGTGACCATAATAATCGGCAGATGCTGATAGTCCGGAATGCTCCGTATGCGTTTGACCAGCTCGAGGCCGTCCATTTTTGGCATATTCCAGTCGGTGATAACAAACTCGATGGGATTGCGGGCAAGCTGCTCGAGCGCTTCCTCGCCGTCGCCGGCTTCGGTGATACGTTCGTGGCCCAGTGCGCGCAGGCTGTTGCCGATAAATCTGCGCACAGTTGGGGAATCGTCAACAACTAGAAAATGCATTGCGTTTATTTACCTGAATTATATTCACAAGATATTTTCCAATATATATAATATAAGAAATTCCTGAAATTTTGTAGTAAATTAATTATGTAGTTTACGTTTTTTTCGGGTTTTGATTATATTATAAAGATAGAATTGTCTTCGAAGCGTATTTTTCTTAATTTAAATAAATTTTCATGTAAAAACTCCGGACAGCCAATGAGAAAATTACTTGTGCTTTTGTTCGCCACGATTCTTTCCGCTAATATCGCCAGCGCTCAGTTTACCCGCGCGGTGGTCTCGCTCACCGGCGAGGTGATCGACCAGTCTACCCGCAATGCCGCCAAAGTCACCCTTGTGGTGCACGATGCCGAGGGCAAAAAAGTCCGCAAGGTGAAATCTAACGAATCCACCGGTTATTATTTTATCACCGGGCTTGCTCCGGGCTCGAGCTATACTATCGAATTGCTCTCGGAGGATTATCTGAACGAGAAATATCTGGTGAATATTCCCAATACCGACCGCTACGCGGAATTTTCGCGCGATTTTCTGGCAAAGCCCCGAGTCGAAGGCGCAAAAATTAAAATACCGGTGCCGCCGTTCGAGCTGCGCAAGGCCAGGCTGCGCTTCGGGTCGGAATATTTTCTTGGGGACTATATGAATGTGATGATTGCCAATCCGGATGTAAAATTCTCGATAAGCTGCTATCCCGATTCGGAGGGCGATCCGGAGATCAACCTGGAGCTGACCGAGATGCGCTGCCGTTCGCTGGAGGAATATTTCGCTTCGGGCGGAGTCGATCCGGCTCGGATTTCGATTGATCCGCATAAGCAGCCCGATCCGGCGAATCCGCCGCCAACCGACAAGCGCGCCAAGGGCAAGCGTTATATCGGGCCGACATATCTGGTGATCGAAGAAATCGCCGACGACGGCCGGGGAATGCCCTCGAAAGACTAATTTTGTAAATATATATTCGGAGTGCATAAATTGCGGCTGAACCTGAAATGGAAGATCATGATACTGGCGGCGCTGGCAGTGCTGTTGCCGATGGCTGTTATCCTGGTCATTACCGGCGAATTCGAAAAAAACATCGAATCCACCGCCACCAGCGAACTCAATACGCTCGCACGGCTGAACGTAGCCCAGATCGCGCGGGACGTCCACGGCCTCTGCGGCACATCGAACGACCTTTTGCAGCAGCGGCTCGACCACGGGCTCGACGTCAGCATCAGCCAGGTCCGGGCGATTGGCAGGCCGCGGCTCCACCCGGCGAATACGCTGATCTGGAATTGCGTGAATCAATATACTCATAATGCAGACACTCTGCGCCTGCCGCAGATGTTTATTAACGGCAAGCCGGTCGATAAAGTTGGCGGCTTCGATCGGTCCGCTCTGGTGGTCGATCGCGTTACCGAGCTTACCGGCGCCACCTGCACAATTTTCCAGCGGATGAACGAGCGCGGCGATATGCTCCGCATTGCCACCACGGTAAAAAACGCCAAAGGTAATCGCGCAATCGGCACCTATATACCGGCGGTCAATCCCGACGGGCGCCCCAATCCGGTGGTCTCGGCGCTGCTCGAGGGCAAAACATTCCGCGGCGCTGCATATGTTGTGAACAATCGCTATTTGACGGCATACCGGCCGCTGCTCGACGAAAAGGGCAGCATAATCGGCGCGATTTATGTCGGACTTCCGCTCGAATCGGTCGAATCGCTCCGCAAAACTATATTGAACACAAAGGTCGGCAAGACCGGCTATGTTTACGTCCTTGGCGCCAGCAACGAGCATCCGGGGCATTATATTATCAGCAAGGACGGTCTGCGCGACGGTGAGGATATCTACGACGCAACCGACGCCGACGGCAATTATTTTATCCGCGAATTAATCACTGAAACTCAGAAAGCTTCCGCCGGAGAGGTGATTTTCCATACATATAAATGGAAAAATCCCGGTGAGGATACAGCGCGCGAGAAACTTGTGGCGGCTGTTTATTTCGCACCCTGGGACTGGGTGATTGGCGCTGGAGTATATAAGGAAGACTATCTGGAGACCTCTGCCCACCTTAGCGACGCTATCGACGATATGCGCTCCGGCCAGATTTATATATATATAATTATCGCAATAATTGCCTTAATCGTTGCTTTCGTGGTGGCGCGGCGCATGGCCGGGCCGCTGGAATATGTTGCCGGGCTGGCGCGCGGGATTGCCGATGGGGATATCGCCGCAGCCGGCGAATCGCTCGAAAATTCGAAATACTCCCGCAGAAACACTCGCGACGAAACCGGCGAATTGATTGAATCTTTCAAAAAAATGACGGCTAATCTCAGCTCGCTGCTCAAAGAGGTGCGGCACTCGGGCATTCAGGTGACCACATCGGCCACCGAGATTTCCGCATCGGCGCGCCAGCTCGAAGCGGCAGTCGCCCAGCAGGCGTCATCGACCCGCCAGGTAAATTCCGCCGGACAGAATATCAGCCGCAAATCCGACGAGTTAGTGGGGGCGGTTCACGAAGTAGCCGGCGAAGTCGACGAATCGGCTGCGCTCGCCGAATCGGGCGGTGCCAGCCTTTCGGAGATGAAGGAGGCAATCGACCATCTGAGCAGCGCCACGGCGTCGATTACTTCGAAGCTCTCGGTGGTCAGCGAAAAAGCGAATAAGATTTCAGCGGTAGTAACTACGATTAATAAAATCAGCGACCGCACGAATCTGCTGTCGCTCAATGCTGCGATCGAGGCCGAAAAAGCCGGCGAATACGGCCGCGGATTCTCGGTGGTGGCGCGCGAAATAAGCCGTCTGGCCGACCAGACCGCCATCGCCACTCGCGACATCGAGCAGATGGTGCGCGATATGCAGCGGTCGGTATCCTCGGGCGTGATGGAGATGGACAAATTCGGCGAAGAGGTGCGCCAGGGCGTTGGCAAGGTCAGCACAATCGGCTCTCAGCTTAATATGATAACCGAGCGGGTGCGATCGATAGGCCCGCGATTCGACGAGCTCGAATCGGGTATGGAGACTCAGGCCGAGGGCGCCGGGCAGATAAGCGAGGCAATGAGCCAGCTTGCCGAATCGACCGGCCAGACACGCGAATCGCTTGCCGAATTCAAGAAAGTGACGCAGCAGCTCAACGAGGCCGTAGAAATTTTGCGCAATGAAGTATCAAAATTCAAAATAAATTAACCGGACCGGACATAGATATGCTCAATAAACTCAGTATTGGCGCCAAATTGCTGATTCTCATCCTTGCCAGCGTTTTCGCGATTTTTGCCGGGATGTATATATATCATTATTTCGTTTCGCGCGCGGCTATTATGAATATCGTCCACCGCGAATCTCACAAAACCGCACTCGCTACGGTCAACCGTATCGAGGAGATACTTGGCTCGGTCGAGCGCATTGCCGGGAATATGGCCAATTATGCTTCCACGGCGGAATTTTCTACCGGCGAAATTCATAAATATCTTACTTCGACAGTTTCTTATAATGATATAATCTTCGGCGCAACAATGGCTTACGAGCCGTTTGCGGCCGACAGCACAATCCGCTATTTTGCGCCATATTACTACCGAAAGGACGGCGCGCTTGGCTATGTCGATCTTGCCGATCCGGATTATTTCTACCCGAAATGGGGCTGGTATAACCGTCCCCGCGAGGAGGGCCGCGCGTTATGGACAGAGCCATACTACGACGAGGGCGCCGGCAATACGGTGATGACCACATATTCCGTGCCGATTTATAAAAATACGGACGGGCGGAGGCAATTCGCCGGGGTGGTGACAAATGACGTCTCGCTTGGCTGGCTGCGGCGCTTTTTCGATTCGATGTCTTCGTATAAATCCAGCTATTTCTTTTTAATATCGAAGGATGGCACATTTATTTCGCATCCGGATTCCAATCTTATAATGAAAGAAACGATTTATTCGGTGGCCGAGCGTCTGGGCGACAGCGTGCTTGCCGGGATTGCCAATCGGATGACATCCGGCGCGACCGGGCTGACGGATTACACAAGCAAAATCAGCGGAGTCGAGGGATTTATATATTATATGCCGCTGCGCTCGGCGGAGTGGTCGCTGGGTATTATGTTCAGCGACGACGAGGTGATGGCCGATATGATCGAATTGAACCGCGAGATTATCATAATCGGGATCGTCGGATTGTTGGTATTAATTATTATCATAATATTAATTTCGCGGACAATCGCCCGGCCGCTGCGCTATGCCACCAATGCCGCCGAAGAGATTGCCGAAGGCCGTCTCGATTCGGCCGCGCGGCTTACGGATGAATATCTCGATAAATCCGGGTTGAATAAATATATAAATAAATCCACCAAAAATGAATCTATCAGATTATTCGCCGCAATCCGCAAAATGGCCGACAATCTGAATTCGCTCATAAGCCAGGTGCAGCGCTCGGGGTCGCTCGTTTCGAGCTCGACGTCCGAGATTGCGGCCTCGGCGCGCCAGCTTGAGTCCACCGCCGCCGAGCAGGCCGCCTCGACCAAAGAGGTCACCGCCACCAGCCGCTCAATCGCCGACACCGCCGATAAACTGGTCGACACCACAGGCGAGGTGGGCGACAACGTCAGCCGCGCCGCTGCCTCGGCCGAAAGCGGCCGCGCGGACCTTGCCCGGATGAAGCAGACCATGGATTCCCTGAGCGGCGCCACGCGTTCGATCTCGAAAAAGCTCTCTATTATTAACGACAAGGCCGGGAAGATTTCGGCGGTGATTACTACAATCAATAATATCAGCGACCAGACCAATCTGCTTTCGCTAAATGCCGCAGTCGAAGCCGAAAAAGCCGGCGAATACGGCAAGGGCTTCTCGGTCGTCGCGCGCGAGATAAGCCGGCTATCGGAGCAGACCGCCATTGCCACCCAGGACATCGAATACATGGTGCGAGAAATGCAAAGCTCCGTGCGCACGGGGGTTAACGAAATGGACAGCTTTGCGCGCGAAATCAAAAGCTCTGTGGGCGAGGTTACTACCATCGGCAGCCATCTGGCTGGTATCATCGATATGGTAAACAGCCTGAAGCCGCAATTCCGAATGCTGGACGAGGGGATCGGCGGCCAGAGCGAGGGCGCCGGCCAGATAAGCGAGGCCATGACCCAGCTTGCCGAGGCCAGCGAGCAGACCCGGCAGTCGCTCTCGGAATTCAAGCGGGCCACCGAACAGCTCAACGACGTTGTGCTGAGCCTTCAGCAGGAAGTATCTAAATTCAAAGTAAAAGAGGATGCCCAATAAATGAGAAAATTACGCGGAAGACTCAGAATCGCCCATAAATTGCTGCTGAGCTGCATATTTTTCGCAATCCCGATCGGGGTGCTGCTGTGGTATGTGGTCGATGGCCACAATCAGCATATTCGCTTTGCCGAAAAGGAGCGCTCCGGCGCAGAAATAATTGCAAAGGCCGCCCCTGCGATGGAGCTGATTGCCGAATTCGCAATCGATGATTATATCGCCCGGGTCGGCGGCGAACAGGATTATCGCAGCGCCGAATCCGAAAAGCGCATCCATAAGGCGCTGGCCGATCTGGAGCATTTTGCGGGTAAATATTCCGAAATTATGGATTTATCCTCCGGACGGCTCGGGGAGATTGGCAAATCGGATATTCTGCCGGGGAATATTATGAAAAAATGGGATGTATTTCTGCGCGAAAAATCAGATTTGGGCAATGAGGAATTATCCGAAAATTATATGATTTTTTTGCAAAATATTAATTCCCTGATCCGGTATATCGGCGATAAATCCAATCTGATACTCGATCCCGATCTGGATTCGTATTATATGATGGATATTTCGCTGCTTGCGATGCCCGATCTGACGCGGCGGCTGGCGGAGTTCACGATAAACGCCGCGAATGCCGCAGCCGATACCGCCGGAAATACCGATATTCCGGGATATATATATAATGTGGCGGTCAATGATCTTCTGCCTCGGATCGTAAGCGATGCGGAGGTCTCCGTGCGCGAGGATGCCACTTTCCATGGCGATCATCCCGCCCTCGGCGAGGATATGGTCAATAAAGCCTCCGAATTCCGGAACAGAATTGAGAATTATCTGGCAAAATGGCACAGCCCCGGCGCGCAGCCGCTCCGATCGCTTGCGGCTGATTCGCATCAGTCCTTTTCGCAGATGCGGGAGTTCTGGCTCGTCTCGAATTCCACGCTGATTGATTTATTAAATAAAAGAATTGATTATTATCAAACCAGAAAATGGACATCGCTGGCGATCAGTCTGGCGGCCGTTGCGTTAGCCGCGATCGTCGTATTTCTGATTGCGCTGGGCATATCCCGGCGCCTGCGGAGCGTTACGCGGATAACCAGCGACATCGCAATGGGCAACATCGCCGGTGCAAAGGAAGCGCTCGAAAAATGCCGCAATCGCGGTACCGGAGTGCGGCTCGATTCGCCCGGTGCGGCCAAAACCCGCGACGAGAGCGTGATATTGCTTCAGGAAATAAATATTATGACCCACAATCTCGATTCGCTGCTCTCGGAGGTGCGCAATACGGGTATTCGGATGACCAGCTCGGCGACGGAGATTTCGGCATCGGCGCGCCAGCTCGAATCGACAATCACCGAGCAGGCAGGCTCGATTAATCAGATAAATTCCACCAGCCGCGAGATTGCCGCAAATTCTGGCGATCTTTCCGATACGATGAAGCTATTGCTCGATCAGGCATCCGAGGCTGCGCGCGTATCCCATAGCGGAGTCGAGGCGCTCGACGAGCTGAACGAAACCATCCACGCGCTGATTGATTCATCCGAGGAAATTGCCGAAAAGCTCAGCTTTATAAGCTCCAGCGCGACGAATATCGGCGAGGTGATAACGACGATTACAAAGGTAGCCAATCAGACGAATCTGCTGTCGCTCAATGCCGCAATAGAAGCCGAGAAAGCGGGCGAGGCGGGCGTCGGGTTTGCCGTCGTTGCGCGCGAGATCAGGCGCCTGGCCGACCAGACAGCCGTCGCCACGCTCGACATCGAGGATATGGTGCGTCAGATGGACGCCGCCATTCGCGAGGGCGCCGCCGCGGTTGATAATAATTCGCGCCAGCGGGACGTTTCTCAGGAAAAGATTGGCAGGATCAGCAGGGAGTTTACTGTGATAATCGACCAGACTCGCGAGATTGAACCCAGATTCGGCGAGGTAACCGAGGGCATGAACGCCCAGAGCGAGAGCGCCCTCACGATAAGTGATGCGATGGCACGGCTCAACGATGCCGCGCGCCAGACCCGCGAGGCAATCGGCGAATTCAACCAGGTGACCGCTGCGCTGCGCGATTCGTCCCAGAATCTGCAGAAAGAGCTTGGGCGATTCAGAACGGAGCAGGAGTAAATATATATGCTGCTGCTGCTTATGAATATCGGCGATGATTTTTATGCGATCGACATCGACCGTATAGTCGAGATCGTGCCATTCGTCAACCTCAAAAAAATCCCGCAGATGCCGCGCTATATCGGGGGTATCCTGAATTATCGCGGACGTCTGACTCCGGTGGTCGATATATCCGAATTGCTCGCCGGGCGGCCCACCCCGCCGCTGTTCAGCTCGCGGATAATCCTCGTCAGGTATCGCGGCGTCGATGGCGAAAATCATACGCTGGGCCTGCTCGCCGGGGCGGTGACCGAGACGATAAATGTTAATCCCGAGCAGATTCAAAGCTCGGGCATAGAGGTAGAAAACGCGCCGTTTCTGAAGGATATAATAATCGACGAGCGGGGGATGATCCAGCGAATCGATATTGACAAAACATTGCCAAAAAATATTCACGAAGCCTTGTTCAGATCCGGTGAGGGCGATGCGTAATGCCCAGCTCAAATATCTGATCGAGCGCCGCCTGGGGTTTGATATCGAGACGCTTGGCGCGAGCTACGTCGAAAACGCCGTCCGCCGTCTGAGCGAGAGCTCGGGCGCGCAGGAAATCGAGGATTATGTTACGAGGGTTGCTGGCTCAACTGAAATGATGGCCGCGCTCATCGAGGAAATTGTCGTACCCGAGACATGGTTTGTCCGCGACAGCGGGGCATTCGATTTTTTGAAAAATTTTGCAAAAAAAATTCATCCGGAAAAGGGCGGGCCGCTGCGGATACTCTCTGCGCCATGCTCCACCGGCGAGGAGCCCTATTCGATTGCGATAGCTTTGCATGAAGCCGGCCTCGGCGCGGAGGATTACTCAATCGAGGCCGTCGATATCAGCTATTGTGCTATCGACAAAGCCCGCGCCGCCGAATACACGAAGAATTCCATGCGCGGCGCAAGCAATGAATTCATAGAAAAATATTTTGATCGCGCCGGGGATAAATATATATTAAAAAAGGGATTCAGGCGGAATGTGGAATTTCGGCAGGCCAATATTCTCGATCCGGGATTTGCGGGATCGCGCGCCGAATTCGACATCATATTCTGCCGCAATCTGATGATATATCTGCGCCCGGATTCGCGGCTGCGGCTGTTCTCGGCGGTCGATCGGCTGCTGCGGCCCGGGGGTGCCCTTTTTACGGGGCATTCGGAGATAATGTTTTTCAACCGGGCGGGTTATTCTCCATCTGGCGCCGCGCGTTCGTTTGCTTTGATTAAAAATGAAGAGCATGATGCGCCGGCTGCGCAGGAGAAAAAATTCCCCGATACGAAAAAATATTTGAAAAAAATTCGTGAAAATGCCCGGAAAGATAGAAAACGGCCAATAATTGCTCCGAAGTTCGAAATTCCGGAGCGGTCAAAAGCACCGGCCGCGGAGGATGCGATATCCGCTAAGTCCGTGCGCCGGCTGGCGGATATGGGGCGCTACGACGAGGCGCTAAGCGGCTGCGAGCAATTGATCGCCGAGCGCTCGCCCCAAGCGGAACTCTATTATTTGGCGGGACTTATCAACGAAGCGCTGGGCAATTCCGCCCGCGCGGCCGAAAGCTACAACAAGGCGCTCTACCTCGATCCGGAGCATTACGAAACGCTGATAAATTTATGCTTATTATCCGAAAAAATGGGTGACCTCCGCAAGGCCGAATTGCTCCGGCGGCGCGCGCAAAAGATTGATTTTAAATAAATTAATATATATATATGGAAAACAAAAAAGAAGAACGGTGCTGGAAGACGATCGGCGTATTGGGCGACGGAAGCTGCGAGCAGCTCGATAAATTCGTCCACTGCCGCCACTGCCCGGTATATTCGACCGCGGGCCGGAATATTCTCGACCGCCCGGCGCCGGATAGCGTCGTCGAAGAATGGACGCTCAACATAGCCAGCGAAAAAGAAACCGAGCCGCCGGATACCATCCCGCTCGTGATTTTCCGGATTTATGGCGACTGGCTGGCGCTGCGGGCATCGGCATTCCAGGAGATGATCGACGTTCGCGAGGTGCACTCGGTGCCATTCCGCACCAACCGCTTTTTCCGCGGACTGGTCAACGTCAACGGCGAGCTTCTGCTCTGCCTTTCGATGGCCGCGCTGCTGGATATAATGCAGTCCGGCGAGGATAAATTCTCGCGGATGATCGTCGTCCGAAGCGGCGCCGACCGCTATGTTTTTGCAGTTCACGAAATGCCCGGCGTCTTGAAAATTCCTACGGAATCGATCGGCAAAACGCCATCGACTCTGGCGAAATCGCCGATGGCCTTCTCGCGAGGAATATTCGAATTCGACGGCAAAAAAGTCGGCATGATCGACGAAGCATTCTTTTTTGATTCGATCGCAAGGAGGTTAGTCTGGTGAGCGAAAATCAGAATTCGGCCGATATGTTCATGCTGGAGCTGTTCCACACGGAGGTGGAGAACCACGCGCGGACGCTGGAGGAGGGCCTTGTGCGGGTCGAGGACGATCAGTCGGCGTCGGCGATCGAGCCATTGATGCGTGCGGCGCATTCGATAAAGGGCGCGGCGCGGATAGTTGGTCTGGACGATGCTGTAACATTGGCCCACGCGATGGAGGATGTTCTCACCGCTGCGCAATCGGGCAAGCTGCGGCTCGGGCAGGCGATAATCGACGAATTGCTCGGCGGGAATGATATTTTTATCGATACGATTGACCAGCCAGTTGGCGAAATCGAATCATTTTTTAAATCGAATAAAGAAAAAATCGAGCAAATTTCGAATAATCTGAAAAAATTGATGTCCGGCGAGAAGCCTGCGTCACAGACCGAATCACAGCCAAAGCCGGCTCCCGAGCCAAAACCCGCACCCCCGAAAAAAGAAGAGCCTCCACAAAAAAATGAGCCAAAACAGGAATCCGGCGGGGCGGATATGTTTATGCTGGAGCTGTTCCACACGGAGGTGGAGAACCACGCGCGGACGCTGGAGGAGGGCCTTGTGCGGGTCGAGGACGATCAGTCGGCGTCGGCGATCGAGCCATTGATGCGTGCGGCGCATTCGATAAAGGGCGCGGCGCGGATAGTTGGTCTGGACGATGCTGTAACATTGGCCCACGCGATGGAGGATGTTCTCACCGCTGCGCAATCGGGCAAGCTGCGGCTCGGGCAGGACGACATCGATCTGCTGCTCGATTGCAATGATATATTTATAAAAATAATCGATATTTCGCCCGGGGAAATCGAGGGCTATCTTAAGTCGCAGAAAGGGGATATCGAAAATCTGGCCGGAGAGCTGCGCAAAGTATTATCAGGCGAACCGCGCGCCGTTAAACCGGTGGAGGCCCCGCCTGAAGAAGAAATTACTCTCGAAAAATTCAGAGAAATTCTAGCGAAAAATTCTTCGCTGCTTGAGGTCGGACTAATCGAATCCGAGGGCGCGCAGTCGGAGGAATCGCTTCGTGAGCTGGCCGGATTATGCGCAGAAATACGGGAATTATCAGGGAAATTCGATTTCCGGACGCTCGGGGAAATGCTCGGCGGGATGGAAAAGGCGCTAAATGCCGCGGCTCGCGGCGAAATCGCACTTGCCGCAGCCGAGATAAATTTATTGCTGCGCTCTAATGACGTACTCGCCAGCATCGCCCAGATGGAAGCCTCGGAAATCGAAGATATTATCATCAGCGAATCGGGGATAATCGAGGAATTCACCGGCGAATTGCGCGAAATTCCGCAAAAGCGGCCGCCGCGAAAACTCGAATCCGCCGAGCTGCGCGACCCCGCGGAAGCCAGCGACGAAGAGCTTGCCGATTTCCGCGACCAGGTGGCCGACAGCGCTCTGGTGCTTGAGCGCGGAATAGCCACTGAGGAAGGCATTTCCGCTGAATTTGCGCCAATGATGCGCGCGGCGTGGTCGATACGCGATGCCGCGCGGAATGTTGGATTCACCAGCATCACACGGCTGGCGGCGGCCATGCAGAGTATGTTCGGGGCTGCGTTCCACGGCCGGATAGAGCTCTCGGGCGAGCAAATCGAATGGCTTCGGCGGGGAGCCGGAGCGCTCCGCGAGATGATTAGCGCCGGGGCGATGGAACTGCTTGATATATATATAAATAAGACGGATGCGATCGACGATCTCGTCCGCCTGATAAGCGATTTCCTGGGCGAGGAGATGTTGCTGCCACCCGCTCCTAAGACAGAAAAGCCGAAGGAGCTGCCGGCACAGCCCGCCAAAAAAGATTCGCCGCCAAAGCCGGCCGCGCCGGAGCCTCAGGCGCCTCGGCAGGACGACAGCTTCGTTCGAGTGCTTTCGCAGAATTTAAATAAATTGATGGGGCTGTCGGGCGAGACGCTTGTCAAAGTTAAATCAATTAAGCCATTTTCTACGAATTTACTCGAAATAAAAAATTTATTATTCGAATTTAATTCCCTTCACGAAAATATTGTCCAGAATCTTGAGGACAACCCCGCGCTGCCCGAATCGTGGCGGCTTAAGCTGGGCGAATCATCCGAAAAGCTCGGCGATATCCGGCAGTTGCTACTCGGGCATATCGATGATTTCGAGATGTTTTCGCGGCGCCTCGAAAACGTCGCAGAGCAGCTATATTCCGAAGCCGTCGCCACCCGGATGAAGCCATTCGCCGAGGGATTGCACGGCTTCAACCGGATGGTGCGCGATGTGGCCAAAAAGCTCGGCAAGCGGGTGAATCTGCGCATCGAGGGCGAATCCACACGGGTCGATCGCGATATACTCGAAAAGCTCGAAGCGCCGCTGAATCATCTGCTGCGCAATGCGGTCGATCACGGAATCGAGACCATCGAAGATCGTGAGCGGAAGGGCAAACCCGCCGCAGGAACGCTGACGCTCAGCGCGCGGCACCGCTCGGGAATGCTTATTATCTCGCTTAAAGACGACGGCCGCGGAATCGATCCCGCGAAGCTGCGCCGCAAGGTAGTCGAAAAGGGCTATGTCAGCGAGGAGATGGCCGCAAAATTATCCACGCCGGAATTGATGGATTTCCTCTTTCTGCCGGGATTCTCGACGGCGGAGAAGGTCACGGAAATCTCCGGGCGGGGCGTGGGACTCGACGTCGTATTCTCGATGGTAAGCGAGGTCGGGGGCACCGTCCGCGCTGATTCGGCGCCGGACGAAGGCACCACATTTTTGCTCGAATTGCCGCTGACGCTCAGCATATTGCGGACGCTGCAGGTCGGAATCGCCGGCGAGTCGTACGCATTGCCGCTCTCGCGGATCGACCGGATTTTCGATATAAAGGAAGACAACCTTAAAACAATCGAGGATCGGCAGTATTGCGTATTCGACGGCGAAAACATGGGCATCGTCGATGCCCGCAAGGTGCTCCGGCTCGGCGAGCGCGAGGAATTTTCCGAAAAAATTCATCTGGTAATAATCAGCGACCGGCTGAACCGCTACGGCGTGGTGGTCGATCAGTTCCTTGGCGAGAAAGACCTCGTCGTCATCCCGCTCGACAAAAAGCTGGGCAAGATCCCCAACATCAGCTCCGGCGCGATAATGGAGGACGGCTCGATCGTGCTCATACTCGACATCGACGACATGGTGCGCTCGGTGGACGATTTGCTTAATCGCGAAAAATTAAATATAAAGGAACGCGGCCGCGCAAAAATCGCTCAATTGCGCAAGCGGATTCTCGTTACCGATGATTCGCTTACCGTCCGCGAGGTCGAGCGCAAGCTATTGGAAAACGCCGGTTATGACGTAACTCTGGCGGTCGATGGCGCCGACGGCTGGAACAAGCTTAGCGCCGGTGAATTCGATCTGGTGATCAGCGACGTCGATATGCCGCGGATGAACGGCATCGAATTTGTTTCGAAAATCCGGAGCGAAGTCAGATACCGCGATTTGCCGGTAATGATTGTATCATATAAAGATCGGGAAGAGGACAAGCTGCGCGGACTTGATGCGGGCGCAAATTATTACCTGACCAAAAGCAGCTTTCACGACGAAACGCTGCTCGAGGCGGTGCGCGACCTGATCGGGGACGCCCGCGAATGAGAATAGGGATCGTCAATGACGTATCGCTGGCGGTAGAGGTGCTGAGGCGCACTATCCACCAGCAGCCCGGACTCGAAATCGCATGGGTGGCATTCGACGGCGAGGAAGCCGTCCGCAAAAATGCCGACGACAAGGCCGATCTGATACTTATGGATCTCTTGATGCCCGTGATGGACGGAGTCGAGGCCACCCGGCGGATTATGACCGAAAACCCCACGGCGATTCTGGTGGTGACATCGACAGTAACCGGCAATTCCGGAAAGGTATTCAGCGCAATGGGTTATGGCGCGCTGGATGCGGTTTGCACCCCCGTATTCGGTCCGGGCGGGAAGATAGAAGGCGCCCGCGATCTGTTGAAAAAAATCGCCACGATCGGGAAATTAATTGGCAAAGAAAATATTGAATTAGTAAATCATAATTCGGAAAATGATAATTGCAAAGGCGAACTCCCGCCGATGGTGGCTATCGGCTCATCGACCGGCGGGCCGCGTGCGCTGGCGGATATACTCACATGGCTGCCAGGGGATTTTCCTGCGGCGGTGGTGGTAGTCCAGCATGTGGATTCGCAGTTCGCGCGGGGGCTGGCCGACTGGCTCGACGATCAGACCTCGCTCCGGGTCAAGGTCATCCGCGAGGGCGACCACGCCGAAAAGGGGTATATATATATTGCGGAAACGAACGACCATGTGGTGCTCGACCGCGACCGGACTTTTTATTATACCCCCGAGCCGATGAATTATCATTACCGGCCATCGGTGAATACATTTTTCAAAAGTCTTAACGAAAACTGGCCGCGGCGGGATGTGGCGGTAGTGCTCACCGGTATGGGCGACGACGGCGCAAAGGGTTTGCTCGCGCTGCGCGAGGCCGGATGGCACACAATCGCACAGGACAAGGAGACATCGGTGGTTTACGGAATGCCCGGTGCGGCGGCCCGGCTGAATGCGGCCATCGAGATATTGCCCGTCGAAAAAATTGCAGAATCAATTATTAAAAATATTAATAAAAAGGCTAATACAAATGCAGCAAAATGAATCAACCCAATTGGATACGAATATTACCGAATATAAAATCAAGGTGCTGCTGGTCGATGACCAGGCTATAGTCGGCGAGCAGGTGCGGCGGATGCTCCAGCCCGAGGAGGACATCGAATTCCATTTCTGTCAGGAACCCTCGAAGGCCGTTCAGACCGCCGCAGAGCTGAATCCCACGGTAATCCTGCAGGATCTGGTGATGCCGGATATCGATGGTCTGACGCTGGTCAAATTCTTCCGCGCGCACCCACAGCTCAAGGATGTGCCGATGATCGTGCTTTCGTCGAAGGAGGAGGCCGTCACCAAGGCGGACTCGTTTGCCACCGGCGCGAATGATTATCTGGTCAAACTGCCCGACCGCATCGAGCTGGTTGCGCGAATTCGTTACCACTCAAAGGGTTATATACATTTACTCCAGCGCAACGAGGCCGAGGACAAATTGCGCAAAAGCCAGAAGGCGCTGCTCTCGGAGCTTGCCAAGGCCGGCGAATATTGCGTTTCGCTGCTGCCCGAGGAGATCGACGAAGGCGACATCCGCACCCACTGGCGATTTGTGCCATCCGAGCAGCTCGGCGGCGATTCATTCGGCTACCACTGGGTTGATGATGACCACTTCGCGATGTATCTGCTCGACGTATGCGGGCATGGCGTCGGGTCGGCATTGCTCTCGGTTTCGGGCCTGAACGCAATGCGGATGCAGTCGCTGCCGAACACGGACTTCCGCAGCCCGGAGAGCGTCTGCAACGGGCTGAATGCGGCATTCCAGATGGAGGCCCACAACGACATGTATTTCACGCTATGGTATGGCGTTTATAATAAAAATTCGCGAGAGATGAAGTTTGCCACCGCAGGCCATCCGCCGGCGCTGCTCTACGACGCGGCCGGAAATTGCAAACAGCTTATGAACGAGAATTTCATAATCGGCGGGTTGCCCGAATTTCCGTATAGCGAGAGCTCGACCGAGGTTGCGCCGGGCTCGAGGATGTATATATATTCCGACGGGGTTTACGAAATCACGCGGCCTGACGGCTCGATGTGGGACCTCGACGGTCTGGAGGATTACATGCGCGAGCCGCACGATGGCTTCGAATCGGAGATCGAGGCGCTTCACCGGCATGTGCAGTCGATGAGCGGCCTCGAGATTCTGGACGACGATTTCTCGATGCTTAAGATCATATTCGATTGATTTTCAATTTCATAAAGATTAATTCAATGAAAATTAGATATTTTTCGCTGATTGCTCTGCTGCTGGTAATTTCCCTGAATTCCTGCGAGCAGACCACTATCGAGCGCCCTGGGCCGAAGAATATTATCATCATGATCGCCGACGGCGCGGGCTATGACCATATTCAGATCGCAAATTTATATGAAGAGGGCAAAACCGAAGCCCAGCCTTATGAGCAATTCCCCGTGCGGTATTTCGTGAGCACCTATCCGGCGCTCGCGGGCGATTATTATGATGCGCTGGAAAATCATGCAAATTCCGGATATAGTCCATACGAGACCTGGCATGATTTCGACTGGCGGCGGCATGGATTCACCGGCTCGGGCGCGGCATCGACGGCAATGGCCACAGGAATGAAGACCTATAACGGCGCGATTGGCGTCAATATCACCGGACAGCCGCTGCTGAATATCACAGAGCGCGCCAAGGATATGGGCAAATCCGCAGGGGTGGTGAGCTCGGTGCAGTTTGCTCACGCAACCGCGGCCGCATTCAGCGTACACAACACGGACCGCGATAATTATCCCGAAATCGCCCGCGATATGCTGATCAAAAGCCGGCTGGACGTGATCATGGGCTGCGGCCATCCCTATTATGATAATGATGGTAAAATCCGTCAGAATGCGCTAAGTTTTAAATACGTCGGCGACAGCCTGTTATGGTCGGAAATCCACGCCGGAAAAGCCCGAGTACGGCGCGGCAGCGGTATTGAAGTCGATCTGGCCGACGTCAACGGCGACGGCCAGCCGGATGCATGGGAGCTGATCGATAATATCGAGGAATTCGAGAATCTCGCCCAGGGCGAGACCCCGCTGCGGGCGCTTGGAGTGGCGCCCAATATATATACATTGCAACAAGCGCGCGGCGATTCGATTGCCGGAATGATGAATGCCTACGATTATCCGTTTATCGAAAAAATGCCCTCGCTCGAAACGATGACCGCGGGCGCGCTGAACGTGCTGGATAATAATAATTCGGGATTTTTCCTGCTGATCGAGGGCGGAGCGATCGACTGGGCGTCGCACAGCAACCAGAAAGGACGCCTGATCGAAGAGATGAGCGAATTCAACAAAGCTGTCCGCCGGGTGATCGACTGGATAGAGACAAGCAGCGGATGGGACGAAACATTGCTGATCGTAACCGCCGACCACGAAACGGGATACGTCGCCGGCCCGGACTCCGGGGGCGATCCGCCGCAGTGGTTCCCTCCGCTTAATAACGGCAGGGGGAATATGCCCGGATTCGATTTCCACAGCACAGATCACACGAATGCGCTTGTGCCGCTTTACGCAAAGGGCAAGGGCAGCGAGCTGTTCGCGGAATATGCCGACGAATACGATCCGGTGCGCGGCGAATTTATTACCAATAGCGAGATCGGCCAGCTTTTGTTCCGGCTGTTCGGACGCGGCAAGGCGTTGAGGGATAAGTGATTATGGTTGCCGCGAAGACGACATCCGCCGGGCGATTTTGTTCAGATCGGACTGGACGATTGCCGGTATAATGATGCTTGCAAGCAAGTAAATAATGAACCACATGGCTTCCTGGTTGTCTTTGCGGACGTAGCGGGAATAGCCCTCGCAATATTTCCATGCCCAATATATATTCGCGATCGGGACGATTATCAGCCACGCTGTGGGGATGTCCGCGCCGAGGGCGTTGATTTCTTCCTTTGTTTTTACCGACCAGTAAATAGCGTAAATGCCGAGGGTTACGAACATCAGCAGATAGACCGCAACCACATTTCTTTCCTTGATTTCCATTGATATCCCGGATTATTAATAATTTTGATTTAATAAATAATACGGATTAATTTCGGCAAAGTTATAAAAATGGCGGCCATTTTACCAGCCGCCATGTATATATCAGATCGATTTCAGCGAATCATAATGCGCGCTGATTGTGCGGTCGATATCCTCTTCCGTGTGGGCGGTGGATACGAACATCGCCTCGAACTGCGCAGCCGCAAGATATATTCCGCGGTCGAGCATTTCGTGGAAATATTTCCCGTAAGCGCGGGTATCCGAGCGGGCTGCGGCATCGTAGCTTTCGACCGGGCTCTCGCGGAAGAACATGCAGAGCATCGATCCGGCGCGGTTCATGGCATAACTGCGGCCAAGCTTGCTCAGATTTTCCTTCAGACCATTTTCCAGATAAATCGCTTTTTCGTTCAGGTCGCTATATATATCCGGATTATTTTTGATATGCTTCAATACGGCGGCTCCTGCGGCCATTGCTATCGGGTTGCCGCTTAGAGTGCCCGCCTGATATACCGGGCCTTCGGGCGAGATGCTGCGCATGATTTCCTGGCGTCCGCCGAATGCGCCGACTGGCATTCCGCCGCCGATGACTTTGCCGAAGGTGGTCAGATCGGGCATTATTCCGTAGATTTCCTGTGCGCCTCCGGGAGCAAGGCGGAATCCGGTCATTACCTCGTCGAATATAAGGACGATTTCCTCCAGATCGCAAAGCTCGCGCAATTGGCGGAGGAATTCCGGGTCGGATTTGACCACGCCCATATTGCCGGCGACCGGCTCGATGATGATTGCGGCGATTTCGCCGCGATGTTCGTTGACCGTCCGGCGCACGGATTCGATGTCGTTATAATCCGCCACGAGGGTCTCCGCTGCGACGGATGCAGGCACTCCGGGGCTGGTAGGCACTCCGAGGGTCAGCGCGCCCGATCCGGCCTTGATCAGGAAGCTGTCGCCGTGGCCGTGGTAGCAGCCTTCGAATTTGATGATTTTGTCCCGGCCGGTAAAGCCGCGGGCCAGGCGGATGGCGCTCATGGTCGCCTCGGTGCCGCTATTGACCATTCGCACGAGATCGACCGATGGGACAAGCTCGCAGATGAGCCGCGCCATTTCGACTTCGGGTTCGCAGGGTGCGCCGAAGCTGGTGCCGCGATTGAGGGCGTCGGCGATTGCTTCCATTATGAACGGCGGATTGTGGCCGAACAGGTGCGGCCCCCAGCTGCCGACATAGTCGATATATTCATTGCCATCGACGTCGCGGATGTGAGCGCCCGCGCCGCTTTCGATAAAAATCGGGTCGCCGCCGACTGATTTGAACGCGCGCACGGGGGAATTCACCCCGCCGGGAATATATTCTTTAGCTTTGCGGAATAGTTCTTTGCTTTTTTCGATTTTCATAAATTCCTCCTGATTATTTAACTCCTTTGGTCCAGTTCGATAATTTTTTCGACGATCAGCGCCGCGCAGAAGGCCGCCGCTTTTTTGCGCATAATCGGGAATCCCATGTATGACGCAATCGGCAGAGTCCACTCGAGCATTGCCAGCAGGTATGGCCGCATGTCGCGCTCGAAAATAGTCGTGCGGTCGGCATAATTGCGCAATTTCGAGATTATAACATAGGCTTTTTCATAGGCCGGGTCGTCGCTTGCGCAGGTGAATCGCGGAAGTTCGCTGATCAGATTCTGCATCAAAAGCCCCTGTTCGAATTCTATCACATGGGCGATTTCCTCGTCGGAATCAATGGGCAGCATTTCGAATTTGATAATCGGTTCGAGCCGCGCAAAGTCCGATACGATATTGCTTTCGCGGGTTTCCGAAAAGTCGATTACATATATATTTTCGTCCTCGTCGAGCAGAATATTCTTCATATTCAGGTCGCCATGGATGACGGATTTATACCCTGTGATTTCCTGGTTTTTTCTTTTGGGGAATTCATTTTTTAAAAAATGGAATGGGTTACGCACGCTGCGCCCAAGGCAGGGGCAGTGGATCATTTCGTCGCTGCTGTCGATTCCGAGTTCGCTTTTGGCGTCTTCGCATATCGTACTGAAGAGCCTGCCCGGGTAGTGCTCGTCGTAGAGCCGGACGGGGGTCATGCGGGGCTGGCCGTACCAGGGCTTGAGCACATGGGTGAATACCCGGTCGAAAATTTCGGCGACTTCTTCGGCGGGGCGCTCCTGAAAATGCTTCTCGAGCCATTCGATACGGCTGTCGGCGCCGCCGATTCCGACGAAATTATACCTTAGCCCGGCGTAATCTCGATAGCTTGTGCGGCCCATGACCGAGGTGCTGTTGTTTAAGATAAATTTTTTGACAAAATTGGAATATGCGTTCTCTTCGCGCCGGATAGCTTCCTTCGAAGCGATCTTCAGCACGGTGGGGAGCTGGCGGCGGCCGTCGCGGTCGAAGCTGTTTACGAGGAATGTGCGCGCGGAGAATCCTCCGGTAAGCGGCTTGAGCACAACTTTGCCGGAATCGCCGTAAATTCTGCGGATAATTATATTGAATTCCTCCGGGAAATCCGATTCGCCCTCGAATTCGATTTTAATGCGCTTGTGGGTGCCGGGGCGGACGTCTTCTGGAACGAAGAGCCAAGCGGCAAAGCGGCCGATATCCGAATCGGGCGAGATATTGCCGACGCCTCCGAGCCGCTCGAGATCGGCAATGTCGCGGATTATTTCGTTGTGGGTTTTGTCAAGATTTTCGGTATCGAATTTATTCAAAAAAAGTGCGTTCATACGGACATAAATGCCATCTCCTGCTGCATATTCGTCGAGGGCAGGAAAGAGGGGCTCTTTGACGGATTCGCGGCGCTCGGCGATTCCGACGACGAATGCCGCGGCCGGGGTGACCGGCTGGGTGATACGATGGCCGGCCGAGAAGTCATCGGAATCCTCAAAATGCGATGCGAATAATTTTTTTGATTCGCAATATGCGCAAAAGGCGATTCGTTCGGGCTTTTTATCTGATGATTTTTCCGCTGCCGAAAAAAAGTCTTTAACGGCTTCATGAATCGGCAGGATTTTCTGTTCGGCGAATTTGATTTCTGCGCAGGGTTTCCCGTTGATGCCGAGCATCGAGACTGCGTCGATCTCCAGCTTCGATGAGTCCTCGGCGATGAAATAGTCGGCCACGCTGTTGCCATCGGCTGCGATAGCTCCGGCGATATGGTGGGCGGCAATAAATTCGCCGGGAGCGGCTTCGGTGCCGTCCGATCCGCTGAATCCGGCAATGCCGACTCCGAGAGGGATTTCGTCGAGAAATAATTTTTCGATGGATTTTTCCGTTTCCGGAGAATTTTCGCTGCGGCCCCATAGCTCGAGTATACACTGCGATTCGGGGAATTCCATATAGGTATATTCCCGGCCGCCTGAGCTGAATTCGCTGCGGGTATCGATGGCGAGCTTTTCCGACAGCACGTGCTTCAGCGCTTCGTCGGGGGTGTCGTACATCGTTACCGAGCGGTCGAGTCCGGACATCGAGATTGCGCTCATTGCGTCGCCCGAGAGCGCGCAGAGGATAGAGCGTCCTCCGCGGCTGCGCATGTTTTTTTCGATTTTCAGCAGGGAGCGGATTCCTACGCTGGAAATATAATTAACCCGGCCCATATTGATAATGGCATAGCATCTGCTTTCGGGGATATCGGCGGCGCGGGAGTCGAGATCGCGGGCGCCGACAGCATCCAGCCGTCCTTCGAGAACGAGAACCGGCACGGAATTTTTTTCTGTAATCTGGATTTCCATAAATCACTCCGGATTAATATTCGTAATCGGAATCAATTAATTTTGCGAGGTCTTTGGCAAAATATGTCAGTATCATATCCGCGCCTGCGCGCTTGATCGAAATGGCAGATTCGTGCATAACGCGCGCTTCGTCGATCCATCCGTTGGCGGCGGCGGCTTTTATCATCGAATATTCGCCGCTGACCTGGTATGCTGCTGTGGGCATGCAGAATTCTTCTTTTACGCGGCAGACGACGTCGAGATATGGCATTGCGGGCTTGACCATTACGATGTCGGCGCCTTCGAATATGTCTTCGTCGACTTCGCGCAGAGCCTCGCTGGCGTTGGCGATGTCCATCTGGTGTGATTTGCGGTCGCCGAATTGCGGAGCGGATTCGGCAGCGTCGCGGAATGGTCCGTAGAATCCGGAGGCATATTTGGCAGCATAGCTCATAATCGGCAGGTTTGGATATTCGTTTTCGTCGAGTGTCCGGCGGATTGCGGCGACCCGGCCATCCATCATGTCCGAGGGGGCGACCATATCGGCGCCTGCGCGTGCGTGGCTCAGCGCCATCTGGGCCAGCAGATTGATTGTGACGTCGTTTAGTATCTGGTTGCCGTGGATTATTCCGCAGTGGCCGTGGCTGGTGTATTCGCAGAGGCATACATCGGTGATGACCACGAGGTCGGGGATTTCCTCTTTGAGCGCTTTGACCGCGCGCTGGACGATGCCGTTTTCGGCGTAGCCCTCGCTACCGGCTTCGTCTTTTTCCGAAGGAATTCCGAATAGCATTATAGCAGGGATGCCCAATTGGTGGACTTCCACGCACTCGGAGATGAGATTATCGATGGATAGCTGAAATACGCCGGGCATGGATTTGACTTCGTTTTTTACGCGTTTGCCCGGGCATACGAACATTGGGTAGATCAGATCGGATTTGGCGAGCGTGGTTTCGCGCACCATCCGGCGAATAACGGGATTCCGGCGGAGCCTGCGGAACCGCTTGAATTCAAATTCCAGCATGATTGCCTCTTATAAAAATATATAAATAATATGGTGATTATAAATTGCCAAGAATTTTGTCTGCGCCGCGATCGAGCAGAGTCCGCGCAAGGCGTCTGCCTAAGGATTCCGGATCGTCCGCCGGGCCGTCGATAGCGTCGCGGTATTGTTCGCTGCCATCTACGGAGGCGACCATGCCCTCTATGCGGATACTCTCGCCGTCGAGGTCGGCAGTGGCTGCTATCGGATACTGGCAGCCTCCGCCCAATGCGGCGAGGAATGTCCGTTCGGCGGTGGTGCATATCCGGGTCGGCCGGTGATCGATTTTTTCGAGCAATCGTCGGAGAGCTTCGTTATCGGAATTGATCTCGACTCCGAGCGCGCCCTGTCCGACGGCGGGGATCATTACGTGCCGAGGAATTACGGACGAAATATGCTGCTCCAGCCCCAGGCGCTCCACACCGGCGCGGGCGAGAATTACGGCGTCCCATTTTGATTCCTGAAATTTTCGGATGCGGGTGGGAACGTTCCCGCGAAGGTCCTCGGTCGTCAGGTCCGGCCTCAGTGCGAGCAATTGCGCGCGGCGGCGGGTCGACCCGGTGCCGACGGTGCCTCCGGACGGAATATCGTCGATAGTCGTGCCCCTGGTGCGGGCAATCAGTACGTCCTCGCGGGCGTGGCGTTCGGTGACTGCGGCTATCGCAAGGCCTTCGGGGACGGCGGTCTCGAGGTCTTTCAGGCTGTGGACTGCGACGTTGATTTCGCCGGAAAGCAGCGCGTTTTCGAGCTCTTTGGTGAATAGTCCCTTGCCGCCGATTTTCGCGAGCGGCGTGTTGATGAATTTGTCGCCTTTGGTTTTAATATGTTTTAATTCGATATATATATCCGGAGCGATAGCTGCAATCCTTGATTTGATAAAATTGGACTGCCACAACGCGAGATCGCTCGATCGGGTGCCGATGATTATTTTTCGAGGGAAATTCATATAGTAATTTGCAAAAAATTTTACAATTCTGAAAACAGTTCATTAAGGTATATCAAATTTAAAATAATATAAATAATTAATTGAAATAAAAAAGCCGGACGCCACATTTCGGACGTCCGGCCAATTAGCCGATTATCGGCAATTAATTATCTGACGAGCGCAATAGGCAGGCGGGCTGTGCGGTCGCCCGAGCGGGCTATCACATAATATGTGCCCGAAGCCAGTTTGGCTGCGTCGAAGTCTGCTGTGTATTCGCCGTTGCTGTGGTATCCCGAAGCCAGATTGGCAACCACATTGCCAAGCGCGTCGACAATTGTGATTTCAATATTCTGCGGCTGGGAGATAGCATAGCGGATTGTTGTATTGGATACGAACGGGTTCGGTCCGGCGGTCATTTCGAGGCCGTCGATCGAAGCCACTCCGTCTTCGACTGAGTTCGCACCGCCATTGCCCGCGAGCGGGATGTCGAATGTGGTTTCGTCGGAGTCGTTCGAAAGTATGCGAAGCACTGCCTGGTCGTATGTTTCCACTTCGGCGGGGGTGAAAGTAACGATTACATTGATAGCATCGAGCGGTTCGAGTACGATGGGGAATTCATGATTGCCCTGAATCTGTACTTTGAATACGCCGGTTTCGTCGTTGTGGATATAAATATCGTTGATGACAAGGTTCTCGTCGCCGTCGTTTTCGATTACAATGATCTTGGGCGAGTTTTCGCCGACAGTTACTTTGCCGAAGTCGATGTCGGCCACAGTGCTGATGCTCGGGCCTGTGCCGGGCTGGGTGCCAACGCCATTGAGCATGATCGACTGAATGCCTGCGTCTTCGTCATTGCTTTCTACTTCGATGCCGGGTGTGTCGTATGTTTTAGCTTCTGTAGGAGTAAACGATACGGTGATGTCATAGCTGCCTTCGGCATCGATGCGCAGCGGGAGATTGGGCTTGTCGACAAATGCGAAGACTTCGTCGTCGTTCCAGAAGAAATCGAGCTTGGTGATAACCAGTTCCTGGTTGCCGCGGTTTTCGATTTTGAATGTTTCTTCGGTTGTTGTGTTAACATTGACTTCGCCGAAGTCGAGATTCAGAGTGCTGAGATAGAGCGAGGGGCCGTCTTCGACGATTACCTTATCCAGCCACTGCCAGATGCGTCCCATAAGCTGTTCGCGGTCGTCTGCGCTGGGGATTGCTTTAAAGGGGAACGCCAGATAAACCAGTTTGCCATCGCCGCGGACTACGTTGTAGCCACCGCCGTGGGTCTGGTCATTATCGAAATACAGGAATTTCTCGGCGGGGCTTCCGCTCATTTTTTCAAAAATTTCGGTATAAAACACATAATAAGGATGTGTGCTTGGATTATATTTATTCATATCGAAATTCAGGTCGTCGCCGATTTCGTGGCCGTTTACGCCTTTGCAATTGAATTCGGTGAAGCCTGTGATCTGGTTGTTGCTGTTGGTGGTGAAGCGTCTGATAGGTTCGCCCGAAGACTGGATCATCAGAGTGCCTTCGTAGAAGGATTTGCCAAGGGCCGAAGGATACTGACCGCTAAGCTGGGCGTATTCCACTTCGGCGCATACGAGCACTTTTTTGCCGGCATTGAGCATGCTGCTGATTGCGCTCATCACGTACTGATTCATCGACGATACGGATGCGCCGATAAGCCCGCGGCTATTGAAATCGACCGAGAATATCGCGCGCTCGAAACCGCTCGACGGATAAGCAGTCATGACGCCGGAATGGATCGGCAGAATAGCTGTTTTTTGGGCATAGCTGCCGATTTCCGTAAAGGCGTTATACTCGAATCCGATAGCGTTGTTCGATCCGGTATAGATCACGTTTTCGGTGTTGTCGGTCAGCGCATAGATAGAGATTTCCTGGGCGATCGGTATTTGGGAAACGTCTGTGGGCACAGCGTTGATCACCAGCGCAACAAAGCCAGCCTGCTGACCGGGTGTGATGCTGACGTTGATTGATTTGGTTTCGCCCGGAGTAAGAGTTACTTCGGTTTCGCTAAGGTCGACCATGAAATCTTCCGGCTTAGCGGATTTATCTTCGTTCAGAGAAAGCGCAACAGTCATTTCTTCATCGGTTGGATTGGTAACGGTGAAGGTCTCGGTTGTGGTTTCCGAAGCCGGAATGGTAAGGAATGTGGTCTCATAATCAAGCTGGGCGCGGATAGTTTCCAGTGTGGTTCCGGCCTGGAGCACCTCTTTATCGCTGTCGTCCTGTACCCAAGCGGCGATGAACATACCATCGGCATTCCAGTCGGAATTTATTGTGTATCCATAGTCGAAGCTGCTTTCGCTGCCTGCGGCGATCGAAAGAAGCTGGCCGGTGGGGCTGGGGAGCATTTCGCGCGCTATGAAATAGAAATCCTTTTCGCCGTTGCTGCCGGCATCTTCGTAATAATGATAGAATTCGACAATCGCAACGCGCAGCCGGACACCATTCAGTGCGTCGTCCGAGGCTACGGTTACGGTAAAGTCCATATTCATGCCGTCGCGGGTTTCGTCGATAGTAATAGTTATCGGCGAGGTGGTTCCGGCATAGGTGTTTATTTCGGTCTTGACATCATTCAGATGGCCTGGGTTCTCGCTGAACGTACCGTTGACTCTGGCATTGGGCACACCGGTAACGCCATAATACGAGGTGCGGGAATTGTACATTGTGGGATTTGCGCTGTATATCACATCCGAGTCGGGGAAGCTTGTTCGGAAAATAACCGGAACGACATTGTCGAGATTTTCCAGCAGATAATCCTGGAAAGCCGGGTTAACGTTTGCGCACGGACCGCACGATGCATTTGTGAATTCCTCTACCAGCACCAGCCGGGGGGATTCTGCGAATAATGTTGTCGCGCTCATAATAAAAGCTGCGAGCAACATGAAAATTGTAGTCTTGCGTCTCATCGGGGACTCCTCTATTAGTAGAAAAAAGCATTAATAAAAATTAATTATTCAGGGTAATATAAATCAATCTAACTGGATGACACGATATACTTGATAAAAGTTACAATTATTAAAATGCTGTTTTACCGGATTAACACAATCTTAATATTAATCAAGTACTAAAAATAAAGATAATTCTTCTAAAAGCAAAAAAATTATTATTTTTTAAGCTGAATCTCATTCAGTCCTTGCTAAATCTAAGATTGTTATCAAAATAACACATTCGGAGGCGGTTTGTCACAATTTCAGGATTTTTCATTCGTTATATAATTACTGAAATTAAAATTTGCAGATTTAATTTGGAATCTGTAAATTTGTAAGCTACAAAGATGGCGGGAGTAGCTCAGTAGGTAGAGCACCAGATTGTGGCTCTGGTGGTCGCGAGTTCAAGTCTCGTCTCTCGCCCCTAAGCACTGGCTGTCCGGTTCGGACAGCCTTTTTTTTTGATTAATTTATTTTGAAATCATCTCTGCTGTTCCGCGTTTATTAAGCCCCGAATCGTTAATATTCTGGTATTGATATGTAGTCAATGCCGGAATAATTTTAATCTGATATAAATCGCCCGGCATATTAAAATAAAATATTTCAAATGCAATTGTATAATAAAATTTTGCAGATGTGATTGTTGTGTGTGCTGCGTTGCAATCAGAAATTATTGAATTGATTATTATTATAATCATGGTTGCCGGAGGCCGATCCGGTTTGCGCGGGATTATGTTTACGATGTGCTCTCGAATGCATTTAAATTCACGTTCCTGCACGTGTTTGCATTAATTCTGCTGATTCAAGTGCACCTGATTTCAGTGATATTTTCGGGTTTATGCGCAGTTTTGCGGGTGCTTGCATTCGAAGAGCTTATTCAATAAAAAAGGAGGCGATTGCCTCCTTGTTTTATAATCATATCTGTTATTATTTCTTTTTCTTACGCTGATATTTTGTTTTTGTGCTGCCGCCGCGCTGTCCGGGAACGCTTCTGCCCTGTGATTCTGCGACTTCCTGGGCTTCGCGCATTTTTTTCTGGAACCAGCCTTCTTTTTTGGGCGCTTTCTTGAGGTCTTCGAGCGTAATTTTCTTTCTCGAAAACTTCTCGATGTAGACCTGCTGCCCGATTCCGAGGAGGTTGAACACAAAATAGTAGAGGTTCAGGCCCGATGGGAATGAAGAGAAAATCAGGGTGAACATGACTGGCATTATATATATCATGCCTTTCTGGCGCGGGTCGGTGATGGTCATCTTCTGCTGGATGAACATGGTAACGCCCATCAGCAGGGCGAGTCCGGAGAATTTATCCATACCGAAAAGCGGTATTTTGAATGGCAGCTCGAGTATTACGTCGGGCTGGGATAAGTCGTTGATCCATAAGACGAAATCGGCCTGGCGGAGGTCTATTGCGGTGCGCAGAACCGTCCACATTGAGTAAAGGATAGGCATCTGGAGCAACAGCGGCAGGCACCCGCTGGCGGGATTGATACCGTATTGGGAGTATAGTCCCATTAACTCCTTCTGCTGTTTGGTGTTATCGTCTTTATATTTTTCGCGGATTTTTTGCATTTCCGGGCCGAGCAGCTTCATTTTCTGAGCCGAGCGCATCTGCTGGATCGAGAGCGGATAGAGTAAGAACTTGATAATTATAGCAAATATGATGATTGATATACCATAGTTCGGCACGAATTTGTGAATGAAATGGAATATCGGCAGCATGAAGTACTCGCCGATAGGGGCTACTATCCATTCGAAGCCGAAATTGATTGTGGACTCAAGGCCATAGCTGCTTAGCAGGTCGTAGTCCATAGGCCCGATGAATACACGGTATTTGTCCGTCTGGACTCCGCCGTCGTAGGGTACGCGCAGGCTCATGGCGTATTGCTCGACGATGCCTTCGTCTTTGACGTAATGCCTTGTGCCATAAAGGTCTACGGTGCCGTCGAATGATTGATAGGGCTGCGGGATAATGGCCGCTTCGAAGTATTTTATCTTGACTGCGGCGAAGTCCACCAGGCCAGTGACGCTGGTTTCGACGGGTTCGTTTTCGTCGGCGTCGAGCTGTTCCATTTCGCCATTAAGTGACACCATAGCAAGGGCTTCGGCGGATTCGTCGACGGAGTTGGATTCCTGATATCGCAAGCCTTTGTCCCAGCCGAAATTATATCCGCGCGAGGGGATGACACTCTGCATATTTTCGAGTACGATTTCTGCGTCGAGATGATACTTATCTCCGTAGAATGTAAGGCGTTTAACCAATGCGCGCTGGTCGTCTATCGGGATGCGCGCGGTGAGTGTATAGCTGTCGTTGCCGGAGATTTTGTAGTAATCCTTGTCGGCATCGAGCTGGAAGTAGAGTTCGCGCGAGTCGATCTGTTTGCTTTCCATTGTGAGGAATGTGACGAACAGTTCGCCTTCGGTTTTCCAGATAAGTCGGGTCGGCACCCCGTCCCATTTTTTATAATTCTTTAATTCCCATTGGATTAAAGAGCCGCCTCGATTGCTGATTTTGGCCTTGACCAGATCGTTTTCGATTGTGATGACGCGTTCGCTGCCGCTGGCAAAATCGGCGAAATAGCGGCCGTATTTGTCCACCGCGATCAGCGAATCATTGAGCGCTTTGGCGACGGAGACGGTGTCTTCGGCGTGCGGAGGCTGTTCGACGGCGGTGGTGTCGGGCCGCTCCTGGCGCAGGTTTTCGGGCACCGGGCGTTCATGGGCGGACTGGAAAACCAGCCATACAATTACAATTATTGTTATTAATACTAATCCTAAAAGACTTCGCTTGTCCATAGTTTTGATTCAGAGTTAATGAGTTAATATTTTCCGAAAAATTTAAATCGCTCGGGTACTTCGTCGATTCCGCCCGGATGCAGAGGCTGGCATTTCAGTATCCTCTTGCCAGCGAGCCAGATACCCTTAGCGCTGCCGTGGCGTTCGATGGCCTCTTCGGCATAATGCGAGCAAGTCGGGTAGAATCGGCAGGCGCCCGGAAGTAACGGCGAGATCGCCAAACGATAGAATCTGATTAAATATTTAAATATGTATTTCATTGTGTTTTATGAACTTATCGTAAAAGAAGCCGTACGCTTTATCGAGTGATTCCACTACATCGGGTTCGACATTGGCCAGCCTGATGAGCGAAGGTTTTTCGACGGGCGAATTCCAGCTCAGGATGACAGTTTCGAACGGGCAGAAGCCGTTATCCGTTATATATTTAGGAAGGTTCCGCCGGAATGCCTCTCGCAATAGCCGCTTGATTCGGTTGCGGACAACGGCGCGCCGGGCGGTCTTCTTGCGGATAGTGACTCCGAGCCTGACAAGCTGGGTTTTCTGATCCGGCTCGGATGAAGTCCGAAAATATATCGAAGCAAATATTTGCGCTGTATAGACTTTACGTCCCCGGCGAAATCGTTCGGAAAAGCGCTTTGAGCCCTTCAGAGATATTATTTTCGTATCGTTCATAGCTGGCCGAAAGAAAACCGAAATCAGAAAGATTGATATATAAATAAAATAAGGATAGACATTTGAGTGCCTATCCATATTTCAGTTTTCGTCAGGCATATACCGTACTACTCGTCGCTGACGGAAAGTTTGTGTCTGCCTTTTGCGCGGCGTCGGCTCAACACTTTTCGGCCGTTTTTGGAGGCCATGCGCGCGCGGAAGCCGTGCTTGTTGGCTCTTTTGCGGCGGCTTGGCTGGAATGTGCGTTTCATAATCTCACCTTTGTGATTTATCAGTTGGTATTTAACAAATTATTAAGTTCATATTTTTCAGGAACTACAAAATTAATAAAATTTTCGAATGTGTAAAATTATTTCGCTAAATATTTGAAAAAAAATTTCTCTCGAATATTTTGAGTAAATTAATTAACTTATGTGTTGTATATATATTGTTTATAAAGTCAGAATTACCCAACCATTAAGGAGTTTTCAGATGAAAAAAGCCCTGATTATCGCATTTCTGATTGGAATATTTTCTGCAAATGCTTTTTCGCAGACAATGCCTAATTATCCTTTTGGGGTGGGGGCGTATGTTGCTGCAAGTGGGGGAGTTAACGCTGCGGATGTGCCCCAGGGCATTAAGAATGGATTCATGATCAGCCCGATGCCGAATATCGGCGCGCAGGCTTATATTCCGCTGTCGGAGACCGCCAAATCGGGATTGCTGGCCGAGATCAGCTATTCGACTTATGCTTTCGAGCTAAAATTTTCCGGCAACGAAGATGTGGCATGGGATAACTCATTTAATTATCTGACTTTTGCGCCATATTTTCATATAAGCGGTTTTGTTGTTGGCGTGAATTTCGGGTTGCCGATGGGCGGCGAATCTGTAGAGCAGGACATCGACGCGAGCGACCTGGCTGCGCTGGTGGAATTCAAGCTGGGCGGGGTGATTCCGCTGATGGAGAACCCGAATGGACGGCTTAATCTGATGCTGCGCGCGGGCTATGCGTTGACGGGGCTGTATGCAGAGGATATTACCAGCCAGGCGGATTCGTACAATCCGCATCCGGCATCGATCGAGCTGGGACTGAGCTATATATTTAATATTTCGAAAGATTAATCCGAATTAATTTAAAAATCCAACCAAAAAATAGAGTGGCGAATTTTAGCCGAATAAGATTATTGGCCATCCCGGCCGCGGCTTTGTTCGCCACTTGAATATTTCCAGCCAATAAAATCAACAAGTTACGTCTTCTGGAAATTTGGCACTTAATTTGTATGTCTTCATTCCCAAATGGGAATTGTGTGCAATTAGCCAGACGACCGCGTTATGATTTACAGACAATATATGTTTCGCAATAAACTGCCGCTGATGAACCGGGCGCTGGATACTTATGCGCTCAGGCAGCGGACGATTTCGAAAAATATTGCGAACGTGAACTCGCCGCACTACCGTCCGGAGATGGTAAGGTTCGAGGAATTTTTCCAGGATCAGAATGTGGTGGTCAGAGGCGAGAAGACCGATGGGCATCATATCCCATTGGGAAAGCCGGAGATAGCCGCGGTCAAGGGCGAGGTCGACGAGGCTCCCGTGCCCGGTCCGGAGGTTTATTTCTCGGGCGAAACGCATGTGAATATCGACAAGGAGATGTCGAATCTGGCGCAGAACCAGATCCGATTCCGGTTTGCATCGAAAATGGTTAACGGCTATTTCACCGGGATGCAGTCGTCGATCAGCGGGCGCACGTAAATAAGTGGAACTACGTAAGTAATGCCACTGATTTTTGAGTATTATATAAATAACTAAATTCGTAAGAGGGCGATATGCCGGAAAACATATTTGCTTCGTTTGACATAAGCGGCCAGGGGATGAGCGTGCAGCGCATGAGGCTGAGCGCAACGGCGCGGAATATCGCAAACGTGAACACCACCAAAGGCCCGGATGGCCAGCCATACCGGCGCGAAGTGGTGATTGTGCGCGCGATCCCCGGCAGTCCGTTCGAGGACGAGCTGCACAACCTGATAGCAATGGATAAGACCAATCCGGAGCATGCTCCGACGGCCCAGCCGGGCACTTATCCGCCGGACTACAGCGTGCTGAAGGCCAAGACCGCGCGCGACGATTCGCCGCCGAGGCTGGTTTACGATCCGTCGCATCCGGACGCCGACGAAGAGGGATATGTGCATATGCCCAATATAAATATAGTTACCGAAATGGTCGAGATGATCACCGCCCAGAGGGCTTTCGAAGCCAACACAGGGGTGGTCGATTCGGCGAAGAACGTGGCGAGATATTCGCTGGAAATATGATAAACATCAATAAATAAATCAGAATTCAGGGAGGTATATGAAAATTCCCGGACTTAATCCTTATCAGGCAGCATACGCAAACGGCTATGATCGGGTTGGCGATAATACAAACGGAGTCGCCCGCCCGGAAAGCAGCCGCACTACCGCTGAAATGGCCCGGAGCAATACGCAGCCGGACAGAGCCGACGAACTGCTGAGCCGCAGCGAACGCGAATTTTTTATAAAACTATTTCCCGAAAATTCCGAACAGATCGAGAATCACGTGCTGTTCAACCGCCAGGGCCGCATGCAGTCGCATAATATCAACAAGGGAATGATAGTGGACGGCCGCGTCTGATTTATTAAATTATTTATCTGAAAGGAATCAGCATGGTTATCAACGAAATGGACCCCGGACGCAGATACCTGCCGCTGGTGCAGCAACGCATCGATCCCGCTCAGGCTCCCGGCGGAGACGTATCATTCGTCGAGTCAATGCGAGAATTTGCGGGCGATGTGAATTCGCTGCAGAAGGATTCAACCGAGCAGACCGAACGATTCATCAAGGGCGAGCCGGTGGACATCCACGATGTGATGATCACCGCACAGAAGGCCAAGACATCGTTCCAGCTATTGATGGAGCTTCGCAATAAGGGGCTCGATCTATACAGAGAAGTAATGAGAATGCAGGTATAATCCCGGAGTAGATATATATTATGGCTGATAATTCGATAATAAACCAGGCAAAGGAATTTGCCAACCGCCTGAGCCGCATCCAGAAGATCATAATAGCTGCGGTGTTGGGCGCTGTTATTATCGCTATCGGGGCAATTTTGTGGTCATCTTCGGCCGGCGAGGACGAGAAGATGGCAGTGCTCTATAGCCAGCTCGAGCAGGCAGACGCAGCCAAAATCGTAGAGCGACTGAAAGAGCAGGGCATCGAATACGAGCTGAAGGACAACGGCCAGACCATTCTCGTCAACAAAGAGACGGTCTACGATACCCGCATCCAGATGGCCTCGGAGGGATTACCGCAGGAGGGCGCTGCCGGATATGAGATATTCGACAAAACCAATCTCGGAATGAGCGAATTCGTCCAGCGGCTGAACTACCGCCGGGCGCTCGAAGGCGAGCTTTCGCGGACGATCAACTCGCTCGACGAAGTCCGCAAATCCCGCGTCCATATTGTCATCCCCGAAAAAGAATTATTCGAAAAAGACCAGGAAGAGCCCACCGCATCGGTCACTCTCCACCTCAAAACCGGCCGCAGCATCAGCAAGTTATCGATAGAGGGCATTCAGAATCTGGTGGCCAGCAGCATCGAAGGAATGCAGCCGGGCCAGGTCACAGTGGTCAACAGCCGCGGCAAGGTGCTCTCGGAAGCGCCGCTCGACGCTTCCACCGTAGCGGGCAAAACCGCTATCCAGCACGAACAGCAGAAAAATTTCGAAAATTATCTTAGCAATAAAGTCCAGACTCTGCTCGATGGGGTGCTGGGCGTTGGCAATTCCGAGGTTCGGATAAGCTCGAAGCTTGACTTCACACAGGTCGAGCGCACGATAACCGATTACGACCCCGATCGCCAGGTTGTTCGCAGCGAGCAGGTAATCCGCGAGGAAAGCCAGTCCACGGATTCGCTTAGCTATCCGGCGGTCAATATGGCGAAAAATCAACAGAACGTGATTACCAATTATGAAATTAAAAAATCCGAAGAAAAAATCGTCCAGGAGGTCGGTGCTCTGAAGCGGCTTTCGGTAGCGGTGATGATAAACGGCACCTATCAGGTGGTCGATAACGAAGGCGCAAAATCGCTTGAATACCAGCCCCGCAGCCAGGAAGAGATGAACAAGCTGACCGAAATAGTCAAGAACGCCGTAGGATTCGACCCCACACGCAACGACCAGGTGTCGGTCATCAACGTGCCGTTCGATACGATGGTCGACGAGGACGAGCTGCAGAAATATTACGAAGTGCCCTGGTATCAGAATCCGGATTACCACCGCTTATTTATATTAATCGCGGCGATGCTGATAGTGATTTTCATAATGTATCGCTTATTGCAGTCCCGGCATATCAAAGACCGCCTGCGCATTGCATTCGCGCTGCCCGAGAAAGTCGAGGTAGAGGAACTCCCCGAAGAAGAAGAGGAGGAAGATGAGGAAGAGCTCGAGGAATTCGAACTCGACGAGGATTTACTCCTGCTTCCGGCGGAATTGCCAGAGCAGTTGTTGCTCGAGGGCGAAAGGGCAGAGAAAGAGCTCGACAAATCGCTCGACGAAGAGGAAACCACAATCGACAAGGACGTACTCGCCGAGCGTGCACGCGCCAAACTCGACGAGGTCGAACAGCCCGAAATGACCGAAGAGGCAGTGATGAAGCTCGAGATCAAGAAAAAGGTCGAGGAATATATGGAAGAGCAGACCGAAGAAGCCGCCAAACTGGTGCGCCTGTTTATTGCCCAGGACATCGACGAGCGTGGATTCCGCTTCTGATCGGGCTGATGAAAATTTGCTGCAATATAGCGGCAGCAAATTCGGTATATATATGACTGATAATTAGTTGAAAAAACAATAAATTCCGAATCGATGAAATCAAAACAGCAACTAACGATAAAAGATCTTAACGGCAAGCAGAAAGCCGCAGTGCTGCTGATGTCTATGGATATGGACACATCCGCCAAGATATTCCAGGAGCTGGATATGCGCGAAGTAGAGCAGATCGCCGTCGAGATCACCAATCTGAAGGACCTCTCGCCATCGGTGGTCGAGGACGTAATCGACGAATTCTACCAACTGATGACCGCCCAGGGCTATATGATCGAAGGCGGCATCGAGTACGCCCAGATGCTGCTCGAAAAAAGCTACGGCCTGGAGCAGGCCCGCGAGATAGTCGAGAAAATCCGCGTGCTGACAACTGTCCGCGGCTTCAATATCCTTAAAAAATCCGATCCGCAACAGCTCGCGAGCTTTTTATCTAAAGAGCACCCCCAGACCATCGCGCTGATACTTTCGCATCTGCCCCCGGATCAGTCCGCCGAAGTGCTGAACGAATTCAAGGACGACATCCGCGGCGAAACCGTTATGCGAATCGCCAAACTTGGCAAAGTATCGCCCCAGCTCGTTTCCGAAATCGAACATGTGGTGGATCAGATAGCCGAGCAGACGCTTTCGCAGAATCTGGCCAAGGCAGGCGGCGCCCAGCTTGTGGCGAGCATACTCAACAAAAGCAACAACGCCACCGCCAAAGCAATGCTCGAAAGCATCGAAGAGAAGGACTACAATCTGGCAGTCGAAATCAAGCGCCTGATGTTCCTCTTCGAGGATATTGTGCTAATCGACGACAAAGGCATCCAGCGGATATTGCGCGATGTGGATAAACGAGACCTCGCGTTGGCGCTCAAGGTATCCGACGAGAAGATTAAGAATAAAATATTCAAAAATATGTCCGAACGCGCTGCCTCGGTGGTCAAGGAAGAACTCGATTTCATGGGCCCGGTTAAGCTCAAGGAAGTCGAATCCGCCCAGATGCGCATCGTGGACGTCATCAAAAAGCTCGAGGATCAGGACGAGATCGCAATCGGCGGCCGCGGCAAGGAAGACATATTCGTTTAATTTTTCAAAAGATTTTTTAAAAAATATACCACAAATATTACGGAATTTCTGAATAATACAGGATGTACTAAGTGAGCCAGGTCACCGTAAAACTGCCGCGCCGCGTGCGCAAGCTCGAAATAGTCCGCAACGATGAAGCGATTGCGGACTATCAGTATAAGCGGCAGATGAGAAATGCCCGCGAACGCGAGGCGATCGCCGCAGAGATGGATACGCTCGGCCGGCTCGACGATCAGTTCCGCGAGGAGCTTGCCGGATATATTGCCCGCACCGAAGAAGAGCGCACCCGCCGCCGCGAGGAAGAACGCAAGCGCCGCGAAGAGGCCCGCCGCCGCCCACTCGATAAGCCAGTGTTTTCCGAAGAGTTTACGTTTTCCGATACCAATCAGCCGATTGTGATCGATCTGGGCAATGTGCGCGACAGCACCCTGTCGGTCAAGGAAGCTATGGAGGAAGTCCAGCTATCCTACGAGCGCGGTTTCACAGACGGCCGCGACGCAGCAATTGCGGACTTCGAAGAAGAAATCCAGCAACGCCTTGCCGAAATCAGACAGATCGACGATGTGGTGGCATCACTTCGCGAAAGCTTCTCGGGCGAAATGAAAAAGCTCGAGGAATCAATCGTCCCGCTATCGATTATGATAGCCGGACACATAATCGGCCGCGAAATTGAGAAAGATAACCACATCGTGGTCGAACAGGTGCGAAAATTGTTCCGCTCGCTCGAAGGCGAAAAAGTTTTTTCCATATACATAAATCCTAAGGATAAAGAAATTCTCGAAAGCGCCAAAAGCGAACTCATCGTTGGCTCGGAGCGGCTCGACCAGACAGCGCTTATCGAGGACGAGTCGTTGCCGCGCGGGAGCTGTGTGATGCGCACATCCGCCGGGACGATAGACGGGCGAATAAATTCGCAGCTCGAGCGGCTTTCGAATTCGCTCGAAAATGCCGCCGAAAAAATGCGAGACGAATCGGAAGATATTGACGAAAATGGCGATTAATACAAATATATCAAGACTGGCCGAGGTAATCCGCGAGACGGACACGCTCCGGCGCGTTGGTCGCATCCGCAAGGTGGTCGGGCTCGTGCTCGAAAGCGAAGGCCCGAAGGCCCCCATCGGCGAAGTCTGTGTGCTGCGCGATCATAATAAAAATGAAGTCAGCCGCTCGGAAATCGTCGGATTTGTCGACGAAAACCGCATACTCTCGATGGTGCTCGGCGAGCTGGATAAAATCTCGCCCGGAATGGAAATAATTGCCACCGGCGAATCGCTCAATATCAAAGTCGGCGACAGTCTGATGGGCCGCATACTTGATGGTCTGGGGCACCCGCTCGACGGCGCCGGACCCGTTCGTAATTTCGAGCGTCGGTCAATATACGCGCACCCGCCAAATCCGCTATTGCGCCAGCGAATCAAAAAGCCGATAGCCACAGGCATCCGCGCAATCGACGGGATGCTTACATTCGGCAAGGGGCAGCGCGTGGGTATATTCTCCGGCTCCGGTATCGGAAAATCGACATTGCTGGGAATGATTGCCCGCAATACCTCGGCGGATATAAACGTAATCGCCCTGATCGGCGAACGTGGCCGCGAGGTGAAGGAATTTATCGAAAAAGATCTCGGCGAAGCCGGACTCAGCCGATCAGTCGTAATAGTCGCCACAAGCGACACGCCCTCGCTCGTGCGAGTGAAGGCGGCGCTGGTGGCCACCACGGTTGCAGAGCATTTCCGCGACCAGGGCCTCGACGTAATGCTGATGATGGATTCGGCAACCCGATTTGCGATGGCACAGCGCGAGGTCGGCCTTACTATCGGCGAGCCGCCCACAACCAAGGGCTATACCCCCTCGGTATTCAGCCTGTTGCAGAAAACCATGGAGCGCGCCGGCACCTCCGAACACGGATCGATCACCGGGCTTTATACCGTGCTGGTCGAGGGCGACGATATGAACGAACCGGTGGCCGATACCACCCGTGGAATTCTGGACGGCCATATCGTGCTCTCGCGCGATCTGGCATCGATGGGCCACTATCCGGCGATCGACTCACTTCAGAGCATCAGCCGCGTGCGTCGGGATGTGATTTCGGCCGAGCATTACAAAGCTGCGCAGAAATTGCAGGAGCTGATGGCCATTTATCGCGAGGCCGAAGACCTTATCAGCATCGGCGCTTATCAGAAGGGCAGTAACCCTCGGCTCGACAAAGCGATAGAGCTGCGCGACGAAATCAACGGATTCCTGACCCAGGAGATCGAGGAATTTTGCGACTACGAAGAAACACTGGACAGATTACTAAAAATTGCCGATAAGATTTGATATAAATTATGGCGAAAAAATTTAATTTCCGATTGCAGCCCGTGCTTAAATACAGGGCATTTCAGGCCAGCCAGGCCGAAAACGAGCTCGGGCGAATAGTGGCGCGCCGCATCGAAAAGGAACGCGGCATCACCGAACGGATGGAGTATATCGGCAAATTGAATAAATCCGATCAAAAATTTAAACGGGCGGCTGATTTTCAGGCGATGATTCATCACAAAAATCACGTCCGCGCCGAAATCAAAAAGCTAAACAAAGAGCGCCAGCAGCTCGAGGAAATCGAAAACCTCCGCCGCCAAAAGCTGACCGAGGCCATGCGCAAAGAAAAGGCGCTCGAAAAACTGAAAGAGAAAAAATTAAAACAATATAAAAAAGAGACCGACCGCGAGGAAACCGAATTTCTGGACGAGCTTTCGATCAAAAATCACAGAAAAGCTGACAATCCTTTTAGCGAATAAGTCGGGGTAAGTCTATGAATGCAAGGCAATTATTAATACTGATCACCGTTGTCTCAGTCGGGCTGGCATTAGTCTTCCTGTCCCTGCTGGGCGTTTATTATTACGACCGCACGCTGATCGGATTCCCGCCGGATACTGCAAATATTAAAATCGACACAATTTATACAGAACCGACCGTGCGGATATCCGAAACCCGGCTCAACGAGCTGGAGGACGTAATAGTCCAGCGGCGGCGGCTCGGCGAAAAAACCGATTCGCTCGAAGGAGTCACCAAAAATCTGAACGACTCTATCGGCAGCCTCGCCGCGCAAATGCAGCAATGGATGGATTCGGTGAAGCAGATGGATAAAAAGATCGCAGCGGTCAGCAGCACAAGCGCGACGATCAAGGATTCGCTGAATACGCTCGAATCGCGATATACGAAACTGGAGGAGCGGCTAAAATTGAGCAGCGAGAAGCTTACCAGCCAGGAAAAATTTATCGAGAAAAAACAGGACACGCTCGAAGTAGAAAATTTCGAAACATTTGCAAAAATTTATAACAATGCCGAGCCCCAGGATGTGGCGCGGATACTCGAGCAAATTGACGAACGCGACGCCGCCAAGATATTGAAACTGATGCAAAAGAAAAAAGCTGGCAAGGTTCTTGAGGCGATGGTACCAGAGCAGGCGGCGGCAATTCTTTTGCTCGGCGTCGGCGAATAAATAAACAGGACGAAATCAGCGGGACAGGATGTCCCCGATTTTTTCAAAATTAATGTGCAGGAAGCACCACTATGATGAATTTTGTCCGGATGACGGATTCCGCGCGGTCGGAAGACTTTGCGGAACCAACAGGAAAATTACGCCCGGATAGCGGCGCCGGATTCTTCGAAGAACTGGCCGGAGCGCTCGACGGCGAAAGCAAACCCAGCGAAAACGGCGGACTCGTTTCCTTCGAATCCGTGGATATCTCTCAATTTCTCAATTATTTAGGTGTGGCCCCGGAAGATATTCCCTCAATGGCGGACTGCAGGGATGGCTGCGAGGAGATGAGCCTCGGGCAGCTAAGCCAGTTGCTGTCGGTTATTTCGGAATTGATGGCTGCCGGCGAAGCGGCCGGTGGCGACAATCAATTCTCCGAAAATCTTAAGAATCCGGAATTTTTATCCAAATTAATGAATATAATCGGCAAGGCGATGGACGGCAGCGCAAGCGACAATGAAATACTCGCGAGGCTGCAGGCCATTCTGGGCGACGGCGCAACTATTGATGGAATTGAAATACCGACTATTAACGAGCTAAAGATGGCTGCTAATAATCGCCGGAATATTCATTTTGGGGAGAAATCTACTTCAGAAACCGGCGAAGTAGTCAAACTCCAGGGAAATGCTATCAACCAGGAATTTTTATCCAAATTAATGAATATAATCAACCAGGGCGAAGTTTCCCACAGCGACCGGAATTCCGCCGCTGCGTTTCAATTTGCGGAAAATCAAACCGCAGTCGATTCGAAGAATATTCGCCAGATGATAGAAATAATTGTCAAAAATTTTAATAAACAGACCGATGGCGAATCAGCATCCAAAGCCACACTCGGCGAACAGCTCGGGCGGCTTTCGGAGTTCGAGGGCGCATCTCTGAGGATGTTTATTCGTAAAAATAGTGCTAAGACGGAGAATGTCAAATCTGACAATATATATATAAACAGCGCGGACAATCAGTCGGCCAAATCCGGCGAAGGCATTGCGGGAATATTCCGCGAAAATTCACAGAAATCCGATGCGGCGAATATTCTCAGAATGGATAAAAAAATCAGCCAGAGCGGTCAGACGATTGCCATAAATCCGTCCGGAGAAAGCGGAGGGAAGTCTATGGATGGCAATAATCAAAAAGAATTTTCGCTGATGGATTTTGCGGGCAATCTGGTTAAGAATTTTTCGAAAGCAAATAAAAATGCAATCGAAAACGGCCAGAATCCGGAAAAAACGAGGTTATTTCAGAATATCCGGCTGGCCGAAATCGGCAAATCTATTAGCAATTTAGCGCGCACCGCACCTGCGAATTCGACATCAACCGCGCGGCTGGTGCTTCGCCCCGAATCGCTTGGTACGGTATTTGTAGAGATAACAATGGATGGCAATCTGGCGCGGCTGAATATCAAAGCAGACAGCCGGGAAGCCGTCAAAAGCATAGAAAGCCAAATTGCGGCGCTAAAGGAAAAGCTTTCTCAAAGCGGCATTCGCACCGATTCGGTGGACGTCCGCCAGCGTTCAGGAGAGGGGGATTACTCGAAAGACGGACAAAGCGGACAACATGCGCAATCAGACAGAGACCAACGCAGGACGCGCAAGGAATATCTGAACTGGTTCGCAGCCGGAAGCCAAAACGGGGAAGCCGACCCGGAGCAGCACTAAAGGGGATACATTTTAAATTCAACAGGAGGTTGCAAAAATGACACAGGGGATCACAGGAATTTCTCAGACAACATTCGGCCACGCGCAGGCATCGACGGATGCATCGCAGGTGGGCCGCGACGAATTTCTCAAGCTGCTGACCATGCAGCTTAAATCGCAGAACCCATTGAAGCCTTACGACAATCAGGAGTTTGCCTCGCAGCTTGCGCAATTTTCGCAGCTCGAACAGCTTAGCGATATCCGCTCGCTGATGGAAGACCAGGCAAAGTCTAACGCATTTCTTTCGCAGACCATTTCGAACACCGCGCTGCCGGGTATGCTTGGCAAAACCGCCAAAGCTATCAGCGACCGCGTGCATTTCGACGGCGAGTACCCCGCGGCGATGGGATACACCCTTCAGCAGGGCGCGGCCTCGGGCGAGCTGGTAATCTACGACACCAACGGCTCGGTGGTCAGAAGCGTCGATCTGGATTCGCTCGATCTTACGGCAGGCGAGCATACATATATGTGGGACGGCGAGGACGATGCCGGCGACATCTGCGACGAAGGCACCTATTTTTTCGAAATTCGGGGAAAAGACGGATCCGGCGCGGAAATCAATGCGCAGACATTCACTCGCGGCGAGATCGAATCCGTCCGCTTCAAATCCGAGGGAACGGTGCTCGTCATCGATGGTATGGAGGTCGCGCTCGAGAACGTGACCGATATCACGACATCATAATTAATTGAAATTAAATTAATTAATATTTGAAATAAAGGAGGAGTCAGAATGGTGCCCGGGATAGAAGGAGTATCGCTGCCGTTTATACCGGCCGGAGGAGCGGATGCCCTGCGCAGGCAGTCCGGATTTCCGGTGGGACCGGCGCCGAAAACATCCTTCGACAAAGTATTCGCCGACGAGCTCGACCGGCTGAAATTCTCCGGTCATGCCCAGTCCCGGATGGTCTCTCGCGATATATCGATAGACGAGGCCGAAATGCAAAAGCTGGACACAGCGGTGGACGCAGCCGCAGGCAAAGGAGCGCGCGAAACACTGGTGCTCATGCCCGACAAGGCATTCATCGTGGACGTCGGCAGCAAGACCGTTATCACGGCGATGAGCCGCGAGGCAGCGGATATGAAAGTAATCACGAATATCGACTCGGCGGTATTATTACAATGAAACAGGAGCCGGTCCCGCGCGGTATGACGCCGACGGGGAGCTCCGATGCAAAGCCCGACCGACCGACGGCTTTGCAAGCGCAGGAATTAATTTAAGGATGAATATTATAACCATGGAGGGTTTTATATTATGGCGCTTATAAGATCGCTTACAATCGGAGCAAGTTCGCTTCAGGCGCATCAGCAGCGTTTCGATGTGATCTCAAACAATCTTGCAAATTCAAACACGATCGGCTATAAATCCAGTCAGGCCAATTTCGTCGATCAGCTTAGCCAGACCATGAAACACGGGCGCAATCCCGACCAGGTGGGCGAAGTCGGGGCAGGAGGCACCAATCCGCTGCAATACGGTCTCGGCGTTAAAATGGGATCGGTCATGATGGACATGACCCAGGGCCCGATCGAAACTACCAACCGCCCGCTCGATATGGCAATCCAGGGCGATGGATTCTTTATATATAATATGCGCGGCCAGGACTTCTATTCCCGTGCCGGCGCAGTCACGCGCGACCGCGACGGATATCTGATCGACAGCGCTTCGGGTGCATATCTGCAGGGGTATAACGTCGAAACCGACGCCACCGGAAGGATTATGCGAAATACCGAAGGACGCAATATCATCAATAGTTCGATGCAGAATATCCGGATCGAATCGAATATGATTTCGGCGCCGGCGCAGACTCAGAATATTCGGCTGAGCGGCAATCTCAATTCCGAGGCGCCCACCGGCGAAGCCCGCACTACCAGCATCGATATATTCGACAACGTCGGCGGGGTACATACCGTATCGCTTACGTTCACCAAATCGGCTAATCCCGGCGAATATGCCGTTACAGGCGAGGTCGACGGCAATGCAGTCAACCTCAGCGCGGCGAATATCACATTCAATGACGACGGCACTGTCTCGACTCCGAATTATCTGGACGTCACGGCAGCCGATCTCAACGCGGCGCTCGGACAGCAGCTTTTCGACGAAAATACTCCAAAGGATATTTCGATCGAACTCGCCGATCCGAATAATCTATTGCAGGGGATGACTAATTTTGCCGCGAACACATCGGCGACAATAGTCGAAAAGGACGGTTTCTCGATTGGCGAAATTATCGAATTGCAGGTCGATCCGGAGGGTAAAATCTGGGGATCGTTTACCAATGGCCAGTCCGAAGTGCTCGGCCAGCTTGCGATTGCCAAATTCAGCAACCAGGATTCCCTGATCAAAGAAGGTGGCAATTTCTATTCGATGTCGCCCAACAGCGGACTTCCGAATATCGGCACGGCTGGGGATATATTCCCATCCACCAAAATAGCCGGAAACGCGCTCGAGCAGTCGAATGTGGATCTGACTCAGGAATTCACCGAAATGATCTCCACCCAGCGCGCGTTCGAAGCCGCTGCGAGGACAATCACGGTATCCGATCAGTTGATTTCGGAAACCACGATGCTGAAGCGTTAATCAAACAAATAGCTCTGCAACTGCGGGGGGATTTACAAAAAAATTGCCCGGATGGAAAGTCTCCGTCCGGGCATTTTATGTATATATAATGCTTTGCAAAATATATTACTTGCGTCGTTGCTCGATCATCTTCTGGCGGGCATATGGTATAAGCCCTCCGGCATCGACGATTGCGCGGCGAGCCTCGGGCAGCGGAATTATATCGAATTCCTTACCGCTGGTTTTATTGATTAATTTTGTGTCGCCGATCTCCAGATCGTCGCCCACTTCGGCTTCGATAGCCGGACAGATTACGGTGCGTAGCCCCAGGTTGATACTGTTCTGCAGGAAAATCCGCGCAAAATCGCGCGCAACCATTATTACCTCGTGGCCTTTCAGCGTCGATGCGGCTTGCTCGCGGGAGCTTCCGCAGCCGAAATTCTTTCCGGCCACCAGCACCTTATCGGTGGTTTCCTTCGAATTGAGTAATTCATTCAGTTCGGGAATATCGTCGAATGCGTACTGCGGCGTTTCCGTGGGCAGCACAGTGGCCATATAGCGGCCGGGATAGATGATATCGGTCGAGATGTCATCTTCGAGTTTATATATTACCTTAGCCATTGTCAGACTCCTTTCCGTGGGTCGGTGATTACTCCGTTGATTGCGGTTGCGGCTGCAACTGCAGGCGATCCGAGAAATACTTCGGCGTTGGGATTGCCCATGCGTCCCTTGAAGTTGCGGTTGGTGGTGGCCAGCGCTTTTTCGCCGTCGCCAAGCGCACCCTGGTGGATTCCGAGGCAGGGGCCGCAGCCGGGGTTCATCACCACTGCGCCGGCGGTAACGAAATCATTGATATAGCCCGCTTCGAGCGCCTGGCTATAAATCGTATGCGAGGCCGGGAATACCAGCATCCTGGTCGATCGGCTGACCTTTTTGCCGCGGATTATCTCTGCGGCGATCGCAAGGTCGTCCAGCCGGCCATTGGTGCACGATCCTATTACCACCTGGTCGATCGGCGTGCCGGCGACTTCGCTGATCGGCTTGACGTTATCGACCGTGTGCGGACATGCGATCTGCGGCTCGAGGCGGCTGACGTCGAGCTCGACCGTTCGCTCGTATTCCGCGTCGGAGTCGGGGCCTTCGACTTCGGTGTTGCCGCTCACTTTGGCGACCTCGCGCAGGTAGCGCAAAGTTTCCTCGTCCGGAGGCACAATCCCCGAGGTGGCGCCGGCTTCGACGCTCATATTGCAAATCGTCAGGCGGCCGGATGTATCCATATTGCGGATCGTTGAGCCATGGAATTCCAGCACTTTGAAATTGGCGCCCTCGGCGGAAATAGTGCCGATAAGGTGCAGGATTACATCCTTCGGAAGCACGTATTTCGGCAATTCGCCCTCTATTACCGCTTTGATTGTCGGCGGCACCTCGACGTTGAGGATGCGGCCCAGCGCCCATACTGCGGCCATTTCGGTGGCGCCGATGCCGAATGCGAACGATCCCAGCGCGCCGTGAGTTGTGGTGTGGCTGTCGGTGCCGACCACTACGCTTCCCGGCAGCACATATCCGGATTCGGGGAGAATCTGATGGCAGATGCCGCCTTCGTCTCCGCGGATATCGTGAAATTTAGTAATGCCCTGATTTTTAACAAAATCGCGTATTTTCTTCTGGTTGGTGGCCGTCTTTTTGCTTTCGGCGGGTACGCGGTGGTCGAAAATTATAGCGATTTTTGATGGATCCCATACCTTCGGGTCGAATTCCGTACCATTGAATATCTCCATGAATTGATTCATCACCAGAGCCGCGTTTTCGTGCGACATCGCCAGCCCGACCGCAGGCTCGATCACTTCGCCCGGGCGGACTTCGGCTTTGCCGGTGGCTTTGGCGAGAATCTTCTCTACCATTGTTTTGCCCATAATTCTTTATATCTCCTTATTAACGAATGGGAATTTGAACGACTAAATTAATTTATTTCGGTAATTTAACAAAAGAAATTCCGCATTATTTCAAATTCCGAATAAAAAAAATCCGGAGTTAAATCCGGATTCGTGAAAAAAATATTTTAAACTAAATTATAAATCCAGTTCTTTCAGCTCTTCCTGCTGTTTGGCCGAAAGTATGCGGTTCAGGTCGAGCAATATCAGCAGCCTATCCTCCAGCTTGCCGATGGCGGTGATATATTCCGAATCGATTCCCGCAACCATTGGCGGCGGCGGCTCGGTTATTTCGCTCTTGATGCGGATGACCTCGTTGACGCTGTCGACGATAAAGCCTATGACCTTGCCGTCGATTTCGATGACAACGATGCGGGTGTCCTTGTCGTATTCCTTGGGCGGCATGCCCAGACGGCGGCGCAGATCGATAATTGGTATCACCTTGCCTCGCAAATTGATAACCCCGACGACGTAGTCCGGCGCATTGGGTACGCGGGTTACATCGACCATACGGTTGATTTCCTGTACGCGGAGTATATCTACTCCGAATTCCTCCTCGCCGATATTAAAGCTGACGAGCTGCAAAAGGTCGTCTGCGTGGACGGCGGAGGATTCCTCAATTTGTTTGTTGCTTTCGTTTTCAGCCATATTTACCTCTGATGATTTATATATATATAATTTTTATCGGAGAAATCCGGAATTAATTTAATTAAATATAAGAAATATGAGAAAATAAAGCTATTCAGCATTGAAAAATTTACCAGCTCCCGCCGAATTTTATTTTTACCTCCCACTCCTTCTGATCGAAGCGCTGGGTGGCAGTGGTATTGGTCGAAGTCGTCAGCTGCAGAATAAAATTATTGAAAAATTCCGCATCGAAAAATGCGCTAAGCGGAATATCTATCTGGATTTCGTTGTTGCTGGTTATGTCCGCCACAGTTCCGCCGACCGTCCACGACACGCTCTTATACAGGCGTCCGGTCACCTTGACGCGGGTCTCTTCCAATCCTTCGCCGGCAACGTCCACCTCGGCGCTCTGGAATACACCGGTGCCGAGTAGCAGCTCGGATAGCGACTTGGATGCCAGCGCTGATACTGCCGAACTGCCGAGCGAGCCGATCACGCTCTGCTCTCCGCCGCCAGTGGTCATAAATTCATCGCTGGTGCGGCCCGTTAGCAGCAGGAATAGCGCGTCTTCCTCAATTTTTTTGGGGTCGCCGGTGGCAGGCACTCCGTTTATAGTGTAAGAGAAATTGATATTGGGCACCTCCTTAGTGCCTGTAATTTCAATAGTTACGGTGTAATTACGGGTACGGTTGTCCACATAGCTCTCGCCTGAGTAAGTTGCCTTCAGATCAAGCGTCGGATTGGATATATTCCCCGTGGGGAATGAGATAGAGCCGGTAGTCTCGAGCGTTTTTACGGTGGTTTTCAGCTTAGACCCCTCCTTGACGACTATTTCGCCGTAAAGCTTTGCGTCGGTGCTGCTGCGCTCCTTAACATAATGCACGGCGCTTTCGCGGGTTTTGGTGCCGATTATCACGAAGAGCTCACCCAGCGAACCAAGGTCCATAGTCATATCAAAGCGGCCGGGGAATCTGATCCAGAGATCGTAATTGATCAGATCGGCAATGCCGGGGCCGGATTCGGCGGCTTCTTTCTTTTTGCCATTCTGATTTTGAGGAGCAATCTTGTCTTCGACCCGTGCAATCGAATCGGGATCTTCGCGCATGACTCGGATTGTGCGGTCTGCGTATTCATACCGGAATTCCGAGCGGGTATCGACGCTGCCGACCATTTTGGGCATAACCAGGCTGGCGTCGAGTATATTAATATAACCGGTCAGATTGGGCTTTTGGAGTGTGCCATAGAACCTGAACGGCTCTTCGCCGGTGGCGATTATGAATCGGCCGTACAGAGTCGGCATCGGCTTCATCGATGCGTCGCTGAGCACCAGCAGGCGGTCGGATTCGATTGTGATATCCAGATATTCCGGGCTGAAATTTTTCAGATCGACCGAGCCGCTTATCTTTGCCTGGCCGCTGGGCAAATCCTCCTGAATATTACGCAGCTTAAGCCCTTTTATATCCAGATGATCTTTGCTCAGATCAATACGGCCTTCGGCAGTATATCGGATATTGGTGGCCATAAGCACGAATTCAGATCTTGTGATGTTCACATATCCTTTGTAATCGATTTCTTCGATAGAAGGCCCGGTGACCGATACCTCTGCGTCGAAATTGCCGCGGAGCCGCTCCAGCGGCGGGACAAACGGCCCGGCAAGCTCGAGCGGAGCGTCATTAGCACGGGCGACAATATCAATTTTGGCCCGGTTATGCAGCCTTTCGCCGACGGCGTCCATCGATAAATCCAAGGGCAGCGATCTGATCTGTATTTCGAGCGGCAGAGTGTTCCGATCCTCGAATATTTCGATTACGTTGACCGAACCGCTGACTACCGCATTTTTATGAGTCAGTTTTGCCTGAATATTATCGATCTTCCGCCGATTGAAAATAAGGTCTTTCGCCGAGATTGAGCTTTCAATCAGAGGGGATTTTATATTTTTATTAATTCTGACTTTTAAAGTATCAATCGTTCCGTCGACTGATTCGAATTGTTGGGGGGTCGAGCCGGGCGCTAAATTGAGACCGTCCTGCAAGGGAAATCCGATAACAGTCAGCTCGAGGTCGCGCGCAATAT
>CAZEMR010000003.1:0-35451 GCA_964513465.1 uncultured Hyphomicrobiales bacterium
CGATCAGATGCTCGACGATGTCGAGGGTGTGACCAATTATCTGCGTAAGCGATTCGGACAGCAGAAGATATACATGATGGCGCAATCGGGCGGCACGTTTATCGGCATTCTCTCTGCCGCGCGCAATCCGGAGCTTTATCACGCATATATAGCAATTTCTCAGATTACCAATCAGCTCGAATCAGAGCGGCTGGCGCAGGAATATATGATCGCGCGCTACCGCGAAAAGGGCGACAATGCAATGGCCGACAAGCTCGCCGAATATCCGGTAACTAACATAACGCCAAGGGAATACCTTGGGCTTCGCGACAAAGCAATGCACGAGCTTGGGGTTGGAACCATGCGCGATATGAAATCGGTTGTGACCGGCATATTCCTCCCCTCCCTGCTGTGCCCGGATTATTCGCTGAGCGAAAAGATTAACATGTGGCGAGGCAAGATCAAAACCGGCGTCAGCGTCATGTGGGGCGAGATCATCAGGACCAATCTGATGGATGAAGTGCCCGGGCTCGAAATTCCTGTATATATATTTGCCGGAGCGTATGACTACACGGTTTCGACCGCGCTTGCGAAGGAGTATTTTGAAAAAATCGAAGCGCCGCTTAAGGGATTTTATTTATTCGGGAACTCCGCCCACAGTACGATATTCGAAGAGCCGGAAAAATCCCGGAGAATAATTCGCGAGGATATATTGAACAATACCAATAAATTAGCAGATATGAAGTGAGGCTGTTATATCAGGAATACGTCAGGAGAAAATCGGGAAACCCGTAAGATTAAACATAACTAACTAGCAATTCTAAGCAGCTATCTGATAGGCTAAAAAACGTCCCAAAATCGCAGTTTTTGTTACTATTGTGCTACCCTTGAAATAACAAGCCCTTTAAATCCAGAGACTTAAAGGGCTATATCAGTACACCAGTAGGGATTCGAACCCCAAACCTTCTGATCCGTAGTCAGATGCTCTATCCAGTTGAGCTACTGGTGCACGGTAGTAAAATTTTTATGCTTGCTTTTTCAGTGACATCACGTATCTGGCAAGCTGGGATTTTCTGTTTGCTGCATTATTTTTGTGAATTATGTTGCGTGCGCTGATTTTGTCGAGCACGCTGGTTGCTTTGCGGAATTTTTCCATCGCAACTTCGAATTCTGTTGCTTCGCGTACTTCGCGGATCGCTTCTTTCATAGCTCTTTTTTTGCTGCGATTATACAGTCTGCGTTTGCGCGACTGTCTGTTCCTTTTAATTGCCGACTTATGATGTGCCATTAACCTTCACGAATTATAATGTTAAAAATAAACTTGCGAGCTACAAATATATATCATTTTCCTGTTTTTTGCAAGTATTTTTTTGCGCCGGTTGCGCAAGCCAGTTTAATAACGTTTCAGCGCGGTCTTTATTTTTGCAATTTATTCTTGTTTTTTCTGAATTTTTTTTAATTCTATTTTTGTAATAATTAATGCTAACTTTGCTTTGGCGTATGCGGTTGTTGTTGTCTTGCCTTTTTCACTCCCGGAGAAGACGTTATGCTCAAAGAATTATTAAAACCCGAAATTATGGAACTCATCGAAGCGCGACGATGGGAAGAACTCAAGCAAGGGCTGGCTTCGTGGCCGCCGCCGGAGATTGCCGAATTGCTGCTGGATATCGAAAAGCAGGATCGGGTGATTTTGTTCCGGGCTCTCCCACGCGATTTGTCGTCCGAGGTGTTTTCATATCTCGATTATGAGCAGAGGGACGCTTTGCTGCACGATATGACCGACCAGGAGACTCGAGAGCTGCTGGCGGATATGAGCCCTGACGATCGTACGGCTCTGCTGGAGGAGCTTCCGTCGAAGGCTACGCGCAGGATGCTTAATCTGCTGGACCCTGAGGATTTACGCGAGGCGCGGGAATTGCTTGGCTATCCCGAGGACAGTATTGGCCGCTCGATGACGCCGGATTTCGTGGCTGTCAGGCCGTTCTGGACTGTTGCCCAGGCGCTCGATCATATTCGCCGATTTGGTAAGGACAGCGAGACGATTTATCGGATTTATGTGACCGACAAGGACGGCAGGCTGGTTGATGATATTCTGCTTCGCAATATTATTTTGGCTGAAAAGGATGAAACGATCGAAACGCTTATGGACCATCATGTGGTAAGTGTGTCGGCTTTTGCCGATCAGGAGGAAGGCGTCCGGGCAATGGAGCGTTACGATATTTCGGCGCTGCCTGTGGTAGATTCCGTGGGCCAGCTTGTGGGAATTATCACATTCGACGATATTATGGATATTTCGGCCGAGGAAACCACCGAGGATTTCCAGAAGATTTCGGCTATCGCGCCTGTTGATCAGTCGTATCTGAGCGCGAGCATCTGGCGGCTCTGGATGAAGCGATATCCCTGGCTGCTTACGCTGCTTCTGGCGAATTTCATAACAGCCTCTGTATTATCGGCTTACGAAGACGTTTTGTCAAGGATGGTGATTCTTGTCTCGTTTATTCCCCTGTTAATCGGCACCGCCGGCAATTCGGGGACTCAGTCCTCTACTCTGATTATCCGCAGTCTGGCAATCGGCGAGGTCAGCCTGAAGAATTGGTTGCGCGTATTGGGCAAAGAGCTTATGGTTGGGCTGTTTCTCGGTATCGCGCTAGGCCTGGTGGGCTATTTTGTAGGATGGATAATCGGCGGTGAAAATATTCAGATTGCATTGGTGGTGTCATTATCAATGATTTCACTGATAATCTGGGCGAATCTGATCGGAGCAATCCTTCCGTTATTGATCGAAAAAGTCAGGCTCGATCCGGCTGTGATTTCGAGTCCGCTGATCGCTACCCTGATCGACGTATCCGGAATCGTAGTCTATCTGAATATCGCTATCTTATTGATTGATATATAATTTATATCATTTATTGATATTTGAATATTCGAAATCACCTCATTAATTTTCCATAAACTCATTTTTTTTGTTAAATTCTCTTTCCAATTGATTTCAATCGCTGAAAAACTCAATCGACCTTTTTACATAAATCCGGCAAGACCGTTCTGCCATGCCCATGCGACATGGACATACTATCGACATGTATTTTTCGCCGCACGGCAGCTGCGATCTCGGATGCCGTTATTGCTATCTGCCTGAGCAGTCGCGGTTTACGAAGCGTCCTGACGATATATATATATTGAATTCGCTCAAGGAATTTATCCAAAAAATCGCGCGCGAGGGCTACTCCATCGGCTCGTTTTGTCTGCACGGCGCCGAACCTGCGATGATGCGTCCCGAATCAATCGGCCAGGCGATAAATCTTGTGATAAATCATTGGGATAATAATGGTTGCGCTGGCCGCGGAGTTGCTATGCAGACCAATGGGGTACGCCTTACTCCGGAGTATTTAACTATTATTACAAATGAAATTCCGGATAAAAAATATTTCAGGCCGGGGTTTTCGATCGATCCTCCGCGTGCTGTGCATGATTTTCTGCGAAACAATAGCTGGGCAAAGGCCGTCAATAACTATGAGGCCGCATTGGATATGGGATTCCCGGCGTCTGTGCTATCTGTGGTTTCGTCGATGACGATTGAGCATAAAAATGAATTTGCCGATTGGATGGAAAAGCAGATCGACAGATCGAAGAGATTTGGAAATCCTTATCGGGTAAAGATTAAGCTTGCTACTGGCGAACTGGCGCCGAGGGAAGATCAGCAGCTTGAATTAGCGCAATTACTGCTCGAACGCGGGCTGGCCGGATTGGTGCAGATGCTCTCGCCGGGGTATTGCCTGAGCGCTGGCAACGAATGCGAATGGTACGAATTCGACTCCTGCGGCGGCTGTTATAGCTGCAACAAAACATTCATGCCCGGGCGGAGCTTTGCCGATTGGCGGAGCGACAGCTTCGGGGAAATAATTGCGCTGCGCAAGTCATTATATATAAATGAATTGACGCATCCCGACTGCGGGGATTGCGATTATGAGATAATATGCAATTCGGGCTGCCCGGCCGATCGCTACCAAACGGGCGCTATGGCCGGCAAAGCGCATGAATGCACTATGATTAAATATATACTCGACGAAATTCAGAAAGATGGAACACATTTAGCAGATTTTATAAACAATAATTAGGAAATCCGGGATGTATTTTTCGGGCACTCTGGCGATAGATCCTTCGCAGATGACGGTTATCCGCAAGATTAAGCCGACCAAATTATTCGGCAAATTGCTTGATGCGCTTACCTTCGGCCGCGCCACCGAAAAGGAAGAGCACGAAACTTTTACAGCCATTTCTATACTCCAGCAGCTAAATATGGGACTGCGCGCGATGAAGATTAAAAACGTAGTGCGGCTATCCGTAAATGACTATGATTTCTACCTCGACGATAAGGGACTCGACGACGACATGAGCCAGGCCATGCTCGAATTCGAGACAAAGATCGATCCGCTCGAAGCCGAGGTATTCGACAAAATATTCCTCGTAGTAGAGCATGATTATTCCGGCATGAAGTATCTTGTCGAAATCGAGATAGACCGCTGCCACTGCGTCGGGCAATACCCAATCCACCTGCGTATAAACGGGCTGGTATCGGATTTCCGGCTGCGTCCGGGCGAAACCAAAGCAGATCTGGAATTGCGTATGAATTCAATATTCAGCAATCAGGAGGCATATTATCAATTTGTCAAATCGCGCAAGGAGATGTTTGCGCAGTTCGTCAATGACCTGGAGCATTCAATCAAAAAATATGTCAAAACGGATAAAATCCGAAAAACAATAGAAAACAAGATGATCCGCCCGATGGAAAAGATAGAAAGTCCCTCGCAGATTCGATCCGTTCGAAACGCCGAACCTGTCTATCATGGGTATTTCGGATTCGGCAATGTCATGTTCTATTCAATGCTCTGGGCTGGGATGTGCCATCATCATAATATATATGTAAATGATTTCAGTCTGATGGACGAGAGCGGCAACCAGATAATGGACGTCGGCGCCAACGGATTCTACGCCGGCGATGGCGATGCTCTCAATACAGGTGCCGATTTCGCACCACCCGCCGAGGGCGACATCGGATATACGCCCGGCAACGAATATGATTCGTATATCGACGATTCTTATTATGCGAATTATGGCTCAGGCGGCGGCGAAGGCGGCAACGACTGGCTCGGCGGAGTCGATGACGGCGGCGATTCATCGTCATGCTCATCATGCAGCAGCTGCGGTGGATGCGGCGGTTGCGGTGGATGCACGTAATTAATTTATTTTTCAGAATATATGGAGAAAAGAAATGGGAATTATTATTCTCGGTATTATCGTACTCGTAGTCGGTGTTTTCATCGGCAAATCCGGAGCCGCAGCGGCGAAATATAAATCGCTGATCTCGCTGGCCGGTATTATTATCATTCTGCTGGGACTTTTTTCTTCGGCTCTGCGCCAGGTCGACCCCGGCCATATCGGAGTGCAGGTGCTCTTCGGCAAGGTTCAGGACGAGGTACTCTATGAGGGCCTGAACATCGTAAATCCGCTGGTGGACGTCAGGCAAATGAGCATCCAGACCCAGAACTACACAATGAGCGCCACCGGCGGCGAAGGCCAGCAAACCGGCGACGACGCTATACGCGTGCTTAGCGAGGACGGCCTCGAGGTGGTTATCGATTTGACAGTACTTTTCAAAATGGTGCCAATCGACGGGCCGAATATCCTTCGGCGTATCGGGCCGAATTTTCAGGATAAAATCATCCGGCCGATCACTCGAACGGCAATTCGCGAAAGCGCTTCCTATTACGACGCGGTAGACCTTTTCGCCGAAAGGCGTGAGGAATTCGAACTAAATATTCTGGAGCGCCTCGAGAGCAGTTTCAAAAACCGCGGCTTCATTCTCGAGCAGCTACTGGTGCGGAATATCAACCTTCCGACTTCCGTCAAGCAGAGTATCGAACGCAAAATCACCGCAGTTCAGGAAGCTCAGCGTATGCAGTTTGTGCTCGACAAAGAGCGGCAGGAAGCCGAACGTAAGCGAGTCGAGGCTCGCGGTGTGGCGGACGCGCAGAAAATCGTCAACGAGGGCCTGACGCCAAAAGTTCTGCAATTCGAGCAGATCAAAGTACAGAAAGAATTGGTCAATTCGCAGAATTCGAAGATCATCATCCTTGGGTCAAGCGATAAAAATCCGCCCTTCATAATCGGCAATTAATTAAATGGGTTACGAAAAGCAATAATCCCCTCTGCTTAATTTGCGGAGGGGATTTTTTTTATGAAATTAACTCTCGCTCTTGTAGAAATAGCCATCAAAAAATGCACGCAATGTGGTTTTAATATCGTCGGGCCTGCGGCAGCGCTTCAGCCACGATATCAGATACCCGAAGGGCCGCAGCCAACGCACAGCCGGGCCGCCGTGAAGCACATCGACCGCAATGATATTCCGGATCATATAATAATGCTTCCAGCCGAAATCCGCAGGATCGAAATACCCCGGCAGCCGCCGCTGCAGATGCGCGTCTCGAACCAGCCAGCAGTCGATCCCGGCGCCTTTGGCGCGTGCGAAATATTCCGTATCGTCGGCATATATAAAGAATTTCTTTTCGGGAAGTCCAAGCTTTTCAACGACTTCGCGCGGCATCATCGGCCCTTCGAACGTTATGCCCTCGGCGCGGATAAGCTCCCGGTCGAGATGCTTCTCCGATAGTATTTCCGTCCAGATGCTTTTAAACGGCTCGCTGAGATTCAGCCCGATCGTGTCGTTCATATATACATTACCTTCGTGCGCAATTCGTAAAGGCGCATAGATACTGCCCGTTTCGGCTTTTTCGAGCATTTTTTCGAGGCAATTTCCGGCCGGAAGCACATCGTCGTCCATTGCCCATATCCAGTCGTATCCGGTCGCGAGCGCGGCTTTAAATCCGGTATATTGGCCGCCGGAGCTGCCCACATTGGGCTGGGTGATGACGTCAAGATCGGATTGCCCGGCCAGCCATTCGCCGGTGCCGTCGCTGCTGGAATTATTTACGACGATAATTTTGTCCGGACGCCGCGTCTGGCTGCGGAGCGCGACGATCAAATCTTTAAGGAACTCTATGCGATTATATGTAATTACAACGGTTGCTACTTTGTCTTTCATTTTCCTGAGCCAAACTTCAAATATTTAAAATAATCAGAATCGATTCTGTTGAGAATATATTTCAAAAAGATGTCCATGCCTTCGATGTGCGATGGCAATATCAGCATATCTGCGGCCTCGGCGCGGGTTGCCCAGCGGTAGTCCATATGCTCCTCGGATATCCGGATTTCACGCTCGAATTCGGTCAGCGCGCCGAATACGGGCGATGCGTTGATCCTGTCGGAATAAGGATCAAAAAATGTGGTAACGTAAGGAATAGTCCAGAGTTTGAGGATTTCGAGACCAGTCTCCTCGCCTATCTCGCGGACTGCCGCGTCGACGGCTTTTTCGCGGGGCTCGATAATGCCCGTAACCGCCTGCCACATACAGGGATAGAGCTTGCGATCGGCCGATCTTCGAAGCAGCAGAAATTTGTACTCACCAGCTTCTTCGTCGAGTGCAGCGATATGGGCCTGGATAGTATTTGAGAAAAATTCCGGCACTATATATATTCTCCGATGAATTCGATAAATTTGCGGGAATCGGCCTCCCAATTATATCGCTCGATCGAAGCCCGGCGGGCGTTTTCGGCGAATTCATTCCAGTCGTATTTTTCGATATTATTTATAAATTCCGCGATTTTGACGGGATTCGAGCAATCAATCGAAACGCCTGCTCCGGTTTCATCGACGAGGCGCCGCATTGGCCGCGCGAGCGAGGTCAGAACAGGAATCCCGGCTGCGAAATAGTCGAATATTTTGTTGTGCAGAGTGTGATTATTGAAATCATTCACCGGATATGGCAAAACTCCGATATCAATGCCCGCAAGTATGTCTTTCAATTGCGTAAATTCATATTCTCCAAGGAATTCCACAGACGATTCATTGCGTGCGATTTTTTCGAGATCCGGCAGGCACTCCCCCGCCCCTGCGATCCGGAATCGCCAGCCTTTGGCAGAGGCATTTGATTTTATAAATCCATCAAGAAATTTGTCAATACTTTTTTCGGCTGTAAGATGGCCATGATGCCCAAATACGAATGGCGCTTTTATTTTTTTAGTAATAATTTTATTAGACCATTCGACAGGCGGAGTATTCATTACGACTAATATATTCTTTTTAGGATAATCAAACTCATCCGTTAATCTTTGAATCTGCTCTTCGCAAACCACAATTATACCATCCATCAATTTGACGGCGTTTTTTTCGAGGCGATCGGGAATTCTCAGAGTATGCACGGCTAATCGTTTGAATAGACTGCGGTTATAGCTTTTCCATGCACGCATTGCGGCTGGGTAATGCTCCGCCATATCATTGATTACAGGGATTGACATTGAGTTGCATATTTTTGCAGTCATTTGCGCAAGGAAGAGGTCGCGGACTATGACCAAGTCGGGTTTAAATTGCTCGAGATTGCGCTTTATTGCACTTATCCACACAGGATTGCCGGGCAGCGGCGCCGATCCGAGCAGAGGAAAGTCGTCGCGCGTTCTGATTATATTGATTCCGCCTGATATTTCATTAAAGGACAAATCTTTGCGGCCACGAGACAGGATTGACGTCCGGAAGCCAGCTTCTACCAATGACTTACATATTTTTTCGGCGCGGACGTCCCAGGGATACTCTTTTTGGTATATATATAATACTTTTTTCAATAGCAATCAGACATAATTTTTCTCGATCATTTCGGCTGTAGCCGTGTCCAGCTGCTCTTTCCGGCGGATTTCGTCGAACAGTGCCAATAGGTCGTTCACCCTGAGCCTGCGCTTATCCTCGGCGTCGAATTCATAGGCGATGCGGCCTTTGTTCATCATAATAATGCGGTTGCCGAGATTGATCGCCTGCTGCATGGAGTGAGTAACCATCAGGGTTGTGAGGTTGTCGCGGCTGACGATATCCTCGGTAATCTGTATTACTTTGCGGGCGGTTTTGGGATCGAGCGCGGCTGTATGCTCGTCGAGCAAGAGCAGGCGCGGCTTCAGCCATGTAGCCATCAGCAGTGTGAGGGCCTGGCGCTGTCCGCCGGAGAGCAGCCCCATTACGTTGGTGAGGCGGTCTTCGAGCTGCATATTCAGGGCGCTGACGCGGTCGCGGAATTGGGTCATCATACGCTGGCTGAGGGCGATTCCAAGACCGCGAGGTTTTCCGCGAAGCGAGGCCAGCGCAAGGTTTTCGGCGATTGTCATATCGGGGGCGGTGCCGCTGAAGGGGTTCTGGAATACCCGGCCAATATATTTCGCGCGCTGGTGTTCGTTCTTTTTTGTAATATTATTGCCATCGAGAATAATAGTCCCCGAATCCAGCGGAAACGTTCCCGCAACCGCGTTTAAAAGCGTAGACTTACCGGATCCGTTGGTGCCGAGCACGACAACGAAATCGCCCTCCTCCATCCTAAGATCGACGCCCTGGAGGGCACGAACTTCATCGAGGGTTCCGGGGTTGAAGGTCTTTGTGACTTTATTTAATTCCAGCATTGGAGAGCCTCCCCTTTTTCTCTTTGAATTTCTTTATAAATCCCGGTAATATAAGGGCTAAGAAGACAAATATCGCTGTGATCAGCTTAAGATCGTTCGGGTCCATGCCCCATTTGAGCGCGATGGCCACGAGCAACCGAAAAAGCACGGAACCTATTATGGCGCCTACAATTACGAAGCCTACGCTCTTCTCACCGATCAGGCTTTCGCCGATTATGAGCGAGGCGATGCCCCATACCAGCATTCCGAGGCCCATCTGCACATCGGCAAATCCCTGGTATTGCGCCAGCATAGCGCCGGACATGGCGATCATGCCGTTTGATATTGCAAGCCCTACGACTATCATCATCTCGGTGTTGACGCCGAGAGCCCTGATCATCTGCGGGTTGTCGCCGGTTGCGCGCATCGAAGCGCCGAGATTTGTGCGGAAAAACCAGAAAAGGGCAAGTGCTACGAATGCGACGATTGCAAAAGTAATAATCATGACGATCAAATCGCGCGTAAACACCTGCCAGCCAAGCAGATTAACGGTTTCCTCGGCATAGATCCAGCCGGTGAATTTTTCGAAATATGTAAATAATGTGATTTCGTTCATAAGCGGCAGATTTGATCGCCCCATTACATGCAGATTTATCGAATATGCGGCAGTCATAACCAGAATACCTGCAAGGAGTTCGTTGATTTTGAACTTGGTATGCAGCACCCCCGTGATAGTGCCTGCAAGCATTCCGCCGCAGAATGCGATGAAGGTAGCGACAAACGGGTCGAGCCCCAGAACTATCAGGGTGGCTCCCACTGCACCGCCGAACGCAAAGGATCCCTCGGCTGTGATATCGGGAAAATCGAATATACGGAAGCTGATGAATACCCCGATCGCGAGGAATGAGAGTATCAGCCCGATTGTGACAGATCCAAGAAGCATTTGCATAATTTATATCCTCTTATTTCTTTGATATTTCGCTGATTTCGCCGATTCTGATGTATCCCTGTACGAATTCGCTCTGGCCGACTCCGACCAGTTCGCGGTCGTCGGCCATCAGATGAAGTATGTACTCAAGCTCATGATTTCTAAAGAGTTCATCGGTCAGCTCGCTGATTTTGCTGACATCTTTTTTGATCGGCACAAATGGGAACACACCGGCGTGGAGATGCGTATAGAGTCCGGAATCATCCCCCAATGGCCGCAACAGATTGCCGAAGTCTTCGGGCTGGCGGCAGGCTGCGCCTGTAATCACGGCGAGTTTATGCACAAAATCGCGTTCGGTAGTGAAATTTATATTTTCGCGGATTTCCGGGAATTCGAACAGCCCGCCGCCCACGGTAAACGGGGATTTGCGAAGAGCCGCACCGACAAGCCCGGAGGCCTCTGCCACCATAACTATTCCGGCATTTTTAATGTTCAGAATATTCAGTATTTCGTTCAATAAATTTTCGAGTGTGATGCCGACTACGTCGCGATGTGCCTGAAACTTAACGAGATATCGGAAATCCCCTGAGAATGAGAGTCCATAAGCGATTTTGAGCGCAGGTACGAACCGCCCGGCCCTGATGTTATAATCGGGCTTATCTCCTCCATTTGCAGGGAGATACGCTGCGGCTCCGTCGACTGCAATGAATTCGCCGAAACGCTCGCGACACTCTTCGAAATCCTCGCCGATGGCTCCGAGTCCGACGGCATAGCGCCCGGAGTCGAATTTCTGGTTGTATATCCTAATATTTCCTGACTGGCGCATAACTTCAGGCCCGGCAATGATTTCGGCCGCCAGCTTTCCGTCCTTTGTTTCGGGAATGTACGAACAGGAGAAATTTTCGAGAGATATTATTTCTTTTTTGGCGGTCTGCTTGTGGTCTTTCTTTTGCTGTTCTTCGGTCAGCACCTTGAGCAGGCCTGCCATTTTGAAGATTTCTTCTACCTGCGGGCTTGGATTTTCTATTATGAAAAGTCCATTTAAGTCTTTGATTTTTTTATAAAAAGCAACAAATACGCGTATACCCGCCGAGCTTATATAGTTTACTCCGCTCATGTCGAGTCGGATGAAGTAATTTCCGCGGCGGAGCTCGTCGGCGATCACGCTGCTGATGTGGTCGGACCAGTAAGCATCGATCCGCCCTTCGAGACGCAGCAGTAGATAATCGTCCTGCATCTGTCGTTTAATTGTCAGTTCCTCGGCCACTTTAACCTCCGATTATTTCGTCGGCCAGCTTTTTGCGCGCGGGGGTCATTTCAATTCCGAGCTTTCTGGCCAATTCAGCATTTATGAATATATTGGTTTTGCTTGCGTAAGTAAATGGAATATCGCCCGGATACGCGCCATTATAAATTTTAATCGCAAGTTCGGCCGCATCCTTTCCGCACTGGATGTAATCCCGCGATACGGCAGCCATGGCGAGATTATTTCTGACCGGCATACTCACGAACGAGAATAGGGGCACCCTTGCTTTCTGGGCTGCTGCGGTTATACTCGCCAGAGCTGTGTTATTCAGATTGTCCGAAATCTGGCAGAATACGTCGATTCCTTTGCTGCAAAGCACATCCGCGGCATTGCTTATGTCCGAGCTGGTATAAACGGCAAGTGATTCGAACTCGTAGCCAGCGGATTCAGCAACATTTTTGAATTTTTCGCGGCAAATTTCGGAATTTATCTCGGTAGGCGTGTAAAGCGTTCCGATTTTTTTTGCATCGGGAAAGAATTTTTTTACAAATCTTACCATTCCTTCGAAATCGCTCAGGGTGGAGATTCCGGCGAAATTAGGCTTGTGTTTTGTGAATGATTCGCCTGCGCCTGCGGCAACAGGATCGGATACATTGGTGAATACGACCGGACGATCGCTGACATTTTTGACCATTGCCTGAAGCGTTGGAGTGCTGAGCGAAATAATGATGTCGGGCTTGTCTGATTGCACTGCCTGAACTATATTGGTCAGGGTGGCCATATCTCCCTGGGCATTCCGTATTTTCAGTTCAAGGTTTTTGCCTTCTTCGTATCCGAGTTCGGCGAGTTTCTCTCTAATTCCTCGGACGCAGGCTTCGGAATTGGGCGATTCTACATATTCGCAGATAGCTATGTTAATTTTTTTGGTGGGCTCTACGCTGGCGGCGATCATCTCCTCTACCTTGCGGGGGAATTCGATGCCAATTTCCTCGGCCATATCGCGATTGACGATCACCTGGGTTTCTACAAAATTGATCATTGGGATATCGGCCGGTGATTCGCCGAGCAAAACGCGGGCGATTACTTTCGCGGCCCGGCGGCCTGTGGAATACCAGCCCTGGCCGATTGCTGCGAGCGCGCCCTGCTCGACGTATTCTTTGTCGTTGAGCACAAGCGGGAGCTTGTGTTTGCGGGCTGTGGCCGAAATGGCGTCAAATGCCTGCAACGCCGTGTTGTCGCCCGTTATCCAGATTGCGTCAATGCCGCGGCCTGCGAGTATCTGCATTGCCTGTACGACTTCGTTGGTGGTGGTGATTGGTATCGCGACGATTTCCATACCTGTTTTCTTGAACTCCTCCTGGCCTACTGCTATGGCTTTTTGGGAGTTAGCTTCGGAGGAATTATATATGGTTCCGACTTTTTTTGCGTCGGGGACGATCAGCTTTATGAATTCCGCTGTTTCGGTAATTGCGGGAAACGAGCCCACGCCGGTTACGTTGGGCAGGTGGTTTTCGTAGGATTCGCCAGCTCCGGCAGCCACTGGATCGTAGCAATATGTGAATACAATCGGGTTGTTTTTAACGGCTGTGAGCGCACCCATCAGACATGGCGTCGAGAGCGGTGTGATTACATCGAGATTCTCGTTGTCGAGGCTCTGGAACATCATCGGGATATTGCCAATTTCGCCGCCTGCGTGCTTCAGGATTGCTTCGAGATTCTCGCCTTTGTGGAATCCGAGCTCGGCGAGCCCGTCGAAAATTCCACGCACAACATTGTCGTTGCCCTCCTCGGGTGCAAAATATCCGATGCCGATTCTGTAGGTACGGCCAGGCTCCGGCAGAAGTCCGATTCCGCTGGATTTCTCGGTCTGATTACGGTTTTCGAGATCGGAGATTAGCAGGACTCCTGCTGCGACAATCAGCAGTGCGATTCCGGGCAAGAGGCGCTTAAAAGCGGTGAAGTGTTTCATTAGAACTCCGTCGGATTAGTCATATTATCTGGCGCAAAATATATCTCATATGCAAAAATATCCAAAATAATTTACATTTCTGAAATATTTAATTGCTTTTATTTATCGCAGACATCGTAATCGCCAAATTCATCATAGCTTAACCGGGGATTTATAATGGATTCAGACTGAAGAGCTAATATTGCAAAATATATATGCTCATTTTTTATAAACACCGGATTGATTGATATGAGAAAACCTGATTTAAGCAGTGTGGTACAAAACAAACTGAATAGCTCGACTTCCGATTTACCGTCTCTTGCCAGAAGATTGCTCCTCTATTTAACAAATAAAATCCTGCATATGAACGAAGTAACTGATTTTCTGAATAAATACGGCGATAAAGACGGGATGGATTTCGTAGAATCCTTATTCGAGTATCTCGATTTTTCATATAATTTATCCAATCACGACCGCAACCGAATACCATCGGAAGGTCGGCTGGTGGTGGCGGCCAACCACCCTTTAGGAGCGCTTGACGGATTGGCGTTGCTCTCAGCCATCCGGGAGATACGGCCTGATGTGAAAATTATCGCCAACGAAATCTTAATGAATATTGATAATCTTGCGAATCTGCTGCTGCCCTATGATGTATTTTCGATTAAGTCTCAGAAGCAATACATCCTGCGCATCGAAGAAGCGCTAAATTCCGACGAGGCTGTGATTTTCTTTCCGGCTGCGGAGGTGTCGCGGATGAGTCCGCGGGGAATCGCAGACGGCCCCTGGAGAAAAGGTGCTGTTAATTTCGCTGCAAAATACGAGGCGCCGGTGCTCCCGGTATATATAAAGGCCAGGAATTCGTGGTTGTTCTATTTGGTTTCGATGATTAGCAAGAAGCTCTCCACATTGCTGCTGCCGCGCGAGATGTTCAAAATGCGCGGGAAAACAATTAAGATACGCATTGGAAATCCTGTTCCGGGAAGCTCTTTTACGAATAGCGTTTTCAATATCAAGGCTCTGACAAAATTGCTCAAAAAGCATGTGTATAAAATCGGCAAAGGGAAAAAAGGCATATTCAAAACCGAAAAAACCGTCATTCATCCGGTTGCAAGCCGCCTATTGAAGAAAGAACTTGCCGGATCGCAATTGCTGGGCCAGACTACTGACAATAAGATTATATATTTATGCGACTATGACGCCGCTCCCAATGTGGTTCGCGAAATTTCACGCCTTCGCGAAATAACCTTCCGCAAGGTCGGCGAAGGCACCGGCCGCAGAAAAGATCATGATATATATGACAAATACTACAGTCATCTTGTGCTCTGGGACAGCGAGAATCTGGAAATCGCAGGCTCTTACCGCATCGGTTCGGGCAGAGAAATCATGAAAAGCCGAGGGATTGAGGGATTATATAACTCCGGGCAATTTGATATTCACGAGAACTTTGCCCCGGTTATCGACCGCACGATCGAGCTCGGCCGAAGCTTTGTGCAGCAAAAGTACTGGGGCAGTAATGCGCTGGATTATCTCTGGCAGGGCATTGGAGCTTATCTTTCGGCCAATCCTGATGTTCGTTATCTGATGGGCGCGGTCAGCATAAGCAATTCATACCCACGCAAGGCAAAAGATATGATTATTTATTATTATAAAAAATGGTATCCTTCGGCCAATGAATATGTTACATCGCGCAATCCATACAAAATCGGCCAGAATCAGTTAAAAGAGCTCGCGGAGCTGTTTTCAGGCTCAGACCGCATGGAGGATTTCCGAATACTAAAAATTAACCTTAGAGCGCTGGGATATAGCATTCCCGTGCTATATCGCAAATATACAGAGATATGCGAGCCGGGCGGAGTCAGCTTTCCGGATTTCGGTGTCGACAGCGATTTTTCGAATTCGGTGGACGGGCTCTGTTTGTTGGATCTCAGCCGAATTAAAGATTCGTATCGCGAGCGCTATTTCTGCCGTAAAAGCTTTGTAGTATGATCCTGATTCCTGATTCAAATAAAAGCATCTCTTCTGCGTTTTAATGCGATAAAAGTGGTCGGATTTTTTATATCGTGATTGGATTCGTATATGAAGAGATTTGCTGCTTTCTTGTTGGTTTTCGGTTTTATTTCGGCTATTACGGCTATGGGGCAGGAACCCACTGGCGAAATTTCCGGCCGTGTGGTCAGCGCTATGACGCGCAACCCTATACAGGGCGTTACGGTAATTTTGATGGATACCAAACGCGGCGCAGTGACCAACAAAGACGGCAAATTTTCGATAAAAAATATACCCACAGGCAATTATTCCGTCCGCTTCTCCTTCGTCGGCTACGAAATGTACGTCGAGAGCGACGTCAGCATCACACCGTCCCGACCGGCCAGCCTGGAAGTCGCGCTGGCAGAAAAGGTTATCGAGCTTCCCGGCGCCGAGGTAAAGGGCAGCTATTTCAAGCGGCGGATCACCACGGTGACCAGCACCCAGACGCTGAACGCCAACGATATCCGGCGGGCCCCGGGAGTGCAGGAAGACGTCATACGCGCAACAGCGCTGCTTCCGGGCGTGGCGGTTACCTCGAACGGACGCAACGATCTGATCGTCCGCGGCGGCGCCCCTTTCGAGAACCTTTTTATTGTGGACAATATCGAAGTGCCGAATATCAATCATTTCGGCACCCAGGGCAGCTCGGGCGGGCCTCTCTCGATTATTAATATTGATTTTGTTAAAAATGTGGACTTTTCCGCAGGCGGATTCTGCGCGAGATACGGCGATAAAGTATCCTCGCTTACGAATATTTCGCTTCGCAAAGGGCGCACAGACCGGCCTGGGGGTAATGTCAATCTCTCGGCCACGGGATTCGGCCTGATCGGCGAGGGACCTGCGGGCGACCGGGGCAGCTATCTGTTCAGCGTACGCCGAAGCTATCTCGATCTTATTTTCAAAGCCGCGGGTTTTGGCTTTATCCCGGAATACTGGGATTTTCAGGGCAAATTCGATTATGCAATAGATTCCGAGAATTCGATTTCTTTCCTTGCAATCGGAGCCCTCGGAAGTGTGGAGCTTAATAATGACGATCCGGACAACCGTTATGATAACAGCCGCGTAACTGTGCCCGAACAGAACCAGTATTTCTCCGGCCTGACCTGGCAGACTCTTGTGGGCAATGGCTTTGCGAAATTCACAATCGGACGTAATTATACTGCATTCAATACATTCCAGAATGATTCCGCCCAGCCGCCGAATCGCATTTTTTATAATGATTCCCGCGAAGGAGAAACTATCCTCAAGGCCGACGTCGATCTTCAGCTCGGCAATAAGTATGAAATTGCCTTTGGCAATCAGACCAAATTCGCCTCGATGCTTGATTATGACATATATATTCCCGGCTATTTGCGGCTCGACGAAGACGGCAATCCAAGCGAGCTGGCCACCGACACCAGCTTTTCGGCATGGAAAAACGGCACTTATTTCGCTTTCACCGGCGGTATGGACCCGATACAGCTAACCCTTAGCGGTCGCATGGATTACTACAGCTTCCTTCGCGATAAATTCTATTTTTCGCCGAGACTGTGTTTGAAATACGGCATCAACACGGTATCTTCCCTCCTGCTCAGCGCCGGACGCTTTTATCAGTCGCCGTCGTACGTATGGCTGTTGGGCGGATATAATTCGGATTTGCGGCCGATCCGCGCCGACCAGATTGTGCTCGGCTATGAGCATACGCCGCTCGAGGACTTCAAAGTCCAGATTGAAACATATTACAAATGGTATTCGAATTATCCGGCGCGGCTCTTCCGGCCGCAGGCGGTACTTGCGCCGTCCGGCTTTGCCGATGCGAGCTCGGATATCCCCTTCGGACTCGAGCCGCTCGCAAGCGCAGCCACCGGCTATACCCGCGGGATTGAATTATTTATTCAGAAAAAATTAAGCGATATTCCGCTCTACGGGCTGATGAGCCTGACAGTCAGCGAATCACGATTCGAATCGCTCGACGGAGTCGAACGTTACGGAAGTTACGACAGCCGAATGGTACTCAATCTTGCCGCAGGCTACAGATTCAATGAGGAATGGGAGCTAAGCTCAAAATTCCGGCTTGCCACCGGCCGCCCGACTACGGATTACCTCCGGTCGGGAACTCCGCCCTATGACTATCTGCCATCAGGCCGGCTTGATTACACGGAATTCAACGAAGGCGACCGGCTGCCGGCCTTCCATACACTCGACGTCCGGCTTGATAAACGCTGGTATTTCGAGCATTTCAATCTGACTACATATATAGACATTCAGAATATTTATGGCAGGGAGAATGTTTCCGATATTCGATTCAACTATCGCACCGGACAGCCCGAATACAGCACATCCATAGGAGTGCTGCCAAGTATAGGAGTGAATTTCGAATTCTGAGAGATCAGCTTCCGAATGGCAGATAGAAAGAAAAACGCGAACCCTCGCCCACCCGACTGCTGACAGACATCCGGCCGCCGTGGCGCTCGACGAATTCCTTGCATAATATAAGCCCGAGGCCGGTACCGCCTTCGCGCGCAGTGCCCTTGGTTTTATAATTCAGATCAATCCGGAATAGCTTCTTCTGGTTTTCGTCGGATATGCCAATGCCTTCGTCGGCGACCGAGATTTCGATTCCTCCATAAAACCGCGTGGCAATTATTTGTATGCTGCCGCCCTCGTACGAGAATTTGATTGCATTGCTCACGAGATTGCGTATAACGGTTTCGATCATATTTTTATCGCCGAATGCCTCTATCTCGTCCTCGACGGAATAATCCAGCGTAAGGCTCTTCTGGTCGGCATTCACTTTTAAAAGGTCTATTACATTCCGGATTAGCGGCTGCAGATAGAATTTCTCGGGTTCGAATTCGAGCTTGCCGGTCTGGGCACGTGCCCAGCGCAGCAGATTATCGAATAAATCATTGAGCAAAATAACCGATTCGCGAATCTGGGCGAGCTGGCCGGAGAATTCCTCGGGAGCTATTCGCCCGGCGGCGTTTTCGAGCACCTGGGCAGTGAGCAGAATCGAAGTAATCGGATTCTTCAGATCGTGCGAGATAATCGAAAAAAATTTATCTTTGGTCGAATTCAGCTCCATTAATTCTTCGTTCTGGCGATTGATACGATCATTCTGCTGCCGTAGCTGGAGCTGCATTTTGCGGAGCTTACGCTGGCTCGAATCCCCAATTTTTATCAGCTTTTTGGCTTTGCTTACAAGCGATTCGAATTTCAGGCTCATTTCCATAAATGCCGCTGCCATGCTGTCTCGATCGGCAGTGGGGTCTTCGATTATGCGCCGCGATTTCTCGAGCAGCTCGATTTCGTCGGAGAAGAATAATTCCTCGTCGCTTTTTCGGATCTTAGTCATGATCATATTTATTTTTCAGATTGATACAAATTCGAAATTAAGCTCCAGTCCTTCGGCAAATTCCTCGCCGGTCTCGAGAATGTCTTCGTCTTCCTCCTGGTAATACCATTTGACGGTGACTTCGCCCGCTCCGCTGCGGTGGTAGCCGTCCAGAATATCGAGAATATCCATAATAGCTTTCGAAGAACTGGTATTGAAATAAATCAGATTGAACTCTACCAGTATGCCGCCCTTGTGGGCGGTTGCAAAGCTTTTGATCCATTCAAATATTTTTTTATAAAAATCGAGCGCATTTTCCGGATATGATTCCCCGCTGAAGCTCAGCCGGGCGCTATTGGCATCAAGAACTATCTCGGGTGTAGTACCGGTTTCCTTTATATTTAAATTTTCCATGCTATCCTTCTTTATTTATTTTGGCTGATATTTCTATGAATGCTTTTTCCGAATCGACTGGTGTCATTTTGCAATTGAGCTCAGACGATTTGCGGCGAATCTCCATGAGTCCGAGTCCGGCGCCGTGGTTATCTTCCTGGGGTCGGCGCATCTGCCGTCGATATTCGCTGCTCAGAGTCTCGGAGTTCATAGAATTAATTTTGGCGATTTTATTAATCAGCGCTTCTGCATTCCCCGGATTAACAAAATTGCCCGAAGTAATCAAATAATAGCCCGGGCTTTCTGTGAAAACGATTATACCCGAACCGACCATTTTGTCTTCCTGCTCGATGTATTCCTTTTCGAACGAGTAATGCATAATATTTTGTGCCATTTCGACGAATACCGCAAAAATTTTCTTGAGCTTTTTGTCGACTTTGAGCTTATTTTTAATCAGACTGCCCATCTCGACAAGGATTTCCTGCGAGAGCGAACCTTTGAACGAAAGAAGGATGTTGTTCTTCTTGTTCGCCAGATAATAATCATATAAATCAAAGCTAAGCATAAATCCCCGGTTATATATTTTTTGGAATTATATCAAATATCATACCAAAAAAGGGGAACATGTCAGTTACAAAACAACCTTAAATATATGCTATAATTGAGATGAATTAGGTATTTTCAGAATCGGTTAGCCCCTTATACATCAGGAGCAATCCGGAATTTTTAAATTATTAACAGGAGTTATTATGTTCGATACCGGCAGTACCGGTTTTATGCTTGTTGCCACGAGTCTTGTTAAGCTTATGACGCCGGGATTGGCCTTTTTTTATGGCGCCCTGGTCGGCAGAAGAAACGTACTTACGATTATGATCCAAAGCTTCGTATCGATGGGCCGCACAATATTCCACTTGTAGCGCTCGGTACGGGACTGCTCTGGTTCGGATGGTACGGCTTCAATGCAGGCAGCGAGCTGCAGGTGGATACAATCACAGTACTGGCATTCCTTAATACGGACGTCGCCGCATCATTCGCTGCGATCACACGGCTGATCCTTGCCTGGGTTATCGAAAAAAGCCCAAATTCGTAGGTCTTCTGACCGGCGCGGTTGCGGGGCTTGCCACAATCACTCCGGCAGCAGGATTTATTACTACCGGCAGCGCGGCTATTATCAGAATAGTCGCCGGTGTGGTTTGTTACTTCGCAGTTAATTTGAAGAATTGACTTAAATGGGATGATGCGCTCGACGTATGGGGAGTTCATGGCGTCGGCAGCACTATTGGTGTAATTATGCTTGGCATACTCGGGTCGACAACAGTAAACGCAAACGGTGCGAACGGCCTGCTTTACGGCGGCACAGGCTTTTTCTTTACGGAGCTGATCACTGTTGTGGTAGTATCAATATATTGCTTTGTATTCAGCTATGTAATGCTGCACATAATAAATTTCATAACCCCTTGTGCGCGTTACAGACGATATGGAATCAACAGGGGTCGACATGCACCTGCATGGCTAAATAGCCAACGAAGAATGATTTTAGATTTTTAGAATGATTAATTCGTCAGCCAAATACAGGCTGCCGTTTTTTTTTGCCGGAATATTTTTATATATTATTTTCTCTCTCGATAGTAAATTATTTCATGTTAAATAAACTTCAGTGAACCATATGGGACGTCTTCAGGTAAAAAATCTGGGAATTATTCTCGGAAAAAAGAAAATTCTTAATGATATAAGCATCGATTTCTGGGACGGGCATATTCACGCAATAGTCGGCCCGAACGGCGCCGGAAAGTCCACCCTTGCCTCGATTATCATGGGCCGCTCGGCATATCGCGATTTCGAGGGCGACGTTGTGTTCAACGACGAATCGCTCAAGCCGCTCGACATCCACCAGCGTGCCCGTCGGGGAATCACTATGGCATGGCAGGAGCCCGCTCGGTTCGAAGGGCTTTCGGTATCCTCCTTCATTCTCGCCGGGGCTACTGATAAATCCCGCGAGACGGTTGACTACGCGCTGAACACTGTCGGACTCGACCCTGCGGAATATCGCGGCCGAGCAGTCGATAAAACACTCAGCGGCGGCGAACGCAAGAAAATCGAGCTGGCGTCGATCCTTGTGATGTCTCCCAAAGTAGTGCTGCTCGACGAACCCGATTCGGGTATCGATGTGGCCTCCCTTAATAAAATTTTCGATGTAATTAAAATATTGAAGCAAAAGGGCACTACGGTAATATTGATTACCCATAGCGAAACTGTGCTGCAGCAGGCCGAGCATGCATTCCTTCTCTGCGACGGCACTCTGATGCGCAAAGGCGTCACCGAAAAGATTTTCCAGTTTTATGCCGAGGTCTGCGATGCCTGCGAGCATAAATCCAAACCAATCGAAGAAAAAAATGCGGTGGAGGTCGAAAATGTCTGAAGTTGATATCCAAAAAGAATTATTCCGTAATGCAGACCTGAGCCAGCACGCAATGCACGACAAAGATACGGCTTATCTCTCAGTCCATCTTAATAAAGTAACCGGTATGCGCGACGTCCCCGGATTCCACGTAGAAGTCGAGGAAACCGAGGACGGCATCAACGCAAATATCATGCTCGAAGAAGGCGTGGTAATCAAAAAGCCGGTGCATATGTGCTTTGGGATCATCCCCGAAAACGGCCGCCAGCAGATCAACATGAAGGTGCATCTGCATAAGCATTCGAAGATAAATATACGCGCGCACTGTGTATTCCCAAATGCTGTTGATATAGTCCACGCAATGGACGCGGAAATCACACTCGACGAGGGCGCGGAATACACATATCACGAAACCCATGTCCACGGCGAGACCGGCGGCATCAAGGTAATCCCCAAAGCAGTAGTCAATCTTGGGCCATACGCGCGATTCAAAACAGATTTCGAACTGCTCGAAGGCCGCGTGGGACTGATCGACATCGATTATCACACGAATTGCGGGCCTTACAGCACGCTCGAAATGAACGCCAAAATCTACGGCAAAGGCAACGATGTAATCAAAATCCTCGAATCCGGATCACTTAATGGCGAGGGAGCCCGCGGAGTGCTTACCTCCTACATTGCCGTTCGCGACAACGCACGGGCCGAGATAAACAACAAGCTGATAGCCAAAGCTCCCGGCGCCCGCGGCCATGTGGACTGCAAAGAAATCATAAAGGACAACGCCACGGCTATGGCTGTGCCGATTGTGGAGGTTCAGGACCCCCGGGCACACGTTACCCACGAGGCCGCCATCGGAGCAGTGGATAATCGCCAGCTCGAAACATTAATGGCGCGCGGACTCGACGAAGAGACCGCCACAGACCTCATTATAGCGGGATTGCTTAGTTAATTCCAAAAGGGTCGTTTACAAACGGCTCACATTATATAATATGAAGCAAATTTTACTATTTCTGCTGATTTCAATGCATATCGTCTCCTGCGGCGATCCCGTATCGCCGGGAGATGATTATGCTATCGGACTCATCGGCGGCCGCGGAGGATTCGGCGATGCCGGATTCAACGCCGGTGCACGCCGCGCAGTCGAAGAGTTCAGCTCCGAAAACGGTGTGCCGGCCTATTACGAAGACCTCTCCACCGGCGAAGATGCGATGATTGCATGCAACCGGCTGATCCATGCCGGATGCTCGATAATTTTCGCACCATCGATGGAAACATATGCGGCATTAACAAGCCTTGCCAAAGTCAATCCGCAAGTGAAATTCGTGCTGATTGACAATAATGACCCAGCTTATCTGAAAAACGTAAAGAGCATGACGTTCCGAGTCGATCAGCCATCATTCCAGCTCGGGTATCTCTCGGCCTGGTGGGCATATTCGAAATCACCGGCCAAGCCGCGGGTCGGCTGGATCGGCGGCATGAATATCCCCTCGATACGAATATTCACTGATGCATTCACTGCCGGCGTTAATTATTACTCCGAACGCAATGGGATCAATACCCGCATCAGCCAGGGATTTACCAACAGCTTTTCCGATCCGGCACTGGGCGAGCAGATAGCCAATCTGATGCTTAATTCCGGCGCATCGGTCATATTCCCTGTCGCCGGACGCAGCTCGATTGGTGCATACAAGGCGACTGCAGCCCAGAGCAAATGGGCCATCGGCGTCGATCAGGATAAGTACGAATCGGGCGAATGGTATTCGGATATATTTATAAGCTCGTGCATAAAAGATATTGGCAAAGGTATAAAAAAAATTGCAATGGATGCATTAAACGGACAATTCAGCTCTGATTTATTCGTCGGTGATCTGAGTAACGGCGGAGTATCGATAGCGCCATATCACAAATATGATACAAAAGTGCCCGATAGCATTCGCAGCCAGCTATCGGAGATCAGGGAGATGATAATAGACGGAAATCTCGGCACCGGCTGGAAAAATTGAAATTTTTTTAAATTTTTTTTTGCAATTAATAAAAACTATTGTATATTGCATTAGATAATCATGCATCATTTTTAGTTTAAAGGAATATAATACATCGACCGGCTTCTGACAATTTCCGGCCCCAAATCAGATCAAAAAAAAATTTCGTATTTAATAATATTTTATATATATATACCATGCCGCGTATCCGGCAGGTTAGTTTTTATTTTTATTTTTTTCAAGGATTTATTTTATGGCTACAATTTATGTAGGGAACTTACTGTTCCAAACGACCGAAGATGAAGTGCAGGACCTTTTCTCACAGTATGGTACTGTTAATTCGGTAAAATTAATCAGCGACCGCCAGACGGGCCGCCCCCGTGGATTCGGATTTGTCGAAATGGATGACGAAGACGCACAGGAGGCAATCGAAAAACTCAATGGTGCCGAATTTGGCGGCAGAACTCTCAAAGTCAATGAAGCCAGAGAAAGAACACAATCAGCAGCACCAAGAAGACCATATCAAAATAGACGCTTCTAATCCGAACCTCTATTTTGGAAATTGCGATATTAATATAACCGGGCCGGCAGTCGAACGCCGGCCCTTTTCATTTCTATACATTTTTTTTGGTTTATCTCATCTGTTATATTATATTAATTGTGTGATTTCGATAATTCCATCCTTTGTTTCACCAATTCCGGAGATGATATGAAAACCTTCATCCTAATGACCAAGCTGTCCACCGAAATTACCAAGCAAATGAAAAACCGCGCTAAAATCGGCCGCGCATGGCTCGACCAGGTCAAGGAAAAATGCCCCGATGTCAATTTCGTGGCCCACTACGCTCTGCTCGGAAATTACGATTTCATGGATATTTACGAAGCGCCCGACGAGGAAACCGCCGCGAAGGTATCAATGATCAGCCTGCAGAACGGCGCGCAGGTCTCCGAAAGCTGGACTGCTATCCCTTATTCGAAATTCATCGATCTGGCAGATGAAATCTGACACACCCCGCTTAAACATTTTAGCAAAGCCCGGTGATTCATTCAAGCCGGGCTTTTTTACTTCCGCTTAATTTGTTCAAAGTGAACTTTTTAATTAAATTGGCATGTTTTTATAACAGATTTTTAATTATTAAGCGGAAATAAATATTATGAAGAAGTTATTGCCACTCTTTCTGGCTTTGATTCTGATGATGTCCCCGGCTTTTGCCGAGAAGATGACAACAAAGAAACTCTTTGAGCTTAAAAGAATTAGCGATCATCAAATTTCCCCCGACGGCGATCGTATGATATTCAGTATCTCGGCTCCGGATGTTGAGGCTAATACTTTCCTCTCGGATATATATACAATGCCTATAAAAGGCGGAGATATGTACCGTATAACCCGCGACGGCAAAAGCCATGGCGGACGCTGGTCGCCCGATGGCAAAAAGATCGTCTTCCTTTCCTCTCGCGACGGCAAATCGCAGGTATACGTGCTTGATTTGAAAAAAGGCGGCGACGCAGTAAAGATGACCGATATGGAAAACGGCTGCCAGTTCGCCTCCTGGTCGCCCGACGGCAAGTGGATAGCGTTTGTATCGGACGTCAAGCTTGGCCAGACCCCGACCGAACAGAATCCCGAACTCAGCAAAATGAACGTCCGCGTTTATGACGATTTGCCCGTGCGGCACTGGGACAGATGGCAGGATGTTTCATTCCGGCATCTGTTCGTAATCCCGGCCGATGGCGGCGAACCCCGCGATCTGATGCCCGGCGAGAAATTCGATACCCCGCTGATGCCTTTCGGCGGAGCGAGCCAGATAGCATGGTCGCCCAATGGCACCGAGATTGCCTATACCGCCAAGAAGGTCGATAATTTCGAAGAAAGCACCAATTCCGATATATACAGAGTGCCGGTGCACGGCGGCTCGGCAGTAAATATTACACGTGGCAATCCCGGATTCGATATGGATCCGCTGTATTCGCCCGACGGCAAATATATAGCATTCCACAGCCAGGAGCGTCCCGGATTCGAATCCGACCGCATCCGACTGATGCTTTACCGCACATCCAGCGCCCGAATTGAAGAACTGAGCAAAAATCTCGACCAGTGGGTCACCCATTCGGTCTGGGCACCGGATAGCCGCAGCCTATACTTCACCGCCGGACACAACGACGGAACAATGCAAATTTATACAATCAATCTGAATGGTAAATTCAAAACACTCACCTCCGGCACTTATGACTACGGCAATCGCGGGCTTGCGGTCACCCCCGACGGTAAAACCCTCGTATTCAGCCGCGAAAATTATAATGAACCTTCCGATATTTACTCGATGCCCGCCGCAGGCGGAGAATCGCGCAAGCTGACCGATATTAATAAAGAAGTCATGAAAAATGTGGATAAAGCCACAATTCAGTCCTATAAAATCAAAAGTTTCGACGACGCGGAAGTCCAGACCTGGGTCGTACTGCCGCCGAATTTCGACAAGTCCAAAAAATACCCGCTGATCACATACTGCCAGGGCGGCCCGCAGCAGCAGGTAAGTCAATACTGGAGCTTCGGCTGGAATTTCCTGACTATGGCCAGCGAAGGCTATATCGTGGTCGCCCCGAACCGCCGCGGCACACCGGGATTCGGCCAGGACTGGGTTGACGCAATCAGTAAGGACTACGGCGGCGCGGCCATGCAGGATATTCTCGCAGCCACCGATTCGATAGCTTCAATGCCCTATGTCGATAAAAACCGCCTTTCGGCGATCGGCGCCAGCGCCGGCGGATACGCCACATTCTGGCTGGCGGGCAATCACGAAGGCCGATTCAGCGCATTCGTTTCGCACTGCGGAGTGTTCAATCTGGCCAGCATGTATGGCTCTACCGAAGAGCTTTGGTTCCCCAACTGGGACAACGGCGGCCCATACTGGAAGCCCGAGAATAAAAAATATTATGCCGAGCATTCTCCCCACAGCTATGTGCAGAACTGGGATACGCCGATATTGATTATCACCGGCGAATACGATTTCCGGGTGCCATACAGCCAGAGCCTCGAGGCATTCACAGCGGCACAGGTGCAGGGCGTGCCCTCGCGATTGATCGTATATCCGGAGGAAATTCACTGGATCACGCGCCCACAGGATAAGATTTTCTGGTATCGGGAATTCTTCAGATTTCTCGGAATTCACAGCAAGTAATTTATTATTATATATAATTCAATAACTAATTAATCAGGTTAACAGCCATGAGAAAGTATCTTGTTTTATTATTAATACTTGGAGTTATTATTCCGGATTTAAATGCTCAAAAGCCAAGACTACGGCCGGAAATCAAAATCGAAAGAGACAGCCGTGATGAAGGCCAGAAAAAAAACCGCATATTCGAGCCCCGCGACCTGCTCTCGCTAAATCGGGTGTCGGGGATGGCGCTCTCGCCCGACGGCAATTGGATAGTCTATCAGATGGGACGCCCTGATATCGACCAGAATAAAATATTCACCGATCTTTATGCAGTTGCCCTCGATGGCGGACAGAGTCTGCGCCTGACCGCGGATGACGCAGCCGATTACGGTGCGGTATGGTCGCCCGATGGCGATCGTATTGCTTTCGTATCCACGCGCGACGGCGCGCCGCAGATATATATGATGGAATTCCCCGGCGGCGAGATCGAAAAGATTTCCGATATGCCCAATGGGGTTAGCAATCTGTCGTGGTCGCCCGACGGCGAATATTTCGCTTTTACTTCGGACGTAAAGGTCGGGAAATCCGTCAAAGATATGTATCCAAAACTCGACAAAGCCGAGGCACGGATATTCACCGACAGCCCTATCCGCCACTGGGACGAATGGGAAGACGAAAACTATAGTCATTTGTTCATAATGCCCGCAGACGGCGGCGAAGCGATCGATCTGATGGAAGGCGAAAAATACGATACCCCGATGAAGCCATTTGGCGGCAGCGGCGATATTGCGTGGTCGCCCGACAGCAAGGAAATAGCCTACACCAGTAAAAAAGTCGCCGAATATGCCAAAAGCACCGATTCTGATATTTATATTGTGGATATTGCCACACGTACAACCCGCGAAATCACAGTCGGGATGGACGGCTTCGATATGCACCCCTTATATTCACCCGACGGAAAATGGATTGCTTTCCACAGTATGGAGCGTCCGGGATTCGAGGCCGACCGCGTCCGGCTTATGCTATTCGACCGCAAGACGGGCAATATCAAGGAATTACCCAAAAATCTCGATCAATGGGTCGATCAATTCGTATGGTCCCCGAATTCGGATGCGATATATTTCAGCTCCGGAGTCCAGGGCATTGTGCCGATTTTCCGGCTCGATGTAGCCACCGGCAAATGGGAACAGCTTACGAAAGGCATGTATAACTGGGATTACGGTCTGGACGTGACTCCCGACGGCAGCACTCTGGTATTCGGCAAGCGGAATATGCTCCGCCCGCCGGAATATTATAAATATGAGTTGAAAAACAAAAGAGAAACACAGTTAACCCATGCAAATGATGATATTTACGAAGACCTGGCTCCGGCAGAAATCAAAGAGGAATGGATAACCAGCTTCGACGGCTCGCAAGTCCACTGCTGGGTGCTCTATCCGCCGGATTTTCGCCCGAACAAGAAATACCCGATGATAACATACTGCCAGGGCGGGCCGCAGTCTATGATTGCTCATTACTTCAGCTTCCGCTGGAATTTATATCTTATGGCATCCGAGGGCTATATTGTGGTCGCCCCCAACCGCCGTGGCGTACCGGGATTCGGACAGGAATGGAACGACGCAATCAGCGGCGACTGGGCAGGCAAACCGATGCAGGACATACTTGCAGCCACCGATGAATTCCGCAAACGCGACTATATCGATACCAACGCAATCGCCGCAGTCGGCGCCAGCGCCGGAGGCTATGCCGCATTCTGGCTGGCGGGCAACCACGAAGGCCGCTTCAGCGCGTTTATCTCGCATTGCGGGGTGTTCAATCTCGAAAGTATGTATGGCGCCACCGAAGAGCTTTGGTTCCCGAACTGGGAATATGGCGGCCCATACTGGAAACCCGAAAACAAGGAGTTTTATAAGAAGAATTCCCCGCATGAATTCGCAGCCAACTGGGATACACCCATAATGATCACCACCGGCCAGTATGATTTCCGGGTGCCCTATACCCAGAGTCTCGAGGCATATCAGGTGGCCCAGGTGAAAGGTATCCCGTCAAAATTGATCATATTCCCCGAGGAAAATCACTGGATACTCTCTTTGCATAATGCTTTGCTGTGGCAGAATGAATTCTTCGGATTTCTGAAAACTCATTGTAAATCAAAATAAATAACATTAAGAGGAGGACAATGTGACTGCGGAACACACAGAAAATCAAAAAGCCTGGAGCTTTCCGAAAACATTCTGGACTGCCAACGTTACGGAATTACTCGAAAGAGCGGCCTTTTATGCAATGTTTATTTCGATCTCGATTTATTTATCAAGAGTAGTCGGTTTCGACGACAAATGGGCCGGTATTATAGGCGGCCTGTTCAGCGCCGGCGTTTATTTCCTGCCGACTTTTGCAGGCGCTCTTTCCGACAAAATGGGATTCCGGCCCGCGATGATACTTGCCTTCGGATTGCAGGCCATATCGTATTTCATACTCGGTGCGCTGCCATATAAACCAACAGTATTGCCGGCTTTTTTCCTGCTGATGATCGGCGGAGCATTCATCAAATCGCTGATAACCGGTACTGTGGCCAAAAGCACCAATGAGCAGAACCGCGCCCGCGGCTATTCGATATTTTACATGATTGTAAATATCGGCGCATTCTCGGGCAAGACCTTTGCATATCCCGTAAGGCTCGAACTGGGCCTTGTATATATAAATTATATATCGGCTGCGCTTACATTTGCCGCGCTGATTGCGGTCTTCCTGTTTTATAAAAATGTCAATACAGAAGGCGAGGGCAAAACTCTTCAGGAGGTATGGGATGCATTCGTCAAAATCCTCAAACAGCCCCGATTGTTCATACTTATCTTCATCGTAGCCGGATTCTGGATGATCCAGCATCAGATGTATGCCACCATGCCCAAGTATGTGCTCAGGCTGGTAGGAGAAAGCGCAGCCCCCGAGTGGATTGCCAACGTCAACCCTGCAGTAGTCATGCTGTTTGTGGTATTGATAACAAATCTTCTGCGAAAGAAGCGGGCTATAACTTCGATGACAATCGGGATGTTCATAATGCCATTCTCGGCATTTTTTATGGCCTCGGGGCATTTATTCGAGAATAGCATGGGCAATTCCGTATCGCTTGGCCTGTTCTCGCTGCATCCGGTCACATTCATGATGGTGGTGGGTATCGCCTTCCAGGGGCTTGCCGAGTGCTTTATCTCTCCGCGCTATCTGGAGTATTTCTCGCTCCAGGCCCCCAAAGGAGAGGAAGGACTCTACCTCGGATTCTCGCATTTGCATTCATTCGTGGCCAACGCCATAGGCTTCGGTATATCGGGCTTTTTGCTCGACGCATACTGCCCCGACCCGACCAAAGCCGAGTTTGCCAATTATACTGCCGCGCAGATGTCTGCGCTTTATGACAACGCACACTACATTTGGTATGTATTCGCGGGCATAGGCTTTTCTTCGGCTGTGATGCTGATTGGTTACGATTTCGTTACCAAATATATAGACAAAAAGAAAGGGATCGAGCGAACGAAACCAATTAAGATGGATGGAAAAGCGAAATAAATCTCAATTCAGGCTCTGCAATTTGCGGAGCCTTTTTATTTTTATTCCATAATTTGTTCAGCTTTTGTTAGTTTTTTTTGATATTTTTTTTAATATTAATTTATTTTTTCATACCCCGGATTGATCTATGTTCGAAGTTAAAAACAAATCCCTGCTTTATCAGGAAGTACTCGATGTAATGAACCAGATCCGCGATCTCGAATCAGTATCGGCGGTGCTCGGTTGGGACCTCGAGACTCATATGCCCGACGGCGCGCATGAACACCGCGGAGATATGATTTCCGCAATCGATACATTTGCACACAGAATACTGACCTCCGCCAAAACCCGCGATCTTGCCGATAAAGTGCGCACCAACTGCTCACAGTGCTGCCGGGTCGAAGAAAAAATGTACGACCTATTTCTCGAGGAATTCGATCGAGCCGCGAAAATTCCAGACCGGCTGGTGATGGAGGTATCCCGAGTCCGGACCACCGCCCAGAACAGCTGGAAATCCGCTCTGAAAAAATCAAATTTCAAAATATTCGAAAGCGATCTCGAAAAATTGCTCGACCTGAAGATCGAGGTTGCCGAATGTCTGGGTTACGACAACGACCGCTATGATGCAATGCTGAATATATACGAGCCAGGGCTTACCGTCGATTATCTGGATAGCATATTCGATGAATTGCGCAGCGCCACTAGCGAATTGATCGAAAGAGTTAAAGCATCGGACAGGAAAATCGATCAGGGTTTTTTCTTAATGAAATATTCGCAAAATAAGCAATCAAAAATCGCCCGGCAAATAAGCCGCCGAATCGGGTTCAACTATGCTTATGGTAGGATGGATTTCTCTGTGCACCCGTTTACCACGGCGTTTTCGCCAAAGGATGTCCGGTTTACAACGCGGATAAAAGAGCACAATCTTGGTTATTGCTTTTTCAGCACTATCCACGAAGCCGGCCATGCTATTTATGAGCAGGGAATCGATTATTCTCTATACCGCACATTCGCCGCTCAGGCCTCATCATACGGAATCCACGAATCGCAGTCGCTGATCTGGGAGAACAACATCGCGCGCTCGGTGGAATTCTGGGAATGGGCATTGCCGGTTCTGAACCTGGAATTCCCGCATAATCTGCAAAATGTGACCCCGGGCATGGCATTCCGTGCTGTGAACAAAATTCGTCCATCGCTTATCCGCACCGAATCCGATGAATTGACATATAATATGCACATAATTCTGCGTTACGAGATAGAACGCGACCTGATGAACAAGCGCATCCGAGTGGCCGATATTCCGGAAATATGGCGCGAGAAAATGCTGGAATATCTTGGCAGCGAAGTTTCCGAAGACGCAAAAGGTGCGCTGCAGGACATCCACTGGGCTTTCGGAGGCATAGGGTATTTCCCGACCTATACCCTCGGTAAATTATACGCGGCAATGTTCTGGAAGCAGATCAATCAAGAAATTCCGGATATAAATATAATCATCCGCAATGGCGAATTCCGGGAAATTACGCGCTGGCTGCGCAAAAAAATCCATCGTTACGGCCGGCTCGAAACTCCGAGTGAAATATTGCGGCGCGTTACCGGCGAAGAGCTGAGCGCGAGGCCGTTTATCGATTACATCAGCGAGAAAATCGATCAGGTATATTTTGGCTGATTTGTTTCGGAATTTTATTATATTACAAAATATTCATTCATGAAATATTCGAGGCGATTATGAAATTTTTAAATACCTTTTTTATATTAGTTTTAATTCCCATCGGACTTTTCTCTCAAATTATACAAAACGACAACGGCAAACCCGGCGGTTCGTACGCCGGCACTCGCGTCACATGGGAGGAATCCGTGCTGCTCAAACCCGATGGCCCCTGCAAAATCAAAAAAATCATGATCCACCTCTCAGGCGATAATCCCGGACTCGACACCATAATGGTTTGCGGCGATCCGAGCGACGGCGGTCTGCCCCCGACGGAATTCGTCTGGCATTACAATCTGCTGATTGACCAATTGATAGTCGATTACGACGGCAATCCCGGATGGTATGAATTCGACGTCTCGGAAACCGGCCTTCGGGCAGACGGCTTCGACCGCATCTGCATCCAGCATAATATCAACGAAGGCGGGCCATATTTCACATACGACGATAATGGCGCCGAACCCCCGGTCAGTTCATACCTCTGCGACGCGCTCACGCCCAATCCCGATTTTTATAATATTGCCGGTACTTTGTTCTTTATCCCCGCAGGCGACTTCATGGTGCGCATGGAGGTCGAATACGACCGTCCCGACGGACGCGGAAGCTCACTGCCGCCTCCCCCGCCGACGATGAATGACGTCAGCGTCCAGGCAGGTCTGACCGATGCGGAGGGAAAACCGGTTTCGGCGGCAATTGCAAGCGCAGCGGACATCAACGGCGACGGCTGGGACGATGTGATAATCGGCTCGAGGGTATATATAAATCAGAAGGATGGGACTTTCCGGGACAAATCCGATCTGTATGTACTCAAAAACTCCGCCGGCCAGGGCTTCAGCGGCACCGTATGGGCGGATGTCGATAATGATGGCTATATGGACTGCTTCGGCGTGCGTGGCAACGGCGGCGACGCGATCCTTTACGGCTCGGCCAGCGGAACAATGACAATCGGCAATAATCCGGAGGTCGTGCTCGACCAGCCCACGGTAACCCCGATGTGGTTCGATTATGACGGCGACGGCCTTCTCGATTTATTCATCGCATATGGCCGCAAAACCGTCAGCGGCCAGGAAGTATATTATCAGGATAAATTATTCCACAACCTCGGCAATCGCAGGTTCGAAAACGTGACGCCCGGCTCCGGAATCGATCAGGCCGAGCAAAGCCCCTACTACGACTGCTGGGGCGCCAGCATCGGCGATTATAACAATGACCTGCGGCCCGATCCTTTTGTTGCGACTTATCGCCTTGCCCCGGATTTATTATATAATAATCTCGGCGATGGCACCTTCGATGAAGTTGGCGAGGAAACCGGAGTCCGCGGCAATCGCACGGATTATCCCGACTATTTCGGCCATGGCATGGGCTCGGATTGGGCGGACTTTGATAACGACGGGGACTTCGATCTCGCCGTCGGAAATCTCGGGCATCCCGATTCGCGCGGACTTGCGAGCAATCCTTCGCTGATATTCAGCAACAATGGCGCCCCGGATTATAATTTTACCGAAGTGCACCAGGCAATGGGCCTCAAATTCTTCGAAATGAATGCGGGAATCGTCTGGGCCGACCTTGATCTGGACGGATGGCAGGACTTATTCCACTGCCAGTATGCCTACTACAAACGCGGCGAGGGCAACGACAAGCTCTCAAGATTATATATAAATGGCGGGCAGGGCGAGTACTTCCGGCTGGCCGACCGCACATGGCAGACCGGCGCGGAAATCCACGGCGCGTGGTCGCCCATACGGCTTGACTACGACAACGACGGCGATATGGATCTGCTCATCGCCAGCAGCAACGAATACGTCAAGCTCTTCCGCAACGATATGGAGCGCCGCGGCAACTGGGCCAGCTTCCGAATCGAAGGAAGTCCCGAAAACGGCGTTCCGCCTGAGGGATTTGGCGCCAGCATAAGCGTCGAGGCAGGCGGCCGTACATTCCACCGCGCGCTGCCAGGAGTCGTGATGACTGCCCGCGCATCACAGAATTCGAACGAGCTGCATTTCGGGCTGGGCGATGCCGAAAAAATCGACCGGATAACCGTTCGCTACCCGAATGGAGAAATTTTCGAAGCGGAGAATATTGACATTAATAATAAATATATAATCCCCTACAAACAGGCGCCGGAGATTTATACGCTTGCCGCTCCCGCGCTGAAATACCCGCATCATCTCGAGACCGGGGTGCCGATGAAAACCAAGCTGGAATGGCACAAGATCAGTGAGGCAGAAAGTTATATGTTCAAAGTATATGAAGCAGGCCAGTCCGATCCGCTTAGCTTTGGTGTTAACAATTTCCCGGATAATACAGCTTCTTCGGAGATCGCATTCCCTCACGAAGGGATTTATTATTACGAAGTCGAAGCAATAAGCATGACGGAATCATCAACTTCCTCGCGCTGGTATTTCATGGTCGGCGAACCAACTGCCAGCGCGCCGCAACTGATTTCGCCCGAACACAACGACTTCCCGGTATCGATCGTCCCACGATTCGAGTGGTCGGAATCGGAATATCAGTCTTTCGGGGAAATAGAGCTGCGATATGACTTGCAAATCTCCACAGATGAGAATTTTGTTAATATAATTGATTCTGCATATTCATTGAATTCAACCAGTTATAAATATGAGGACACGCTACGGCCCGATTCGTTTTATAATTGGCGGGTGCGCGGAGTGTTGAATGGAGTCCCGGGTGAATGGTCATTGGGTAATGTTTTCCGGACAATCCCGATGCCCGCTATGACACTTCTCCGATCCCCCACGGTCGGCGATACGACTGCAGTCAAGCCGGAATTCCACTGGGATTCGGTGATGTATGCGGATGTATATGATCTTCAGGTCGCCACCGACGAGAATTTCGAAAATATCGCCAAGGAATTCAGCGGCATCTCCGCAACGAAATTCCGATTCTTCCCAGCATTCGACGGCGGCACGAAGTATTACTGGCGGGTTCGTGCTGGCAACGAAGCGGGCCACGGCGAATGGTCGCCGGTGTGGCATTTCTTCACCGAAGGCGAGAGCAGCGTTATGGAAAACGGCCTGCCTCAGGGCTTTTCGATTGGCGAGGCCGTACCAAACCCGATGCAGACCAGCGGCGAAATCGAAATCGCATTACCCCGCGCTGCCTGGGTGAAGCTTGAGCTGCTCGATCTATCCGGCACGGTTCGCGAAGTATTTGCAGACGGAGAGATAAGCGTTGGAGCTCATAGTATATCCTTTAATACCAGTAATTTAGAATCCGGGATATATTATTGCCGGATGAGTGCGGGCGGCGGCGCAGCGATCAGGAAGATAATAATCCAAAAGT
>CAZEMR010000003.1:35551-93372 GCA_964513465.1 uncultured Hyphomicrobiales bacterium
AGCGCATTAAGTACGGCTCTGCTTTTTGCTGCGTTGCTCATAAAAGGTGCGCGCGAAAGCTCGAGCTGTATCCATGGCATTTCCCTGCTATGGGTGCGAGTGATATATCCACCTTTGAAAGGGTCGTTGATACGGACTTCACCCATAAGCTCAGCAGCCAATTTTTCGGATAATATTTGAAGCCATTCATCGGGACATGTGGTGCCTTCTGCGTTGCTGATGCACGCCTCCGGACGGCGCTGGCCGCTGTCCGGGCCTACCGGCGGCCCCTTTGACGCCATGGTGTGGCAGTCTATACCTGCGATTATCCCGCTATTTGTCAATTCGCTGAGTTTATTGTGGTATGGATGGTAGTATTTTTCGAGCAATGAATCAATTTCGACCTCGGTCAGCGGTTCGCTCCATATCTTCACATCCCAGCAGGTATGGGTTTTGACCACGCCGTCCTTGCGCCGGTCGTCGGTGCTGCGATTAAGGTCGACTGCCGCGCGGGCAATATTTGTGGTTAGGAATTGCTCGGCTTCATCACGCAGCGGTATATATATATCGGCGGCGCCGACGTCGCCATCGGCGATTATCTGTTCCTCGTCGAGAATGCATTTATCGGCGACTTCGCGGGGTATAGTCAGTCCGGCATGCGGCACCGATAGCAGCAATGGCAGCTTGCCGCTGTTCATCGGTTCACCCCCTTTGCCGAGCCGTCGCGACGGGGATCGGCCACTCCAATGATTTTTCCGTTGCGGCGGGTAACGAGCTGAACGCAGCCGAGGAAAAATGAATATGGCTCAAGTTCGCGGATTTCGAGGCCATTCTGGCGAATATAGTCGGGAATTTTTGGATCCATTCGCCCGGATTCCATAAATACCAAACCTTCGCGCGAGCAATGCAGCCGCGGCGAATCGACTGCATCGTAAGGATCCTGGTGATGCAGCCGTTCGAGCACCTGTGCGACTGCCGAGACGATCCGTTCACTGCCGGGCGATCCGAGCACTACCGCAGGCTCATCGCCTTCGAATACGATGGTCGGGGCCACACTCGCCCAAGGCACCACATTGGGCCGCAGATAATGCGGATTGATCGGGTCTTTCGATTCCATCGTCGAAATATAATTATTATATAAAAATCCAAGTTCCGGCGATGCCTCGCATGAACCATACACGCGCTCAATTGACTGGGTAAGGCCGACCATATTCCCATCGGCGTCGGCGGCAGACATATGAGTGGTTTCGCCGGGCATAACGCTCTCGCGCCGGCGGATGCTTCCTGCGATATTCAGAGCGTGCTTTTTGCTGAGCATTTTCTCGCCGGGCACCTGTGGATAATAATGCGGATCGAATGGCTGATCATGCCGGTCGATCTGTGCGCGGCGATCGGCTTTGGCGAATATAAGAGCGCCTTCCGGGGTATTCAGGTCCCATTTTTCTTTATGGAATGTATCGAGAACATTTAATATTTCCATCAATGCGCGGCCTGCGGCGGGAGGGCCGATCGTCATCACCCGATTGCCGCCGAATGTGGTCTCGAGGGGTGTCCGCTCTATCGGCCAGGGAATCTGTGCAAGATCATCGAAATCGATAAGTCCGCTGTTGCGCTTCATATCCTCGACGATTGCTCCCGCAATTTCGCCATGATAGAAGTCCTCCACTCCGGCCGCAGCGATTCGTTCGAGCGTGGAAGCAAGCACCGGCTGACGCAGCACCTCGCCATCGCGAAAGACTTCTCCGTCGGGTTTCAGAAAAAATCTTCCGCCTGAGCGATCACTCAGTCTTTCGTGTGCCTTTTTGCTGAGTCGCTCCTGAAGATCGCTGAATGCGAATCCTTCGCGGGCAATGCGGATAGCGGGCTCGAGCGTTTTCGCAAGCGGCAGTTTGCCGTAGCGTTTATTTGCGTATGCCAATACAGCCGGAGTCGATGGCACCGTCGTCGCGCGATGACCATAGAAGCGCTCCTCCTCGCTCAGGGTGCCCGGCACTATCCTGAATGGCGCGCGGGACGATCCGTCCAGCGCGATTTTTGTTTCGGATGAGCGGTCGCTGAATACAAGCATTGTCTGCCCGCCAATGCCAGATGCGGCGGGTTCGCAAACCCCGAGCGCAAAGGCAGTTGCGACTGCGGCATCGATTGCATTGCCGCCCTCCTGCAGCATTTCGGCTCCGGCATCGGTAGCCAGATGGTGAGCCGAGCTGACCATTCCTCCGGTCGATTCGGCGCGGAATCTGTTTATTTGGGATTGATCTGATACATCCATTATTTACTCCGATTATTTATTTTCATTTCCATATTTTTCATATCTTTTTACAGTTGATTCGATCACTTTGTCGAGTAGATCAGTTAGCTCCCAGCCATATTCGCCGCATGCGTAAAACAGCGATGATTCCGGATTCAGATGCGGCATACTGTTGACCTCCATTATCTGATAATCGCCGTCTTCGTCGGCGCGAAGATCCACGCGGGCCCAATCGCGGCAGTGGAGCACATCTATTGCCGTCTGGGATATTTCGTGAATCCGGCGAACCTCGGAGTCGGTCAGATCGGCCCTGCTATGTTCGATCTTTCGTTTTTGGTCGACTTTATCATCTTTTGTATAAATATCCGGCGCTTTTTTGTCGATCCTGACTTCGATGATGGGCAGCATAATGCGCGGCTCTTCGCCGACGAATGCGGCGTTTACCTCTCGGCCGGGCAGGTATCGTTCTATAAGCACCGGCTGTTTGAATTTGCTTACAACCTCGCCGACCGATTCGCATAATTCATTCTCATTGTCGACCTTATGAATTCCGAGCGATGTCGACTCGGTTTTTGGCTTGATTACCATTGGAAATTTGAAATTCGGCGTGGGATCGTCCGGTGAATTCATCACTGCGAAATCAGGTGTTGGCAGGCCATAGAATTGCCAGATCATTTTCGAAGTGGCTTTATCGGCGCATAAGGCCTGCCCGAGAGGGCCCGAGCCGGAATAAGGAATGCCCAGCATATCGAGCAATCCGGGAACATGAGTATAACGAACGCGGCCCTGCACTCCGTATGCCAGATTTAACGCAAGGCCAGGCCAGCCGGATTCGAGCGCATCTCCGAAGAATTCGCGCAGGCGGTCTGCCAGAAAGCCGTCGCCTTCGATGGCTTCGCTTTCATGGCCGAGATCGAGCAGACCGTTGCGGATCCATTCGATTTTTTCGGGATCATAAAATTCGCGGACTTTGCGGCCTCGACGCTGCAAGACATTTGGCGATTCCGTATTGAATACAATTGGAATTTTCATATGAATCAAATGATTAATTGGAAAAGAATTTTGAAATTTGAATCAGAATAAGCAGATTAATGGATTTTTTGGCAAATTCGGGATTTTCAGCACAATATGGCTGTCCCCATATATTCAGAGGAATTAATCGGCGGATTATTTTTTTTGAATAGCCAATAAAAATGCGGCCACTAAAGAAATTCTTCCGTAATGGCCGCGATTTTTATTAATTCATATTAAAGAATTACTCTTCGAAATTATATTTCCTTACCGATGGATCTTCGGGAATATTGATCAGCATATTGTCTATCAATCGAGTGCGGCCGAGATAGCATGCAATCATCATTACAATGCGCTGGCCGTCGATGAATACTTCGGGCTCGTCGAGCGTTTCGGAGTCGGCAGCGCTGGCATAATCGATTTTCATGGTGGGTTCGCTCCGCAGTACATTGTGCATTATCCCGTTTATTGTCTTGCGGCGGCGTTCGCCTGTAACTATTGCTTTGCGGGCTTTTTCGAGGGCGGCGAATAGTATCCCGGCTTTTGAGCGGTCTTCGTCGCTAAGATAGGTATTGCGGGAGCTCATCGCAAGGCCATCGGATTCGCGGACGGTAGGCAATACGATGATTTCGACATCGAAATCCAGGTCGCGTACAAATCGTTTTACGACGAGGGTCTGCTGATAATCCTTCTGACCGAATATTGCCGCGTGGGGTTTTGTTATATTAAACAATTTTGCGCAGACAGTTGCCACGCCATTGAAATGCTTTGGCCGGATTGCGCCTTCGAATTTATCGGTTATTCCGTGCAGCATTACGTAGCTTGAATACCCTTCGGGATACATTTCCTGAACAGAAGGATAGAACAGGTAATCGCAGCCGCTTTCTTCCGCAAGCTGAACATCGCGCTCGAAATTGCGCGGATAGCGCTCGAAGTCCTCGTTCGGACCGAACTGAGTGGGGTTAACGAACAGTGTGGTGATGACTATATCCCCCATTTCCGCGGCGCGGCGCATCAGACTCATGTGCCCTTCGTGGAGGTAGCCCATTGTCGGAACTACGATTATCCGTTTGCCGCGGGCGCGGTGAGCATCGGACAGCGCCTGCATTTCCTGAACGGTTTCGATTATGCGGATAGCCATATATTTATTTCCTGAGATAATTAATCGGAATTATTTTTTTCGATAATTGTGCCTGCCCTCGCGCCGGTGTCTTCGGTTATCCGGCCAGCGAAATCATCCACCTTCGAGATCGGTATATTCGCCAGAAATTCAACGGCGTCGGTATATTCCTCCTCGAATGTAATGGCGTATTCGTCTACGAGCCGCTTGACCGCCGAAATATCCTCGTATGTGCAAAATACCCGCACCGGGATTGTGCGGTGCACCGGCCGGCGGCGGCACATTTCAATTGTCTGCCCTGCGGCTTCGGAATATGCCCGCGCCAGACCGCCCACTCCGAGCTTTGTGCCGCCGAAGTAGCGAGTGACCACGACTATTATATCGCTTACGTTATGCTTCTTAATTTCGAAGAGTATAGGCTTGCCAGCGCTGCCCGATGGTTCGCCGTCGTCGGAGGCGCGGAACTCGAGGCCATCGTATCCGATGCGATAAGCAAAGCAGTTATGATTGGCATTATAATGCTTCGCGCGAACGGATTCCAGAAACATCAGCGCCTCGTCTTTATCAGCCACGGGAGCGGCCTGGGCAATGAATTTGGAGCCCTTTATCTTAATCTCGCTTTCGTTTTTTTCTTCGATAGTATAATATTTATCAATATCTTTGCGCTTGTTATCCATTGCTTCCCATGTTTTTGATCAATACAGGAAAATTAATTCATGAAAATCGGAATGGTTTGCTACCCAACCTACGGCGGCAGCGGAATCGTCGCCACCGAGCTCGGAATCGAGATGGCCCGTCGCGGACATGAAGTGCATTTTATCAGCTACTCCATGCCCATGAGGCTGGACTCGTTTCAGGAAAATATTTTCTTTCATGAAGTCGAATTTCCTCATTATCCTCTGTTCGAATTCCATCTTTATTCCCTGGCGCTCACCGGCAAGATCATCGAGGTCGCCAAATACGAGGGGATCGAAATACTGCATGTTCATTATGCTATCCCCCACGCGGTCAGCGGGATACTCTCGAAAATGATACTTGACGAAGACATCAGGCTCAAAGTCATTACCACGCTGCACGGCACCGATATTACGCTTGTCGGGCTCGAGCCGGGATTTATGCCCATAGTCCGGTTCTCGCTCGGGCAGTCCGATATGCTGACTGCGGTATCGGAACATCTGCGGCAGAAAACCATTCAGAATTTTTCTTCGAAAAAAGAAATTCGGGTTTTGCCGAACTTCGTAGAGACAAATATATATAAAAGACTCGAGTGCCCGAAAATTAAAAATCAATTAGCCCCGGATGGGGAAAAAATTTTGATACATATTTCCAATTTTCGATCGGTGAAACGAGTGACTGATACCGTGCGGATACTCGCCGAAGTAATCAAGCACCATCCCGCCCGACTGGTACTGGTGGGCGACGGCCCCGACCGAAGTGAAACAGAAAGACTCGCCCGCGAGCTGGGGATAATCGAATATGTACGATTCCTCGGCAAGCAGACAGCTGTAGTAGAGCTGCTTTCCTGCGCGGATATATTTCTGCTGCCGAGCCAGGCCGAGAGCTTCGGGCTTGCCGCGCTCGAAGCCCAGAGCTGCGGCGTGCCGGTGGTGGCGGCTAATATCGGAGGCATACCCGAGGTGGTCTCACACGGCGAAACCGGCTATGTGGCCGCTATGGGCGACACAGACCGCATGGCCAAATATTGCACCGACCTGTTCAATAATCCGAAAAAATGGAAGATATTTTCGGATAATGCGCGGTCGCGTGCAGTCGAAAAATTCGATACAAAAGTGATTATTCCGCTTTATGAGCAATTATATCGCGATGCCCTGCAGCTTGAATAATCCTTTATTATCTGATGATAATTATTTTTCTGAAGATGTATCCATTGGAATTATAAATCCGGAAATAATAAACTCCCGCGGCGAGCCCCGCAGTGCTGATTCTAAGTTCTGTGCGCTCGACTATACCCAAGTACACTCTGCTGCCCTCTATATTTATTAATTCATATTCGAAATTAATATAATCCGAGGGAAGAGTTATAATTATATCCTCGCCTGCAATAGCCGGCTGGGGTCTTATGCTTATATCTGAGTCCGGGGCGTCATCGACTGATGTTGCAAAGTCGAAAGTATGCAGCTTCATCGAGGCAATATCCCAACCGGAAAATTTTTTGCTTTTGTCGCTGAGCACTCCAAATCGGAGAATGACGGACTGTCCGGCGTAATCGTCCAGCGAAATCCGCTCTGTAATGACGTCTTTCATATTCCCGTGCCAGCCTGGAGCACCAGCGGGCTGTTTGGTTTTGTCGATACCGAGTCCCTCGACTGATCTTGTGCCGCGGAGGTATTCCCATGTTTCGCCGCCATTAGTGGATATTTGCGCAACTGCAAAATCATAGGTGCGCTCGATCATCCAGCGCGATGCGATCTCGAGTTCGGCAGCTTCCGCGAATGTGAGATCGATAGGCTCGCGCCATGTAATATAATTATCCGTGGCGGCGGCATATTCCTCAAACGGGCTGTCGCTGAGATAATATTTTGCAAATTCTATGAACTGGAGCCCCCAATCGCCGGCATCCCACTGCTCGCGGAGAGTCTGGCCGTCGTACATCACAATAGTTTTGGGAATTACCAGGCGGACGTCAAGTGTATCCTTACGTCCGAGTTGCTCATCAGATACGCTTACTTCGAATGGAACAATATCTCCATTGGGAAAGCCTTTTTCGTAATCAATATCGAAAGTAATTGTCTGCGACCGCCCGGAAGGTAATATATATATCTTCCGGTCGGGATATTTGACTTTAATTTTATTATTCAGCGGTCTGACAATAACATCTTTCTCACCATCGAAATCACCGGTGCCGATATTGCAGAACCTTATAGATAATTTCTGGGATTCATTTTCGGAATATTCGATAGAGTAATCTACTGGCCGGATATTAACTCCGGCGCTGTGCGCAGTCTCATAAAAAAGCGGAAGATTGTTTGCGGTAAGCGGCGCAATGCGATCGGATTGGGGCCAGAAACCGTCGAGTCTGTTTCCGATTTCGGGAGTAAAAGCGATGATTGCGGGTTTTTCCGGTGATTCGAGATATAACCAGTCGTCAGATGCTCCACGGGCGATATAGCCGACTGTTTCACTGTCGAGACCATACACATATTTGGTTGAAAGATTAATAAACTGAGAGAATGCACGGTATAAAACCGAATCCTCGGTTTCGCGGTCGAGCACACCCCATGGATAGAGCAGCAGATTTCCCCACGAATGCAAATTGAGCGCAATCCGGAAATTATGCCTGAGGCAGAGATCGCGAATGGCGCGTGTTTCGGGTTCGGAAAACGCTGCCGGCCCTCTATATGTGTCGCTCTGGATATCTGTCGAAGAGCCGCCGTTCGGATGATCCCACAAATAATGGGGTCCATAATTGCGATTGAGATCGACCCCCCATGTGGTATCGTTAATCGGACGACGGTTGCGGCGCCAGAATCCGCCACCTTTGGGCATGATTCGCTGGTTGAAAGCATATCCATCGGGATTCACCACCGGCACAACAACCATTCTTCGATTATTCATTATATATATAGCTTCGGGATTATTGTTAAGATAATTTTCGAAAAGATTATATATAAAATGCAGTAAAGACATTACGCTCATAGGCTCGCGGGCATGATGCAGAGCCGTCAATAATGCTTCGGGGCATTCGCCGTCGGAGCATCCGATGGTATAAGCCCATATCGGGCGGTCTTCCCATGTACGGCCGATTTCTTCGCGTGTAACCAATTCGGGGAAATCCACCGTCAGATTTTCCATAAAATCATAGATTTCATCTAATTTATAATATCCGCTCATAGAGCCGGCTGGCATTCCGTTGATGGACTGGACGCGATCCCGCTTGGAAGCGGACAGCCGTTTTGAATAATATGCCTCGAGATCGTTAATTATGACTTCGACGCTGTCGCAGGTTTTCAGAATTTGTGCATATTCGTGAGAATTGACTACGAATTCAGAGGAATTGCCATTTCGGGCGACGCATTCAATCCCGCGATCGGGAGCGAAACTTTCGGAATTAAATATTCGTATTAACTTATATTGGTGCGCTTCGGCAGTGAGAATTCCGGCAAAGAGGAACAGTGCCCAAAAAGCCAGCGTAAATGATTTTCTTTTCATAAATATTCACTAATAATTTGTATAAGCATACGTTATAGTATAAAGACATAGAAAACTAATAAATTTGCATGGAATAATATCAAAAAAAGTGATATTTATATATAAATAGTGTAAATTCCATGTAACTAAAGGCGATTTTTGGTGTTAATATATGTGAGTAAATATGCATAATTTCTGTAATCGAAGATTAATGAGTCCGGGTTTTCTATCCATATTTTCTTCAACAATGTTTTGAAATTATTGGACTTTTTAATATTATAGCAAGTTAATAATCGCACGAATCCCAATATTATTATCATTTTATTTTTTTGGAGTGTTTATTATGAAAAATTATTACACAAAATTTATGTCCTTTGCGGCGATGCTGATAGCAGCCGTACTGCTGATGCCAGATACGACCCAGGCTCAGGAATACGTCGAGACTCAGATCGACGACGGCAAGGAATACTGGATTGGTGTTCCGCACTGCCGCAAAGAGGAAGGCGAGAAATTCCGCGGCGGATTTCCTATGCAGCTATGGGTATCTTCGAAAGTGGACACTCGCGTCAACGTAAAAGCTGATTACATTGGTATGGATCAGTTTTACGCTGTCAAGAAAAATGAAATTAAGGTCATCCCGCTCAATGACGAGCTGATGAACAAAGAATCCGAAGAAATCAAAGACTATGGTATTCAGATCATAGGCGACGACCCGATAAACGTAGTTGTGTATCTTTCCTATCAGTGGTCGGGCGAGGCCTATCGCTGCATTCCGGTGGAATGGCTCGGCAAAAAATATGTCACATTCAACCTATATCTGGATAAAACAGATGATTACAGGCCTCCGCAATTTTTGATTGTGGCCACCAAGAACAATACACGCGTTTCTTATATACCCAGCGGAAACACTGTAAAACACGACGCCGGCAGAAAAGTCGACATTACTCTGAACCAGGGCCAGACCTATCTGGTCGAAGGCCGCATGACTCCCGGTATGGTACACATGGACCAGACAGACCTCAGTGGTACTCTGATTCAGTCCACCGAGCCGATCGCAGTGATCTCCGGTCATACCAAAGGCGCTTTCCCGCGCTATCAGTCTCATATGCTTGGGCGCGCTGCAAACTTTATGCGCAATATGCTTACCGAGATGCTCTGGCCTACCGAGCTGCTTGGCAAGAAGTATATCTCCGCTCCTATCCTTTATAAAAACAGAAAACGCGGCGTTTCGCCCGACGATAAAGGCGATCTGATGCGCTTTATTGCTACCGAAAATGGCACAGACATCTACAGAATGCGCCAGGACGGTACCGGCGAAATGCTTATGTGGACCGGCCTCGATCGCGGCGAATGGCGCGACATCGTCACCCAGGAAGATGCCGCCATGTATACAGCGAACAAACCTATCGCAGTTGCACAGTATGGCAAAACCTGGTGGGACCACGAAGTAACACCGATCATCGGCAAAGACGACAAACCGCAGAACCCCAGCCGTAACGGACAGGGTATGCTTATTACACTTGCTCCTATCGAGCGGTGGTGCACCTATGCCGCATTCAAATCGCCCGAAGGCATCGACAACTTCTTCTATATGACGTTTAAAGACGGCACAATGGACAAGATCAAATTCGACGGCCAGTCTCTGCTCGCCAAATTCGGATCCGCTGTGAAACCGATCAAAGGTACGCCTTATGTATATCTGGCCACCGAGATCGGCATCGGCGACCACTGGATCGAATCCATCGATGATGATGCACGTTTCGCAGCTTATGCATATGGCAACTGGGACTATTGTAAAGACGGCTTTGCGTATGGCTATCCGGTTGGTATCAACTATGCCACCCCCTGCGAAGACAGCCTTTACGTAACAGACGTCATGACCTGCGGTAATGTAGAGGGCAATGGCTATGCAGTTGCGCTCACTGACGAAACCGAATGCGTCGGCCTCTTCAGAATGACCGTAGAAGATGCCCTCAATTATACATTCGATGACCACGACTTCGAAAAATTCGACAAAGAAGCCCATTTTACGCTGAATATCAACAATCCGAACGACTCCGCTTATGCGAAAGTCCGGATTATGACTCTTTCGGCAAAAGAAATTACAAAAGAATATATCTATCAGCCCGAAAAGGTCAAAGCCGACCCGACCCTCCTCGACTTCGGCGTACTCAAAGCCAACGAAGAGGTTTGCAAAACTCTTACCCTTACTAACCCGGGCAATACAAATGCAACAATCAACGACATCCGTCTGAAAGACGAAACCGTATACTTTACATATGATACGGACGATCTGCCCGTAACTCTGGCTCCCGGCGAAACCAAAGAGATCGAAATCTGCGCACTTTCACCCGAATTGCTCGACTATACAGTCCGCGATTCCGTCATCGTCGACCTTAGCTGCTATTCGCGTCCGGTCGCCGAACTCAGATTCAAAATGGGCGAGCCCGTTGTCTGGATCAGCGACGCTGACTGGGGCGAAGTACCCGTTGGTGAAGAAAGAGCACAGAAGGTACAGATCGTCAATCAGGCAAAACTCCCGGTCGAAATTTACTCGATCACATGGGACGACCACGACCACTTCACCCGCGTGGAAGGTCTTAACTTCCCGCTCGTAGTTGAAGCAGGCACACCATTTGAATTCACTGCTTATTACAAGCCGGATGCTCCGGGCAACAACGACTATACCCGCGCAACATTCGAAGCTAATACAAACAAAGATAAGCTCTATTCGGACTGGAACGGTACCGGTATCACAGCCGGCCCGGTAATTACCGGATACGACTGGCAATTCCGCCGCGTTCTCCGTGGCGACCAGTTCGACCCGGTCGACCAGACTGTTGGTTACGAAGGCGAAATTACAATCAGCAACAGCGGTAACTCCGCACTCGACGTTGTAAGCGTACATATCGAAAACAACGACGAAAGCATCTTCGAAATCGCACGCGACGTCACAATCCCGGCACAGCTTCAGCCCGGCGAAACAATCACAATCGATGCATGGTTCTTCCCGAAAGATGAAGTATCATACGAATCGACTGTCGTATTCAAAGCTTCGTTCGAAGGCACAACCAAATCCGCCAACGCCAAGCTGCAGGGTATTGGCCAGCTTCCGCACGTCGAAATGACCGGCTATGAATTCACAACACCGCTCGAGCAGGGCCAGTCGGCAACAAGCGATGAGCCTTACTTCAAGAACCTGGTTATGAGCCAGTTCCCGATGGAACTGACCGTTTTCGATCTGCGCATCGAAGGTCCGGATGCAAATGCATTCGAAATCGACCCGCAATTCTATATCGATAATCCGTTTAATATTACAATGACGCCGGATGAAGTAATCAATATTCCGGTGAAATTCACAGCTATTCACAATGGCAAACACACAGCAAGACTGGTAATCGACGACGACGCTCCCGAAAATCCGAATCCCGAACTCATCGGTTATGGATTCATGCAGGGACTCGAAACTACCAATCATGACTTTGGCACAATCTTTAAAACATTGTCCAAATCCGGACAGGTTAGCCTGACCAATACCGGTACTATCGACGCAACAATCACCGAGCCGCTGATGATCGAAGGCGATGGCGCCAACTACTTTACAATTCGCGGCTGGAAAACCGAAAATACCGGTCTTGATAATCCGGCAGTGCCGTTCGATCTCGAACCCGGCGATAAACTCATCGTCGACGTCGACTTTATGCCGATGGAAGCCGAAACATACGACGCATACATCGAATATACTACCTCCGCTGGCAACGCCCAGTCGAGCCTGACCGGCAAAGGTATGGAATTCAGAATGATCGCAAGAATTCCCAAAGATAAATACGTCGCAATCCCCGGCGAAAAAGTCGAGATAGAATTCATGATCGATCCTCATTCGGAGGAAGCCAAAGCTCTGGAACAGGCAAATATCACCGAATTCAAAGCTAAGGTTTATTTCAACGAAGGTAACTTACCGAACGATCTGATGCTCATCTATCCTGACGTGGCCAATGCCAATGACATCATAACCAATGGCACAATGACCGACGGCTGGACAGTCGCCGACCAGTATCCGAGGATCGTCGAAGACGACGGCTATCTGATCGTGAAATTCGAAAACGACGAACCGCTCAAGGGCAGCGGAGTACTCTTCAAGTTCAACATGTTCACATATCTAAGCGATATTACAACTGTTGACGTACCCTGCGAATTCCTGCCCCAGGGCGTTTCCGCAAACTATACGATTGTCGAAAACGAACCCGGCGATATCAAAATCCAGCCGGTCTGCGTCAACGACCTTCGTCTGATCGTAACAACGGGCGCAAAATACAACCTGTTCGACGCTACGCCGAATCCGGTCAGCTCGCTTACAACGATCAAATACTCGATCGGTATCAAAGCTCATACTTCGCTTTCGCTCTATAACTCCAACGGCGAGAAAGTCACAGAACTCGTCTCCGGACATCAGCAGCCTGGCGTTTATGAAGTTGATATCGACGTCAGCAAACTCGGAATCGGTTCGGGCTCATATTACTATCGCCTCGAATCAGGTCCGTTCGAATCGACAAAACCGATGGTTATCGTTAAATAATCATCAGAAATAATCCACTCCAAAGGCTGTCCGGCTAGTTCGGGCAGCCTTTTTTGTGCAATAATATCCTTTGAAATTAGTTATATATATGGTTGAATAATTAACACATACGGCAAAATGATCGACTATAATAAATTAAACGAAACATACACAAACGACGGTATTTACGCGCTTCAGCTCGAAATCGGGGATATTTGCTACCAGGGCTGCTCTTATTGTTACATGAACGCAGTCCCGGAGGAAATCAATAAATTATCAGATGATAAAATTCGCGAAATCCTCTTTGACTCAACTGATCTCGGCATCACCGCTATCGAATGGCTCGGCGGAGAACCTCTGATCAGGCCGTCCGTATTCGAACACATGGAGCTCGCCCGCAATCTCGGTCTGCGTAATAATATGTGGACAGGCGGCCTCCCCTTTGCCGACCCCGCGATTCTGCGACGCACAGCAGTGCTGGCCGATCCGGGGCTCATCTCGGTGCATTGCAGCACCGTCAATCCGGATATATATAAATTGCTGCATCCGGCGAATCCGGTCGAGGATATGCACACAATAATCAATTCCGTGCGCAATCTGCTCGGGCTGGGCTATCCGGCGGAAAATATTTTGAATTCGGTTACATTCACCGGACTTCAGCCCGCGTCGGATATGATCGAAACAATCGACTTCTTCGAGCGCGAATTCGGAGTGATGACCTCAATAAATGTATATCACACATATCTGCGGCCGGGACAGAGCGACAGCGACCTCGCGCGATTCATCCCCTCGGAGGGCGACGTCGCACGCGTGCATAAACGCTGGAAGCTGCAGACCGGCGCTCGCGAAATGCCGATGAACTGCGTCAATAAGCAGTACTGCTCGGCCACGGCGGCGGTGCTATCCAACGGCAGCGTCACCGGATGCGCCACCATCCGCGAACCCGGCGCACCAAACGTCAACCGCGACGGCAGGCTCAGCGAAATCGTCGATCGCCACCGCGACCATCTTATATTTAAGTATTTCAAAAACGAGGAGAATCTGCCGGAAGACTGCCGGCAGTGCTCGATAGCCTCGGAGTGCTGGGGATGCCGATCGCGCGCGTATGCTGCCGGACTGGGGCTGTATTCGAAGGATCCGCGCTGCTTTAAATATAATCACAAATAATCGAAAATAGTTTGGCCGGAAGCGCAATAATTCTTAATTTTGTACGTGATTATAAATCTGGAAACACAATTGATATATTGAATAAGCGAGCAATCGCAAAGCCCGGATGGCGGAACTGGTAGACGCGCTGTATTCAGGGTGCAGTGTCCAATGGGCGTGGAGGTTCGAATCCTCTTCCGGGCACCCCAAATCGAAGGGATGGATTAATTTCCATCCCTTTTTTGTGTTCATATAATTATTTTTCGCCGAATGATTTGCCTGCCCCCGGTTACTCCGATTTGACCAGCGGTATTGTTGACGAAAACTTGTTTGATATAACTCGCAAGAAATATATACCTTCAGACAGTCCGGCTGTGGATACGCGCTGCCCTTGATTATGCATAGCAAACTCTTTGACCAGTCTTCCCTGGTTGTCGTACAATCCGATATGAAACGGCGTCGAGTCTTCACGGATTGCGATGTTAATATATTCATTGAACGGATTAGGCCCGACACTTATCTTTTCCATCTTTTCGTCCTCGCTGACCGACACAATTTTATCGATCGGCACGGCTAATATGGTAAACGAATGCGGCGGAAATGTATAAACATTGTTAAGTGCGATCGTATTGCGCCGCACTTTGATTTTATCGGGATCGGCCGGTGTGTTCGCGTCCAGATAGCTTTCCGATTCGAGCGAATACTTAATTACATCGACATCCGGGGTTTTGCCGTAAAGATTAATAAAGGTTTTCATCGAATCGCGCGGATGTTTATTAAGGAAATTGATAAAAAGGCTATCTTCGGTTTTGGTGGCGGCGACATCCAAATATGGCACATTTTTGTACCTGAACATCCATCTGATCTCTGGTACGTCGTAGTCGCTGCAAATCACTTCGCTTTCCACGAGTTGGCTGCCGACGTGGTGGCGCGCCATGAGGCAGGCCAGATATGACGGAGTGCGATAGTAAATTCGGCGTCCATCGATATTAAACTTCCTTAAGGTATGGCATGCGAAAGTTTTTTCCATTATTTCTACTTTGTCGGACTTTCGGATAACCGAATTATACTGCGAAGCCATCCACAGGCCGTTTTCCAGACTGCCGCCCCGGCGCGCAGTGTCGATACCCCATTCGTACCCGTCGGCATTGTATTCCGACCATATTTCGGTTATACCCTGAGTCATTTCGTCTTCCACTCCGTGTTCTCGCATCCATTGATACACCGAATCTATCATATCTTCGGTAACCAAATTGCCACACATCTGAGTGAGATATAAATCCTCATCTTCGGCCTGATCAATCGGCTTTTGCGGATGCGCCCAATGCCATCCGTAAACATCACAATCGGATCCGACTTCGGTTAATATCGTATCCACAAAAGATTTCCCGTGCCAAATATCACCGCTGATAATACATGTAATAGAAGGATCGACTGCTTTCATGGCTTTGTAATGATCCACAAATCCGCTGCCATAGTTACTGGGATTTTCCCATATTTCATTGCCGATTTCCCATATCTTCACGTCATAAGGCTCAGGATGGCCGTGGTCGGCGCGCAATCCGCCATAAGGGGTGTTTTGGCTGCTATTGCAGTATTCCACTATCGCAGCCGATTCCGAGGGAACGCTGTTTAGAAAATAGACTGTGATGTGGGGTTCGGCGCCAATGTCCCTGCACAAATCAATAAATTCATGGATGCCAAAATCGAGTCTCTCGTTTTCAAATCCTTTGTTCACCCTCCTTTGGTCAATCGCACCGACTGCCATTTCCCAGCGATAACTCGAATATTCAACAAACCACCCTCCGGGATACCTCATTGCGGTAGGCTGCCATTCCATAAATAAATCATAATATTCACGGCGAATACCGTTGATATTATCTGCCGGCATGATCGAGGCTTCGTCAAGATCAAGCCTGCCCGAACCTTCGAAGTATATCACCAGCTTGACCCGCTTATGACCCTCGATTAGTGGGATTGTGCCAGAAAGCTTTGTCCAGGTTTGTCCGGCATGGCCAATACTCATTTTGTGGAGAGTATCTGAATCTTCCGATAATATTTTCACTTTTACTTCGCCGACTGTTTCCTCGCCGCGTGCATAAACATAAAAATCGTACGGAACTTCTGTATTGTTCCTGAATATCTGCGAAACACCGGCTTCGCCGAATGCTTCTTGCTTGAATATTCTTTGATAATAGACAGCATTTCTGTTGTAACCGCCTTCCAGTGTTATCCAATATACTCCCTCGTCCACATCTTTCAGATAGCGCTCCCAATATGTCGACACTCCATTTGCATTGCCCGGAAAATCGAACCCCCTGTTGTAAAATTCCTGCGCCCACATCCGTCCTGTGCCATTTTGGAAAGCGTTGTAAAACTCAATAAAATTGCCAAACAAAAGAGGAGAAACCTTTTGGTAAGCTGGTTGGTCTAATTTAAGATTTACAAATGCGTTTTGAGTTTTGGAATAAGCGAATGATAAATTTAATATTAATACAAGAACAAACAATTTTATTACAGTCACAATTGATCCTTCATATCATTATCGCAGAATTCTATTCCACACAATATAATATTATTTTCACAAATAATAATGATTGAATTTGAATATACTACTTCCCATACTTGGTAAGTTTATAGCGGAGCGTGCGCTCGGAGATATTCAATAATTCAGCGGCTTTGGATTGGTTGCCTCCGGTCTGGTCGAGCGCTTTTTCGATCATCTGCCGCTCGAGCTGCTCGACCTTTTCGTTCAGATCGCCGACGCTTATTTCGCCAATTTCGGATTCGCCGGATAAGGCATTCCCCTTTTTTACATAATCCGGCAGATCTTCGAGCGTGATTACTTCCTCGCGGGTGAGCACCACCGCGCGCTGGATGATATTCTCGAGTTCGCGCACATTGCCCGGAAAATCATATTTCATCAGCGCGTCGCGGGCCTCTTTGGATAGCGAAGCCACATCTTTTTTGTTCATACCTGCGAATTTCTCCAAAAAACGGTCGATCAGCGGCGGAATGTCGAGCCGGCGGCTGCGAAGCGGCGGGATGTCGATATTGACCACGTTGAATCGGTAATATAAATCCTCGCGGAATTCGCCTTCGCGGATCATTTTCTCGAGGTTACGGTTGGTGGCGGTGATAATTCGCACATCCGGGCGGATTACTTTGTTGCTGCCCAGGCGCATGATTTCGCCGAACTGCACCGCACGCAGCAACTTGACCTGGATCATGAGCGGGATATCCCCCACCTCGTCGATGAAAAGTGTGCCGCCGTCGGCTTCCTCAAATTTGCCGGTTCGCTGGCGGTCTGCACTGGTGAATGCCCCCTTTTCGTGGCCGAATAGCTCGCTCTCGAACAGGGTGTCGGGCATGGCCGCGCAATTGACTACGACGAAAGGCCTATCGGCGCGGTCGCTGGACTGATGTATCGCGCGGGCGATCAGCTCTTTGCCGGTGCCGGATTCGCCGCGGATAAGCACCGAAGCTTTCGATGGCGCCACCCGTGCGGCAATATTCAGCACCTGCTGCATTTCGCGGCTTTCGGCGACAATATTATCAAACGAGAGCTTTTCGTCGATGCGTTCTCGCATTGCTTCGTTTTCGCTGATTATATATATTCGCTCTTTGGCGCGGCCGATGATTTCCATTAATTCATCAAGTTCCAAAGGCTTCTGCAGGTAATCAAAGGCGCCTGTTTTCATCAGGCCGACCGCGCTGTCTATTCTGCCGAATGCTGTCATGATTATCACCGGCACAATCGGATTGATTTCGCGCACATGCCGCAGGACGTCCTCTCCCGACAGGTCGGGCATTTTGAAGTCAGTAATTACAATATCAATATTATCATTGCGGAATAATTCAACGCCCTGCGATCCGGAATCGGCGACTATTACGTTGAAATTCTGTTTTTGGAGGAATCCGGCGAGCGCCTCGCGCTGTGATTTTTCGTCGTCTATCAGCAGTATATTCAGCTTTGTCATTGGGTTTTCGCATTATTGGGTAATAAAGATATTGATAAAAACGTGCGATATTTCGCTGAATTGCTCAATTTATTAAATTAATAATTTTGCAGTGCAAATCAGAAATTTCTTTAAAAATTACCGGTATAATGATATGTTGTGATTTGATTTCGGGCAAATTTGACACTGGAAAGCATAAATGGAACAAATATATATAGCAGATAAGTCATTCAATGGCATAGACTTTCACTCCGATCCGCTTTTACCCGGAGAATATGAATATTGCAGATTTCTCAACTGCGATTTTTCTGATATCGACTTGTCCGGATATAAATTCATCGATTGCGAATTTTCAGGCTGCAATCTGAGTCTGGCGAAATTGCATGATACCGCATTCCGGGACGCAAAATTTGTGGATTGCAAGATGGCAGGACTGCGGTTCGAGGATTGCAACCAGTTCGGACTATCCTTCTGTTTCGATAAATGTATTTTAGATCAATCTTCTTTTTACAGATTAAAAATCGAAAAGACGTGGTTTCGAAATGCAAAATTGAGAGAAGCTGATTTCACGGGATGCGATCTTTCGGAATCGATTTTCGACAATTGCGATCTTGCCGGAGCTATTTTCGATAATACGGTCATCGAAAAAGCAGATTTCCGCACGTCATATAATTATTCGATCGATCCGGAAACTAACCGAATCAGGAAAGCGAAATTCTCGATTCATGGCCTCCCCGGATTGCTCGAAAGGCATGATATTATTATTGATTACACGAAATAACATCAGTATTTTTGATTTAAATATTGAACCAAAATAAAGGGCCTTTCCCCGAATCCGAGGAAAGGCTTTATTGATTTATATATAAATTATCCGAAAATCGAAATCAGAATGCCGGCTACGATTGCGGTGCCGATAACTCCGGCCACGTTGGGGCCCATGGCGTGCATCAGCAGGTAGTTCCGCTTGTTGGCCTTCTGGCCTTCGTTATGCGCAACGCGTGCTGCCATCGGAACGGCCGAGACCCCCGCAGCGCCAATCAGCGGATTGACTTTGCCGCCGGAAAGCTTATACATAATCTTGCCGAGCAATACGCCAGCTACGGTCGAAAGTCCGAATGCGAACACTCCGAGCACGAGAATTTTCAGCGTATCGAGCTGCAGAAAGCGGTCGGCAGTCATCGTAAGCCCAACACAAACGCCGAGGAAGAGCGTCACGATATTGACCAGCTCGTTCTGTGCCATACGCGAAAGGCGTTCGACAACTCCGCTTTCTTTGAGCAGATTGCCGCCCATGAGCATAGCCAGCAGCGGCGCCGAGGGAGGTACGATAAGCACGCCCACTCCGGTGACGAGCAGCGGAAATATGATCTTGACTTTTTTCGATACTGATTTTGGAGGTTCCATTACTACCTGGCGCTCTTTTTCGCTGGTCAGCCACTTCATGATTGGTGGCTGAATCAGCGGCACCAGCGCCATATATGAGTATGCCGAAACCGCGATCGGCCCCAACAGGTGAGGCGCCAGCTTCAGGCTCAGATAAATAGCGGTGGGGCCGTCGGCTCCTCCGATTATGCCGATTGCAGCAGCCTCGGAGAGATTGAATCCGAGAATTACTGCAATGGTCAGCGCAAAAAACACCCCGGCCTGGGCAGCAGCTCCGAGCAGAAAAGTCTTAGGCTGTGCGAGCAGAGGGCCGAAATCGGTCATCGCGCCGACGCCGAGAAATATCAGCGGCGGGAATATCTCGAGTTCGATACCCTGGGATATATAATAGAACAATCCGCCGACATGGTCTGCCGTTGGCACCGCCATCAGCCCGTGGTCGGGCAGATTGGCCAGAAATGCGCCGATGCCAATGGGCAGCAGGAGCAGCGGTTCGAATTCTTTTTTGATCGCGAGATAGAACAGGACGCCCGAGATTATAAACATAACAATCTGGCCCCAGGTAAGATTCCAGAATCCCATCCCCTCGACGAATTTCATTAATATGTCGAGCATTTTCTATACCTTATTCAAATGTTAACAACTCCTGTCCGGATTCGATATGGTCGTTTACCTTTACCTTAATCGATTCGATCCTGCCGTTCACGGGCGATGAGATATTGGTCTTCATCTTCATTGCTTCGAGCACAAAAAGAATGTCGTTTTCTTTAACTTCCTGGCCTTCTTTGACGGGTATTTCGAGTACCACGCCATTGATGGGCGAGGTCAGGTTCTTCTCATCGCCAGTTGCGACTGGAGCTTTGGATTTTGGGGCCTTTGCCGGCGATTTAAATCCCGGGCGGGGCGATATTCCCATATCGCGGTTGCCGGTGCGGTCGACGTGCGGAGGAACGAATCGCCCGCCGTTGAGTTCTTCGTCGTCTTCGAGCACTTCGACTTCCACTTCGTAAGATTTTCCGTTCACTGTTATTTTGAGCTTTTTCATTACCTTGTCCTTTTGGTTAGATTATGAGATGCCATTACTGTAGATCGGCCGGAAACCGCCCACGATCCGCCAGTATGCTGATCGTGAAGATATTGGATATGCCTGATCCGAACAGGTTTCCGGATAATTTCCATAGCCGCAGCCGTTAAAACTGCGATAAGCTGAGTATCATCTTCTTCCTTAGCAGCCGGCCTGGACTGTCTGATTGGCGCGGGTGCTTCTTCTTTTTTAGTTAATATCTTTAATGTAAATAACTTGTCAGATTTTTTCATTAGCCATATCAGAAACGAAAAAAATGCCAGCGAACTAAATACGCCAAGCACACCGACAAATAATATTACCAGTGATTGTATTATATTATCAGTCATTTCTCTATCCGAATTATAGTGGTATAAGTCCGTGTTTTTTCTGCGGCCGAAGCTCGCGTTTGTTAACAAGGGATTCGAGCGCAATTGTCAGATACTGGCGCGTGTTTCTGGGCTCTATGATCGAATCAACGACGCCCTCGTCTGCTGCCGGATAAGGGCTGGCGAATTCGTGACGGTATTTCTCGATCATTTCCCTGCGCTTGGCAATCGGGTCGTCTGCGGATTTTATATCCTTTTTGAATAAGACCGACACCGCGCCTTCGGCTCCCATTACTGCGATCTCGGCTGTAGGCCAAGCAGCAACGCGGTCTGCTCCGAGGCTTTTCGCACTCATTGCCAGATATGCGCCGCCGTAAGCTTTGCGAACCACTACGGTCAGCTTGGGCACCGTGCATGCCGAAAAAGCAAAGAGCATTTTTGCGCCGTGGCGTATAATGCCGCCGAATTCCTGCTCGATACCCGGCATAAAACCCGGTACATCGACGAACGTAATCAGTGGGATATTGAATGCGTTGCAAAATCTGATAAAGCGTGATGCTTTGTCCGAGGCGTCGATATCGATGGTGCCGAATTTTTCCATTGGCTGGTTGGCTACCACTCCGACCACCCTGCCGTTCAATCGCGCAAAGCATATGATTATATTCCGCGCAAAGTGGGCCTGCACCTCGAATATGGAATCGGGATCGAATACGCGCTCGAGAATCTCGTACATATCATAGGGATCCCGGGGGTCGTCGGGTACGATGGTGTTGAGGTATTCGTCCTCGACTATTTCGAGTTCACCGGTGCCGATCAGCGGCGGGTCCTCGGTATTATTTGCCGGCAAATAGCTGAGCAGACGCCTGGATATATTGATCGCATCCTGGTCGTCTTTTGCTATAAAGTGGCAGTTGCCGCTGAAAGTGGCCTGGGCCATGGCTCCGCCGAGCTCTTCTGCCGAGATTTCCTCGCCGGTGGCTTCTTTGATTACTTGCGGGCCGGCGATAAACATCTTGCCGGTGCCATCGACCATAATCACGAAATCCATCAGCGCTGGCGAGTATGCCGCGCCGCCTGCACAAGGGCCTGCTATAATCGATATCTGGGGCACCACGCCCGAAAGCAGTGTATTATGATAAAAAATCTGTCCGTATCCGCGGAGCGAATCAATGCCTTCCTGAATTCTCGCGCCGCCGCTATCGTTGACTGCGACATATGGGGCGCCGTTTTTGAGGGCATTGTTCATAATTTCGCAAATTTTCCATGCGTGCTTCCACCCTACGCTGCCTCCCATAACCGTGAAATCCTGGGAGGATGAATAAACCAGTCGGCCGTCTACTGCTCCAACGGCAGTGACCACACCGTCGCCGGGCAGATCTTTTTTGTCGAGCCCGAACTGTGTGCTGCTGTGTTTGGCGAATCTATGCAATTCGTCGAAAAAGGCATTGTCGTAGAGTACTTCGAGCCGTTCGCGGGCTGTCAGTTTCCCTGCTTTGTGCTGTTGTTCGATCTTGTCTTTACCGCCTCCGAGCAAAGCTTTCTGATTCTTCTGGCGTAATTCTTCAATTTTTTCTCTGACTGTTGCCATATTTCTTTAATCGAATATCCATAAAAATGAAATGCAAAATGAATTAAGATTCAAAATTATCAATAAGCTCGTAAATAAAAAAGGAATTAATCAGATTTTTTTGAATTAATTTATACAATAAACCGGGGGCGGCGGCCGGAGCCTCTATGGACGCCGGTCGCCAGATTCATCATGATTAAATTATTGATATATATAAAGATTTTTGAGCAGCGATCAAAAATTGTTTTTGCATCGCACGCATGAGGATTATTCCGTTTCGCGCAGCTTTTTGCGAGACAATGTGTCGATGCTGAATACAGCGCCGATAGGCCGACCGTTTTCGTCGAACATGGGCGCTCCGTTGACCGAAATGGGTACAATCCGTCCATCTGGCCATTTTATTTTTTCTTTGTAGTCATAAATAGTTTTTTTGTCCTTCATAATCAGATTGAATATTCTCTTTTCGTCAGGGATGGGATTGCCTTCCATATCTGTGCTCTTCCATTCGGGGTCGTTATATGTGCGGCTGGTGATTTTGTCTTTTTCGAGTCCGAGTATTTCTTCCGCTCGTTTGTTTGCGAACATTATGTTGCCGGAGCTGTCCACCATGGTTTTCCCGACGGGGCTGCTTTCGAGTATGCGTATCATCAGATTATGTTTGCGCTCGAGCTGCTCTTCGTAGCTTTTGATTTCGGTGATGTCGATAAATGTAACCACTACTCCCTTTACTGCGTTTTCGAGCGTGCGGTATGGCACTATTTTCATCAGATACCATTTGCCGTGGTTATTGCGCACTTCTTTCTGAAGATGGTTAAGGGTCTCGAGTACGTATTCGATATCCGGTATAAATTTATCGTAATCCAGATTGTGCGAAATATGCTTTATCGGGCGCCCGACGTCGTTTTCGATCAGGTTGATTGTCTCGGTCACTCCTGGAGTGAATTTGCGTATGCGAAGATCGAGATCGAGGAATATCGTGCCCGCATAAGTGTTTGCCATCCAGTTGCTTATGTCGTTGTTCAGCTCGGTCAGCTCGTCGATTTTTTTCTGATATTCGGAATTGACCGTATATAGCTCTTCGTTGACCGACTGGAGCTCTTCGTTGGTGCTCTGCAGCTCTTCGTTAGATGCGATTAGTTCTTCGTTGGTGGCCTGAAGCTCTTCGTTAGAGGTCTCGAGCTCTTCGATAGTTGCCTGTAGATTTTCGCGGGTGTACTGCAGTTCCTGCTCAAGATCATTGATGCGCTGCTCGGATTTTGCGTCCATGTCGAAGTTGTCGTACTCGAGGGTTTTAGGATCGGGTACCGGTTTCTCGTCGAGCACCACCAGAGCATGCATTTTATTTTTTTCGTCCATCTCGATCGGGCGGACGAACATATCGAGCAGAATTTTGTTATCGTTATGATTTACCACCAGATTGCTATAGCTGATTTCCTCTTTTTCTTTGAGCACTTTATGCAATGCAGTGCCCAGCGCAATAGAAAGATCGGGGTGAATCATCTTCATTATATTATATACGATCCTGCCGGAGGGCAGCCGGACAAATTTGTTCGCATCCTTGAAGATATGCACTACCTCGTAGCTTTGATCTACCAAAAGCGCCGATGGCACAAAATCAGTGTACAGTTTTTTTTCGATTTTGTCTATCAGTTCGGCTTTGTGGCTTTGTCGGGCGCTGCGTTCCTGACGGCTGGTTGCTATCTGTCGCACGGAATTGGACAGCATGGGAGAGGTCAGATCGTTAATTTCGGGTGGTCTGCCGCCTTCTTTGCATCGATATATCTTGTGTTTCGAATTTATTGTATCGAAGTGCGTTTCCATTTCGCCGACAGATTCGCTTGTGCCGAGCAATAGGTAGCCGCCGCTGACAAGCGAGAAACGGAATGCCGACAGCACTTTTTTCTGTAGCGAGGGTTTCAGATATATAAGCAGATTGCGGCAGCTTATCATATTGATTTTCGAAAAGGGCGGATCTTTTATAATATTATGAGTAGCGAATATTACCATCTGACGAATGGTTTCGCTTACCTGAAACATATCGTTTTTCTTGGTGAAGTATTTTTTGATATGCTCTTCCGACACATCTGTAAGGATCGAGGCAGGATATACTCCGGCGCTGGCGTACTCAATCGAGTCGCGGTCGATATCGGTTGCGAATATCTTTATATCATAATATGAATTGATTTTGTCCATATGCTCGCGGAACATTATGGCCAGACTGTATGCCTCCTCGCCAGTGGAACATCCCACATCCCATACCCGGATCACTTTGCGTTCGGAGTTCTCGGTGAATATTCGTGGAATAATGCTTTCTTTTACTACTTCGAATACTTCCGTATCCCTGAAGAATTTGGTAACTCCTATAAGTATTTCTTTATATAAAGTGCCTATTTCCGAGCTGGACTGCATCAGATAATCGACGTATTCCTCAATATTATCTATCTGATTTATACTCATCCTGCGTTCTATGCGCCGGATGATCGTGTTGGGCTTGTAGTAGGTAAAGTCGGTGCCGCTCTCGCTTCGAATGAGCGAGAGTATTTTAGAATACGCATCCTCGTGGCGGACGGCGAGGTTCCGGCTGCTTTCAGTTCTCGATACATACGGATGCTTGATATAATTTACCAGCTGTGCACCCATTTTCTCGGGCGGCAGGATATAATCCACCAGTCCGGTCGAGATAGCGCTCTTGGGCATTCCGTCGAATTTGGCAGAGTTTTCGTCCTGCACCATTACCATGCCGCCGGCGCCCTTGATAGCGCGCACTCCGAGCGAGCCGTCGCTGCCGGTGCCGGAAAGCACCACCCCGATTGACCGCTCTGCCAGATCCTCGGCAAGCGAGCGGAAGAATATATCGATCGGCAGATTCAATCCCTGTTGGTGGTTCTGCTCGTTTAGATATAACTTCCGATGGAAAATCGTCATATTTTTCTTGGGCGGAATCAGGTAAATGCAGTGGGGCTTTAATTTCATCCCGTCCTTAACACGGAATATTTCCATAGATGTATGCTTAGACAAAAGCTCGAGCATCAGGCTTTTATAATCCGGCGACAGATGCTGCACCACCACAAATGAGCAATTGATGTTGGGTGGCATGTTTTTGAAAAATGTCTCGAGCGCTTCAAGCCCCCCGGCCGAAGCTCCGACTCCGACCACAGAGAAGTTCTCGCTGTCTGTTTCTTTGTCAATCTCCTGATCGGATATCTGCGGGATATCATTTTTCAAATCCGGATTGTCCGGCTTGTCGGAATTTTGAGTGCTTTTTTCCATATTGCAATGCGAAAATATGATTTAATTCTACATCAATATATTTATTTACTATCATTACTAAGTTAGAGAATTAATGGGATTTTGGCAAAATTTCTTTTTCAAAAAAATATTGATAATTAAACGAAAATGTTGTATATATGTTTTTAATTAAAGTACATTTTTAAAACATATCTTTGGAAAAAGCATGAAACAATTTGTCAAATTCTCTCCAATTGCTGCTATTCTTATTTGCTGCGCTTTAATGCTCAACGCCTGCGGCCTGATTTTCAGCGGTACTCACGACGAAGTTCAGATGCATTCCTCGCCCGAACAAGCTGATATTTATATCGATGGCCAATACCGCGGATCGACACCCATGAAGCTCAAACTCCGCTCCGACCAGGACTATCTGGTCGAATTCCGTAAGGAAGGCTACGAAACACGCACCGTCAACCTTACCTGCTCCGTTGGCGCCGGATATGTAATCCTTGATATCCTGCTTGGCGTAGTGCCCATTATCATCGACGCAGCCACCGGCGGCTGGTACACACTCGACCAGTACAACGTCGGCGTAACACTGCCGGAGAAATCCACATCTCGTTTGTATCTTGATTATAAATAGTTATATTACAGCCTCCGGCCATTATCGCCGGGGGCATGTTTTATCAATAACTATTTATTTATATGCTGATCCGCAATCTCATAGTTTATCTCATATTTCTTCCGATGGTCTCCTGCGGCCAGTCCTCCGATAGCTTCCGCGAAATGCGCCTGGATATGGTCGATCGCCAGATCGATGCCCGTGGAATAGATTCCCCGGAAGTATTACGCGCAATGAGAAAAGTACCCCGCCACAAGCTTGTTCCCGAAAAATACCGCACAATGGCATACTCGGACACACCATTGCCAATTGGCAAAGGCCAGACAATTTCGCAGCCTTATATCGTCGCATTTATGACCGAAGCGCTCGACCCGGGTCCCGACGATAAAGTGCTCGAAATCGGCACCGGATCGGGGTACCAGGCGGCAGTTCTCGCCGAAATTGTCGATTCGGTCTTTACCATCGAAATATTCGAAGAGCTGGCCGACACCGCGCGAGCCAGACTCCACCGGCTGGGCTACGATAATGTAGTTGTCCGCCATGGTGACGGCTACCAGGGCTGGGCCGCCCATGCGCCATACGATGCGATCATAGTCACTTGTTCGCCGCATAATATCCCTACGCCGCTGAAAGAGCAGCTCGCCGAGGGCGGCCGGATGATTATCCCGGTCGGCGAAGGCGATAGCCAGTATCTCGTGCTGCTCCGCAAATCGGGCGGACGAATTATCGAACAAAAAACGCTGCCCGTGCGCTTCGTCCCTATGATCCGCGAGGACGGCAGCGAGTATTAATCCGCCAGTCGGATCAATTTGCCTGCAATGTATTTACCATTCATTTGAATTATATAATAATACATCCCCGCCGGGAGCATTCTGCCTGCGTAATCGTGGCCATCCCAGATGTATTTATTCATAAATTTATCCGATAGCACACGCACTCCCGTGGCATTATATATATTTATAATGCATTCGGATAAATCATTTTCAATTTCGAATTTCACATTTTCTGAAAATGGATTAGGAGAAGCAATCATATCATTTTTGTCAAATTCATAAACATCACCGGGCCCGGTAATTACTGCTTCGAGATCAATATCATAATTGCTGTAAAAATACCGGTCGGCGAGCTCGCATGCAGAAGCGTAGACTCCCATTCGTAGATTTACCGCCTGATGCGGCTCGAGCGCAGATTTTATATTGTCATAATCCACCTCCATGAAAGCGGGGTTATCCACAGCTTCTTCGACTTCGCGGCCAGCCACATAATTGATATAAACATTGTCAGGATTGAGTCTTACGAATCTGATCCCTGCGTCGATAAATCCCTGGTTTTGTGCCACAATATGCGGATGATTCGGCGCGGTCTGCACATGATCCTGGTCGCTGCCCTCGATTATAAAAAGCAGATCGGGATAATTGGCGCCAGCCTGATCCATCAGGTGAGCGCCATTGCGTTCGCGCCAGAAGGCATCTGTAGTATAGTAATCCGGAAAGTGAGCAGGCCTTGGGTCTGGGTATAGTCCCCTTTCGATTGCTTCGCGGGCCAGCGGAGTTGCGTAAAATACTTCGTTTCTGTAGACCAGAGCGGTGGGGATAAAATCAATTCCATAATCGACCTGGTCGTTTTCATTTACATCGAAGTACAATCCACCATTAATCTGAATGCCATTAAAACTGAAATATGCATCGGGGGAATATTTGAGCAATTCCCAGTCGTATGTGTTATCATCGGGATTATATGCCGGATTGTTCAGCGGATTCGGCGGATCGGCATCGGGGCCGCCGCGGGATCCTGCAAGTGCGGTTGGAATACCCTCGCCGACGGGAGATTCCCAATTAACTATCCATTGCAGAAACTGAAGATCGTTATGGAATGCCGATGTCGTAATCGTCAGATTGCCGCCATTGGAAAGGCCAAGCATCCCGGTATTGCTGTATAGGGGCACAATCCCCCCCGTGAGATCGCCTAGATATTTGCCCTCGGTGTCGGCGGTCATACCCATAGCGAATCGCAAAACATCGCGCAGTGCGCGTGCGCAATTCTCGCCGCGAAGGTCATATACCCCGCCGCTTTTATATATATCCTGGCCGCTTCCCGGCATATTGAAATGAATTTCGATAAACCCAAAATCGGTGATCATTCCCGGAGAGATACTAACCGGTACGTCGCGTCCATTCCAGCCGCCTATGGCATAAACCGCTATCGGCGCGCCGCGGCTGCCATAACGCGGAGTTTCCGGAGTAATGATCTGCACACAGATGCCTTCCTCACCGCCGGCTTCGGATGGTATATGCACGATATTCGCGGGGATTGGCGGAGGCAGATCGATCCGCACATCCTCGTAGATTTCCTCCAGATCGATGTCCCAGTCGTCGTATTGGGTGCGGTCCATCATCTCGGCCATAGCTGCAAGCGGCACGTGAACGGAAGCGCCGGGGCCGTCGCGATAAGACCATTCGGTAATATTAATCCAGTCGTCGGGATCAGAGTTTGCGGGATTATCCACTGGATCGGGCATATTGGGATCGGCGCTTGCGATGTATTCGGCGTCGGGATTGAGCCTGACCCACATTCCGCCATCGCGGAAGCCGTCGAAAGCCTGATGTATATGCGGCTTATCGAGTGCTATCTGGACATGATCCTTATCAGCGAATACAAGCATCACCTTCAGGTCGGGCCTGTCATTAGTTATCATTCCATAGTAATTCACGGAATTTCGCTCCGGCCACGTGGATGCCGTAAGCTCCGGCGAGGCAACATCCACCGGCCAGCCGACGCCACCCGGGAAGGAATTTTCGCGAAGCTTTGCCGTTAGCTCGGGTGAATAGAATCGCAAATTCCACATGCGCGGCACCTTATCGCCGAGGATATATGGTTCTTTGCCTGGCGCTATAAATGCGGGCTTGCCGTTTGGATTGTCGTCATCCACTATCCATTCTATTGTATCATAATTCATAAGAAGTGAATCCGGGGAATAATCCATCGGATATTTATAAAAGGTATTTCTGACCGGACGTCCGTCGTCGTCCCAATGGCCGATCTCCATCGATGAAGTCGCCGGAACGGTAGGATTTTCGCGGCCGATGAAGTATTTCACCTCCGGGAATTCCGCGCCGTAAAGCCCGAGGAATTTTGTGCCGGCAATCCCCTGATGAGAGAATGTATATATACCTATGTTATTGAAAAGGGGTGTCAGTTCGGTATAATCCCCCAGCTTTTTGCCATAAATATCAGCTTTATTGCCGCAGGCAAATTCGAATACCTCGCGAAGCGCCGCCATGCAGTTGTCGCCGGCGTGGTCGTATTCGCCTTCGCTGCGCGATTCCCCGGCCGAAATGCCCGGCCAGAGATATGACACCAGAATTGCTCCGCAATCCGTCGCGTCGTTATTATGGAATGAAGTATTCGGGGTGAAAAATGCAGAAATCCCGACAACTATCGGCGCGCCTTCGGGATAGCGGGCCTCCTGAGGCTCAAGTATGCGGACGGCGACATTTCCGGTCTGCTGGCAATCCACATATGTGAAATGCTGTATCTGATCGGTTTGGGCTGACAATCCAAGCGATGCGGCTATGATAATGATTGAGTAAAGGAAAGCTTTGGTCATACTTGCTCCGGGATTATGGGAAAGGTACGGGATTATCGGGATATTAATAATTTAAATATTTCCAAATATAAATCCAAAGGAAATCGCCAAAATTCAATCATTTGCGACAAATCCGCCATAATTGCAATAGCAGACCAATTCGATCGTAGTTTTAAATATAAGACATTTTGTTTCACCAAAAATAGTGTTTAGTTATGAAACGCATCGTACGCTTTTTTTCGAATATTGCCAAGCGAATCAATTATCTATGAAACTTCATCAGCTATCTTGCCGTAAAATCAGATCTTAAAGTCCCGCTTAAGATCATCTTTTTTGCGATAATTGCCAAATATCTTATCGAAGGCAAGGATAGCAGTAAATAAGAGCTTGAATTAAGCCACATTCTGATATTCACATCCTGAATAATCGCTAATTCTTTATTTCTCATATAAAAATGAGGTAGGTATGAATTTGTTTCACAAAATTACGACCTTTTTAGTACTATTTTTATTTCCCTTAATTCTTAATGCAATCGAATTCCCGGATTCGTATAAACTTGAATTCAATTCCGGCATAACCCAGGAAACTGCAAACTGTGGCATGGAATATTACGAATTGGAGAGCAAAAATATCCTGGTTACCAAAGTCAGCTCCGGCCCGACTGATGCCACCTACCGCGGCGAAGCGCCGCTAACTCATGCAGCGTTCGATCCGAATACCTGCTGGGAAGGCAATGACTGCACAATCACCGAATGGCTGATGATCGACGGTACCGGACTCTACACGCTGAAAATCGAGTATGATTCCGCCGATGCAGCATATAATTACAGCGTAGAAGTAAATTTCGCTTCCATTCCTGAGCAGGGCGCGCATATTGCATGTACCGACGAAAACGGCACTTATGAAGAGGACATCACGTTTCCGCTTTGGATGAGCGCGTTTCTCGTCATTCATCAGGATATGGCTTCAACCAAGGGATTTATCACATTCGGGGATTTCCAGCCGGAAACACGCGGCGGCGAGGACGTGCTTGCACGCCATGCCACCGGATCTTATGAAGCATTTTCCGGCACATCGCATATGTATATATATACCGATCCGCCGGAAGTGGTGGAATACGACCCCGAACTCGAAAAAAATTTCCTGAAAGACGTTTCGGTCGAAAACGAACTAAAGGCCCGCGTCAACTGGAAGGGTACGCCCGAAGAGTCGCGCAGGGCATGGTTTGTTATCAATGGGAATGAGTATGAGGCGAATATCGAAGGCGAATGGGCAAAAAAGAAGATAGATATGGCCAATCCGAAATTCAAAGCCGATCTGAACGGTGGCGGAAATGAAGTCGTCGTTAAAGTATCCGATGGGAATAACGACAGCGAATACCCAGTGCCCAATCCGCCGAATATATTCCCGAACTGGTCGTACCCATCGGCATCAGATTATCAGCCGATAAAAAACGGCAAGGTTGTGGATTATTCATTCGAGAATTTTGATAATGGAACCACGATCGAATCCAGCCCCGGCACCGGAAATACATCCATCAAACTGCTCGATGACCATCCTTTCTTCCAGTCGGGATACTGGGGATTCAGCGGTATGCTGCCTATCAAAATGGACGATTTCCATGTATATTCCGACGCAAACGAATTCGAAATCGAAGGCGAAAGCGAAGTAACTTACTACGGCGGCCCGAATGTTTACAAAAGCAATGGCCGAATGGCAAACATCGACGCCAAAATCAGTCTGCGCAAAGGCGAGGGTCTGACCGGCAGATTCGAATGGAAACACGAACGGGATAACCCGAATTATGTATTTAAAAGAATGCTTAATCAGCTATTCCCGGATGGATATTACCCCGAAAGCGGAACGCCCGAGATATTAGACGATCTCGGAGCGCTCAGCGGTGGAACATTGGTGAAAGGCACAAATTTTTCACGTGAAAAATTTGTCCCGATTATTAAATTTACTGGAGAGAATAAGTCTGAAATCGTCGAAATTAATTCCTATGGATATGAATCATTCACAAGCAATGACCAGCTTTCATATAGTGGAATAACTTCATATATGGTTAAAATTTATGGCGAAGGATACGTACGGCTTCGCAAATCCGGCAATTCCTCTGTCGCCACGAGCGAAGGCCTCATAATTAACCAATTAAATGCCTATGTACTTGGATACTGGGAGCAGTTCGCCCGTACGGAATGGCCGCTGAATTCATCGAAAACCGAAAAGAAGGACGACATCTCGGCGATCCGGGGATTTGATAGCGCCATCGAATCGATCGACGATGCTGTAGTCAGCGAAGCGGAATTCGACGCCCGACCCGGTATTGCAGTCAATAGCGATAATTCAATGAAGGCTGTTGTCTGGCAACGCACTCCCAGTGGAATGGATCGCCCCGCCGGAGAGATTATGCTTAGAGTGTTTGACGAGAACTGGAAAATCCCGTTCGTCGTATCGCAGGAATCGGAATATAACCGCTATCCGGTCGTCGCATTCGATGCAGACGGAATGCTTCATGTGGCATGGATGACGTCCGATATGGATCCTCTCCCAGGGTCATTGGATGATATGAGCAATCTGATTAATTCCATAGAAATAACTCATGCAATCATTAATCCCTCGACCGGGAATATTATTATGAGCGAAGCATTGACCGATAATTCGAAGCTCGACGCTTCTCCCCGATTCGTCCGCGCAAACGACGGCTCGCTGCATATTTTCTGGCAGACAACAAATTCGAGCTTTGTCGGAACTGAAAATGATAAATTATCAATAATGGCGGCCTCTGTCACAAGCGCCGGCGCATCGACTCCCGAGGTGGTGACTGATGGCCTTACAGGCGTCGTCTCGTGGTCGGCAGCAGCATTCAGCGGCAGCGATTATGCGGTGGCTTATGCGATGGACGACTCTCCCGCTATGATTGGCGATAACCCAATGATTTATATATATAAGGATGGATCGAAAACTGGCGCAGCAAATGGCAATTATCCTAAAATCGCATTCGACGACGAAGGCATGATTCACTCAATCTGGCGCAGCGATTCGAGCATATATGCTATGAGCGGCACAAACGGTTCGCCGATGAAAGCTCTCGAACTCGAAGCTGGTATGAACACATTTGCCCGTGCATCATATATTCTCAGCCAGGGCGGCGCTTCGGTTATCTGGCGCTCCGACACGAGGCTGATGATGAGCGCATCGACAGATCCGGCCTCAGGTTCGTGGATAGAGCCTATGCCGATCGACTCGCTCAGCGATTATTCTTTTGATTATATTTCTGTGGATAAAGCCGGCGATGGTTCCATTGCGATTGCCGAATTGCTCGTACGTGGAGACCTCGGACTCGATGCCGACAGCAATATAGTGGCAGCACGCGAATACGACCTGCCGTCATCCGTCGGAGTCCGAAGCGAAATCGCAGACGCTCCGGAATTCGGAATTGCGCCCAATCCGGCAAATAGTACTGCGGAAATCGTACTCCCCGGATTGAATTTCAGAAATATTGTTATATACGATAATCTTGGGAACAGGGTAATCGAAAAATCCGCAGATTCGCGACGCATCCGCATCAATACAAACGGCCTAGCGCCGGGAGTTTACCACTGCGTGGCCAATGGCCCGAACGGCGCATCGAGTACAAAATTACTTATTACCCGATAAAACACTCCTGCCCACAAAAAAAGGCCGGTCACAATCGCGTGGCCGGCCATTTTTTTAATTATTTATGTAAATTTAAACATCAAGATTCTTGACGTATTTGGCATTCTTTTCGATGAATGCGCGGCGGGGTTCTACTTTGTCGCCCATCAGGGTCTGGAATATGCGGGTCGCTTCCAGAGCATCATCGACCGTAACCTGCAGCAATGTACGGGTTTCCGGGCTCATCGTGGTTTCCCAGAGCTGGTCGGGGTTCATCTCGCCGAGACCTTTGAAGCGGGAAATCGTAATGCCGTCAATCTTAACAGCGCCGTCGGCAGCGGTAGTTGTTTTGCCGCCCGCCGATGATTCCTTGCGGAGGCGCTCGATGATCTCGACACGCTCGTCCTCGTTGTAGGCATAATATTCGCCTTTGCCCTTTTTGAGCTTATAGAGCGGGGGCTGCGCAATATATAATTTGCCTGCAAAAATCAGATCGCGCATATACGCGAAAAACAGCGTAAGCAGCAACGTGCGGATATGCGAACCGTCAACGTCGGCATCGGCCATTAGTATGATCTTGCCGTAGCGCGATTTATCCGGATCGAAATCCTCCGCGAATCCCGCGCCGATGGCCGAAATTATTGCGCTGATTTCGTCGTTGTCCAGAATTTTATTCACGCGTGCTTTCTGGACGTTGAGTATCTTACCCTTAATGGGCAAAATCGCCTGGAAGCGCCGGTCGCGGCCCTGCTTGGCCGAGCCGCCCGCCGAGTCGCCCTCGACTATATATAATTCTGTGTCCTCGGGGGTACGAAGCGAGCAATCCGCCAGCTTGCCCGGCAGAGTCGAGGATTCGAGAGCATGCTTGCGGCGAACGAGTTCGCGTGATCGCTTGGCGGCCAGCCTTGTTTCGGCGGCCTGCGACGCTTTTTCGATTATTAATTTGGCAATACTGGGGTTCTGCTCCAGATAATAGCTGAGCTTTTCGTTTACTACCGAGCGGACGATGCCCTCTACCTCGCCGTTACCAAGCTTGGTTTTGGTCTGTCCCTCAAACTGCGGCTCTGGCACTTTGACCGAGATAATCGCGGTCAGCCCCTCGCGGAAGTCGTCGCCGACGAGCGCCACGTTCTTTTTGTTGCCGTTCTGGTTCTGGGCGTATGCGTTCAGGGTGCGGGTCATCGCCGAGCGATAGCCCGAAACGTGGGTACCACCCTCGATGGTGTTAATATTATTTACGTAGGAAAGCAGATTTTCGGAATATTCTTTATTATACTGGAAGCAGATGTCCACAACTGTTTCGGCGCCGTCGTCGGCGCTATCGGATCCGGTTATGAATATCGGTTCGATCAGAGCGGGCACCTGGTCGTCGACATATTTGACAAAATCGACCAGTCCGCCTTCGTAGTGGAATGCCTCCTCTGCGCCCAACCTTTCGTCAACGATTGTGATAGTGACTTCCGGATTCAGAAACGCAAGCTCGCGAAGGCGTTCGCTGGTTTTGTCGAAGCGGAATGTTGTGGTTTTGAAAATTGTTTCGTCGGGTTTGAATTTTGTAATCGTACCAGTGCGGTCGGTGGCGCCAATTACCTGAACTTCTGTCACTGGCTTGCCCTTCTGATATTCCTGGCGGAAAATTTTGCCGTCGCGGTGGACGGTCACCGAGGCATCGCTCGAAAGCGCATTAACGCAGGAAACACCGACGCCATGCAGACCACCGGAGACTTTATAAGAGCTTTTGTCGAATTTACCGCCCGCATGGAGGGTGCACATTACCACCTCGAGCGTAGAAATCTTCTTGACCGGATGCGGACCGGTCGGAATGCCGCGTCCGTCGTCTTCGACCGAGCAGGCACCATCTGCGTGGAGTGTGATTCTGATATTTTTGCAATACCCGCCCAGCGCCTCGTCGATGGAGTTATCGACCACTTCGCTGATGAGGTGGTGCAAGCCGCGATTGCCGACGTCTCCGATATACATTGCCGGGCGTTTGCGAACCGCTTCGAGTCCCTCCAGTATTTTAATGCTGTCTTCGTTGTATTTGGCGTTGAGTGATTTCTGTTGTTGCTTCAGTTCTTTGTCATCCATTTTTATGCTGCGCCTATATTAAAATAAGATAAAATATCCATCATTGTATTAACGTATAACTATGTCTTTAATTATGCGATTATGCAGTCTGGCGTTGATTTCTTCCAATAATTTTTCCTTTCGCAGGAGCAATTCCGTGCGCCAGGTCGAAGACCGGGTTATCACATACAAAACCCCGTCATCAAGCCGGTCGATTTTGACGGAATTTGCAAGATTATCGCCTACAATCTCGTGCCATATTTTATGAACGTCGGCCTCGGCGAATTTCTCGCTCCAGCCACGCTCGTGGAGTATGCTTTTCAGTATCTGATTCAGCGGGGTCGGTTTGCCCTGCATTATTCCATCTCCGCTAATTGAACATTTCCATTGTCGACACGAAAGAAGAGGTGATTCATCTCCGCGCCGGTGAATTCCCGCAGCCGCGCCGCCTCGGTCACGGTAATAAACGTCTGCGCGCGGTTTAAACGCAGAAGTTCTATGACCAGCCGTGCCCGCTCGTCGTCCAGTTCGCTGAAAACGTCATCCAGCAAAATTATCGGAATTTCGTTTTTCTTTTCCTTCAGGAATTCGAATTCAGCGAATTTAATGCTAATAAGCAGTGATTTATGCTGCCCCTGCGATGCGTATTCGCGGGCGATCCCGCCGTTTATCTCAATCCGCAGCTCGTCTTTCTGAGGGCCAAATAGCGTGGTGCCGCGCCGCTGCTCGTCGCTTTCGGATTCGCGGGCAATTTCATCGTACTTCGCCCGGACGTCCGCCGCGCTCGCCATAGCGGCCAGCTCCTCCGCGCCGATGCCGTATGGCTCGTATACTATATCGACATCCTCTTTCCCGGCGGAGACTTCCGAATAAATCCGGCGGAATATTGGCCGGAATTCGTCCACAAATCGCTTGCGGCGGATAACTATCCCCGATCCGGCTGCGATGAGCTTCCCGGTCCACGGCTCGACCAGTTCGGGATCGAACCAGCGCCCCGACCGCGCATCGGTCAGCAGATTATTTCGCTGCCGCAATATCTTCTTAAGGTCGATCGCGTCCTCGACGTATCGCCTGCTGGCCTGCGACAGGGCCCGGTCGAGAAATTGCCTGCGGTCGGCCGGCGCTCCGAAGGTAATCGGCTTGTAATCCGGCGATAGTATCACCAGCGGCATCTCGCCGATAATATCCTTCGGCGAAAGGTGATCCCCGGCGGTCGAGGAAATCTTTTTCCTCACTCCCGGCGAATAAGCAACTCTTACGCGATAGGGGCTGTCGTGCGAAGTCCGGGCCTCGGCGCTGACGAAAAACGCGCTTTCGCCCTGGCGCACCAGCGAGCTGTCCGGCGAAGGCAGAAAGCTCCGCGAGAACGAGGCCACCGAAATAGCCTCGAGCACGGTGGTCTTGCCGCTTCCATTCAGCCCGAAGAGCACATTCATCCCGCCGGAAAACCCGAGCTGGGTATGTTTATGATTTCTTAAATTATTAAATAATATTGAATTTAATATCATATTATATATTTAGCTTAATCTTACCGGCATGACCAGCATTAGCAGGTCTTCGTTGCCGGCGCCGGGTTTGACCATTGCCGGGCGCGTCGGGTCGGTGAATTCGATCACAACCTTGCTGCCCTCTTCGTCGGCGCTTTCTATTGCCGAAAATGCCTCTTCGAGGAATTTATAATTGAAGCCGATGTCGATCTTCTCGCCGCTGTAATCGCAGGCTACTTCCTCGCTTGCCTTCGAGCCGCTTTCCTCGTCCTCGCCAAATATGCGGATTGCGTTTTCCTCGAGCGACATGCGAACCTGTTTGGATACCGAGCTGGTGAATATCGCAACGCGCTTGATCGCCGCCAGGAATTCGTCCTTATCCAGAGTCGCCTGAAGCTGGGTTTCCGAGGGAATCACAGATTCGTAGGGCGGGAATTTCTCGTCGATTATCCGCGTGATAAATACCGTGCTGTCAAGGTCGAACCGGACATGAGTGATTTTGCCGTTGGTTTCGATTACCGACATAATCACATCCGAATCTACTTTGCGAAGCAGTTCGACCGAACGCGAGGGCAGAATAACGTCCATTTCCTCGGGGTATCCCTCTTCGGAATCGCGGGCGACTGCCTTGGCCAGGCGATAGCTGTCGGTGGCCACGGCATTCAGCCGGTCGCCCCGGAACTGGAACAGCACACCGGTCATAGAGGGCCTGAATTCGTCCGAGCTGGTCGCAAAAGCGGTCTTATTGGCGAGCCACATGATCTTATCTTTTGTAAATCTGGCGGCCTTTTTGTCCTCGCCGGGCTCGAGATTCGGATTGGGGCGCTCGGATTCGAACAGCTCGGGCAGCTCGAGATATTCGTCGGGATTGATACCCTTCATTCCGTATTTACCGCTGCTGGTCTTGAGCTTAATTTCGTAAGTATCTGTTTTGGCTGAGAATTCTATCTCGCCGGCCGATCCGAGGGCGCGCACGATTTCGTTGAGACGGCGTCCGGGCACCAGCACCGAGCCGTTCTCCATACCGTTGACTTCGAGGTTGGACATAATAGTGATGTCCTGGTCGGTGGCGATCATTCGCAGATTATTGCCCTCCAGCGAAAAATTCAGATGCTCCAGCACGGGAAGCGTTGATTTTGGCGGGATTGCAGGCAGGGTTTTCTGCAAAGATTTTTGAAACTGAGCGAGTGATACCGAAAATTTCATGGGTTTCGCCTATTTTTATTATTAATAAATCATACATTTTCCTTATCTTGAATTTTGCAAATTAAGAAAAATTAAAATAAATCAGAATCAAAGTTATCCACAAATAATACCATGCTGACAAAATACGGAACCGATAATATCATTGTGATGCTGGCAATTAGCGCAGCGCTTATAATCACTGCCTGGCTGGTGGGCCGGCCCTGGATATCATGGCCATTGGGAATGGCCGGAGTGCTTTTCGCGGCTTTTACACTATGGTTTTTCCGAGACCCCGACCGGACAATACCGCCCGAGGCTTACGAAAATCACACCACTGTGCTCTCGCCCGCCGACGGACGGGTGGTGCAGATAATCGACACCGAAGAAAAGCGGTATATCAAGGACAGCGTGCGCCAGATAAGCATATTTCTTTCGCCGCTGGACGTTCACGTGAACCGATCGCCGGTGACCGGGGTAGTCGAATATTTCGAATACAACAAGGGCGACTATCTGGTGGCCTACCACCCGAAATCCTCCGAGCTGAACGAACAGACCTATATCGGCGTCAAAACCGCTTATGGCAAGGTGCTGTTCAAGCAGATTGTAGGGATACTGGCGCGGCGGCTGGTGTTCGAGATCGACAAGGGCGATTCGCTGGTTGTCGGCGAAAAATTCGGCATGATGAAATTCGGCTCGCGAATGGATATTCTGATAGATCCGCAGTCGGAAATCCTCGTCAAAGAGGGCGACCGGGTAATCGCCGGCGAGACAATTTTAGCGAATCTTCCCCGCGGCGCAGGCATGCAGCAACCATAAAACCAAGAGGCAAGTTGATTTTTTCGATATTTACCCGAAATAATATTTTTCAAAGTTTGAAATTTTTAATATAATTCATAAATGAAGCGCAGAATAACCAGATCGATCGTTCCTAATCTGTTCACCCTCGTCAATCTTTTCGCAGGGTTTACGGCGATCGTCCATATCGCGAACGGCGATTTTATGAAGGCGACCATCTTCATAATAATCGGCGCTGTGTTCGATATGCTCGACGGAGTGATGGCGCGGCTGATCAACTCCACCAGCGAATTCGGCGTCGAGCTCGATTCGCTCTGCGATGCCGTCTCGTTTGGCGTTGCGCCAGCGTTTATGCTCTATCAGGCGCATTTTTATCAATATGGCGAAAGCGGCATCCTGTTCGCCTCGCTGCCTGCGCTGGCGGGGGTTTCGCGGCTTGCGCGCTTCAACGTCGAGCTTGAAACATTCGACGACAAAATGTATTTCAAAGGCCTTCCGATTCCTTCCGGCGCGCTTATAATTATTTCATTTATAATGTTTTACGACAAGGGCGGTCTGCTGCCCCAGGGCTACGAGCCGCATATCTTCTTTGCTGTCAGCATCTTAACCTCGCTGGCGATGATCTCGCGGATCAGATTCGACAACCTGCCGCGCCCCACGAAAAAATCTTTCAAACAAAGGCCGGTCGTGTTCGTTTTATTCCTTGTCGGATTGGTCGCATCGATCGCAACGAAAGGAAAATTCATATTCCCTTTTTTATTGTTCTATCTGGTGGGCAGCAGCGTTCGTCATTTCATCGACTGGCTCAGAATCCGGCGCCAGCCCGAGGACGACATCGACGACACCCACGAAGACGAATCGGTGCCCTTTGAATGATTTTTATACATAATTATATATATTTCAGGAAATTATGATGGCTAAATATCAGGCAAAAATCAAAATCACGCTCAGAAAAGACATCCTCGACGTGCAGGGCAAGACAGTAGAACACGCGCTGCATCAGATCGGATTCGAAGCGCTAAGCGGCGTTCGAATGGGCAAATACGTGACTCTCGAAGTCGAGGCCGGCAATCAGGTCGAAGCAAAAAAAATGGTCGAGGAAGCCAGCGAAAAGCTTATCGCCAACCCGATCATCGAAGATTATGTTGTTACAATTGAAGAATAATCCGGAGAAATATATATCATGAAATACGGAATAGTCGTCTTCCCCGGCTCCAACTGCGACCACGACGCGTGGTATGCCGCCAGACACAACACCGGCGCACCGGTAGAGATGCTCTGGCACAAGGACACATCGATACCCGCGGGGATAGACTGCATCATACTTCCCGGGGGATTTTCCTACGGGGATTACCTCCGCTGCGGCGCAATTGCGCGGTTTTCGCCCATTATGAGCGAGGTGATCAAATTTGCCGAACGCGGCGGATATGTTCTCGGTATCTGCAATGGTTTTCAGATACTTACCGAGGCCGAGCTGCTTCCCGGAGCGTTGCTCCGCAATAATTCCCTGCACTTCGTCTGCAAGGACGTTCACCTGAAAACATTGAATAATTCGACGGTATTTACGTCACAACTTAAAGAGGGCCAAATACTTCGGATTCCAGTGGCGCACGGCGAAGGAAATTACTTCGCGCGTCCCGACCAGATCGAAGAGCTCGAGAACAGCGGCCGCGTCATTTTCCGTTACTGCGATGAAAATGGAGAAGTTACACCCGAGGCAAATCCGAACGGCTCGATCAATAATATTGCGGGCATAATCAACAAGCGCGGCAATATACTGGGCATGATGCCCCATCCGGAGCGCTACTCGGACAAAATGCTCGGCTGCGCGGATGGAATTGCGATTTTCGAATCGCTGAACATAGCATAATTTTCAAGACCTTACTAAATAGGTCTAACATATATATTGGAGGTTGAAATGGGCTTTCTACCTGGCGGAATGGAATGGGTACTAATCCTTTTGGCGATTCTTTTATTATTCGGAGCCAAAAAAATACCCGAATTGATGAAGGGCCTCGGCTCCGGAATCAAGGAATTCAAAAAAGCGGCCGACACAGAGAACGACGATACAAAAAAAATCAACGACAATAAGTAATATCAACGAATTCAGTAGTTTACAGCAATGTTTGATATTGGCGGCGGAGAATTAATTCTGATCATCCTCGCAGTGCTGGTGCTTTTCGGGCCTAAAAAAATTCCCGAAATTGCCCAGATGATCGGCAAGGGTGTTCAGCAGGTCAAAAAAGCGCAATCCCAATTCGAGACTCAGATGCGGGACATAGAGAAGGACGTCCGGTCCGCCGCCGAGGTCAAGCAGAAACCGATCGATCAATCCAAATCCGAACACGAAAAACAGGACACAAAGGAAACCACCTTCCCGCCAGCCAAAGGCCCTGAGGAAACCGACGATCGCCCTGCTGATTCGAGCAAACACGGATTTACACCACGCAAACCCTCGAGGAGCATCGAGCATCCATCCGAAAATAATAACGACAACAATAAATAATACCGCGTCGTCATGCTCAGCTATGCGAACGACAGATATCTCATTGAAAGTGAAAGCAATTCGCTCGATAATCTGATAAAAGATTTAACTCGCAAAATCGAAACGGATGATACAAATTCATTTATAACGTTTTTGAGCGATTCGTCAATTTTTAAATTCGGGCGACCACCACGCACGCTCGAAGGAATGGCCATTGCCATCAAAGATAATATTTCGACCACCCAATTCGACACAACCTGCGCTTCAGAGATGCTGCGCGGATACCGCCCGTCCTATGACGCGACGGCGGTCCGCAGGCTTCGGGATGCCGGCGCAATCATTATCGGCAAGACTAATATGGACGAATTTGCGATGGGATGCGCCAGCCGGAACTCCGCATTCGGAGCTGTCTCCCACCCTGTTTTTGATGACCATTCGCCAGGCGGATCATCGGGCGGATCGGCAGCGGCGGTGGCCGGAGGTATGTGCCACGCGGCACTCGGAAGCGACAGCGGAGGCTCGGTGCGCCAGCCCGCTTCCCTCTGCGGGGTATGCGGATTTCGGCCGACTTATGGTCGGCTTTCGCGGTATGGGCTGATCGCGTTTGCTTCGTCGCTTGATCAGATCGGGATAATCGCACCGGATATGGATACTATTCAGCGGGTTTTTGATGTGATTAAGGGGCATGATGAAAACGACTTGACATCGCTATTTAAAAGCATTAATTTCCAATCATTTAACATGTGCGACTTAAGAATTGGATATATTCCGGTTGATAATCAAATATGCTCGCCGGTTATTGCTATGGCCTATGAAAATGCAATTAATAATATCATGAAGAATAATGATTGTAGCCAAATTCATGATAATATAAATACTTATGCGCTTCCGGCATATCATATAATTTCGGCGGCAGAGGCCTCGTCCAATCTGGCGCGGTATGACGGCATTCGCTTTGGAGGATCGTCATCTCCATATGATTCAGAATTTTACGAGCTGATACGAACGCGACGCTTCGGCGATGAAGTGAAGCGGCGGATTATGCTCGGCACGTTTGCCTTATCTCAGGAGAACGCACAGCGCTATTTCCATAAGGCACAAGCTGTTAGGCGGATGATCTCAGATATATATATAAAGGTATTCCGCGAACATGATATAATTATTTCGCCCACTGTGCCTATTGAAACAATCAAAAATTGCGATTCGAATAACAATGTAAATATATATAATTCAGACTATTACACAGCCGGGCCTTCGCTGGCGGGGCTGCCGGCGGTGACCATCCCCATAGATTCCGGCAGGGGCTTTGCGGGGCTGCAGATCATCGGCACGCGAATGAGTGATGAAGTATTGCTCGAAACAGCGAAAAATATACTGGAAATTGTCTCAGCTTAATGCGGTATTTAATTGAAAAACAAACACTTAATAATCATCAACCCAATGTCAGGAGTAAGAAAGACACTCCGCGATAAGTCATTGATAAATAATGCTTTATCTAAAATCCCAGGCAATCCGGAGATTGTTTATACCGAGCGCAGGCTTCATGCCGTTGAAATTGCTAAGACTTACGTAGAGCGCGGCTGCCGCCGCATTATAGTTGTGGGCGGCGACGGCACACTCAACGAAGCGGTCAATGGAATCTTCGCGCAGGAGTCCTGCGATCCGACCGAGGTCACGATCGGGATTATGCCGGTCGGCACTGGCAACGACTGGCGCCGGATTTATAACATTCCGCCGGATTATCAAAAGGCAGTGGATATCATATTGAAAAACAAGACAGTTATGCAGGATGTGGGCATAGTTAAATATTTCGAGGACGACGACCCAAAAATCCGATATTTCGCGAATGTTGCGGGCATTGGCTTCGACGCCCGGGTAGCACGACGGGTGAATATCGCAAAAGAGCGCGGTCGCGGCGGCAAACTCACATATATCAAGCATTTAGTCGCATCACTTATTAACACAAAAGCACGGGATTGCATTATTGATGTCGATGGAAATTCTTTTGCAACCAAAACATTTTCGATGAGTGTAGGGATCGGTAAATTCAATGGTGGTGGGATTTTACAGCTTCCTCACGCTATTCCCGACGGTGGCTTATTATCGGCGACATTAATCGGCGCTCTCGGAAAATTCGAGATTATAATGAATATCCATCGCATATTCGACGGAAGCATTCTGAAAATATCTAAGGTTAAGGCTTTGAAAGGCAAAGAGATACGATTCGACAGCGATGAAATATTTCTGCTCGAAGCCGACGGTGAGACGCTTGGGCATAGCCCCTTCAGCTTCGGGATTATTCCCCGGGCGCTTCGTGCATTTTCGGACGACGCCAATCCGTACATAACTTAATTTTCAATTATTTATATATATTATCTGAGAGTGCGGATTGCGATGAGGTGGATTGTCACCCCGATTGCGATTACTATAAGAATTATTTTCAGCCAGAGGAGGTTGGCAACTTCGAATACGGAATAAAGTATTGTTCCCCATAAAATAAATATGGTAAGCCCTTTTAATTTCAGTGATATGCCGCGCTGCTCGCGATAGTTTATAATAAACGGCCCGAGGTATTTATTATTTATAAGCCATGCATACATCCGGTCGGATCCCCTAAGGAAGCAGGCTGCGGCCAGCAGCAGGAATGGTGTGGTCGGCAGCAGTGGTATAAAAATCCCCAAAGCTCCGAGCCCGACGAAAAATGTTCCGAGTGCAGACATAGCTAACTTTTTTATTTTCATATATTATTAATTAATATTATTTTTATTCCTGAACGAACCTTTCTATCTTGACATTCTCTCGACTGACAATAATAAGAAATTGAACTGAATTATTTTTAAATATATTGAGGATTTTTATGAAACCTGTTCATAGTTTCGTTGTGAGCGCGCGATTGCCCGAACGAATCGCCAGGCTTAAAGAACTTTGCTATAACTACTGGTGGTGCTGGAATACGGAATCGAAGGAACTGTTTATCCGCATGAACCGGACGCTGTGGGACGAAGTAAACCACAATCCGGTGCTGTTTATCAATAAAATTCCGCAGGAATCGCTGCAAAAGCTGGCCGAACAGTCGGAATTCGTGCATTTTCTGGACTTTGTCTATCGCCGCTATGAGGATTATATGAAGGCGCAGACCTGGTTTGCGGAGCATTCGCACAATCCGAAGGAAGCGATCGCATATTTCAGCATGGAATATGGTATAAACGAGAGCCTGCCTGTGTATTCGGGCGGTCTGGGAGTGCTTGCGGGCGATCATATGAAATCGGCCAGCGATCTCGGGCTGCCGATGGTCGGGGTCGGTCTGATTTATCAGCAGGGCTATTTCCGGCAATATCTGACGCAAAATGGCTGGCAGAATGAATTTTATGAATATAATGATTTCTTTTCGATGCCGCTGACTTTGATGAAGCAGGACAATGGCGATCCGATTATTATCGACGTCGATCTCCCCTTCGGCAAGGCGTTTGCGCAGATTTGGAAGCTGAATATCGGGCGTATTCATTTGTATTATCTGGATACGAATATCGAGCAGAATTCGAATGAGGAATATCGCAATATCACCGACCAGCTATACGGCGGCACCCGCGAAACACGCATCCAGCAGGAGGTGCTGCTCGGAATCGGTGGAATGCGGGCGCTGAAGGCGCTGGGGATCGATCCGGCGGTGGTGCATATCAACGAGGGGCACGCGGCTTTCGCTTTGCTGGAACGAACAAAGATGTTTATGGAGAAATTCGGTCTCGACTTTATGGCCGCAAAGCAGATAACCCGCGCAAGCTCTGTGTTCACGACTCATACGCCGGTGCCAGCCGGAAATGAAGCATTCAGTCAGGACAGGCTCGACAGGTATCTGGCCAGTTATTCGGATTCGCTGGGAATTGATCGCAATTATTTTAAAAAATTGGGACTTATCGGCGATTACAATCCTGACGAACCTTTTTCGATGACGGTGCTCGGCCTTAAGCTGACTTCTTTCCATAATGGCGTCAGCAAGCTGCACGGCAAGGTGGCGCGTAATATGTGGCACCAGATATGGAAATGCTTCCCGGCCGAAGAGGTGCCGATCAGATATATAACCAATGGAATCCATACTAATTCCTGGGTGGCGCGCGATTTCGGCGAGCTGTATGACCGCTATCTTGGCCCGAACTGGCGCACTGATACTGACAATCAGGAGGTATGGGATCAGATCGATAATATACCCAACGAGGAATTATGGCGCGAAAAACAGCGGCGGCGTGTCCGGCTGGTGCTTTTCGCAAGGGAATATCTCAAAAAAAATCAGAAGGGATATCTGCTGCCGAATCAAATGGGGAATATCAATGAATTTCTCGATCCGGACGCGCTGACGATCGGCTTTGCGCGGCGATTCGCAACATATAAACGCGCGCTGATGATTTTTACCGATATGGAGAAACTTGCTAAAATAATGAAAGACCCCGACCGACCGGTGCAGCTCATACTTTCCGGTAAAGCCCATCCACACGACCAGCAGGGCAAAGAGGTTATACAGAGTATTATCCAGAAAGTCCGCGCATACGACCTCGAAAAGCATGTCGTTTTCCTCGAGGACTATGATATGGACATCGCCCGCTATATGGTCAAGGGCTGCGACGTATGGCTGAATAATCCGATCCGGCCAATGGAGGCCAGCGGCACCAGCGGTATGAAAGCGGCGCTCAATGGTACTCTGAACTTCAGCGTGCCCGACGGCTGGTGGGACGAGGCCTACGACGGCACCAACGGCTTCGCAATCGGCGAGGGCGAGATGTATTCCAATCCCGAAGAGCAGGACATAATCGAATCGCAGGCGCTTTACGACATACTCGCGCAGGTGATCGTGCCAATGTTCTACGAACGCGGCGCAAATCGCGCTCCCGACACATGGATTCAGTTTATGAAAAACTCAATCCGGACAATCGCGGGACGCTTCTCGACGCATCGTATGCTTAAAGAATACTGCACGGAATTCTATTTCCCTGCGGCTGAAAGATATAAATCATTCATGAAGGATAATGCCCGTCTGGCCAATGACTTCCGGTACTGGAAGCAGAAAGTCCGCGACAACTGGTCGTTGCTGGAGATAATCGACGTATCGCACAAGAACGACGGCGAAATCTATCCCGGCAAGAAAATCGGAGTATCGGCGATTGTTTCGCTTGGCAAACTTACGCCCGAGGACGTCGTGGTGCAGGTTTACTACGGCGCGGTCGATCCGCATAAGGAATTGACCGAAGCAACCGAAAAATCTCTGCATTTGGTCAAATCCGAGGGAGACTATCATTATTTCGAAGGCGAATACGAATGTCCGGATACCGGAATGCAGGGCTTTACGGTGCGGGTGCTGCCTTCGCATCCGCTGTTGGTCGAGCCTTCGGAGATGTATCTCTGCCTCTGGGCATAAATATATAATGCAATAATATATTTTTGCTAAAATTCAAAAAGCCGTCGGAGTTCGCACCCGGACGGCTTTTCTTTTTGAATAATTCAAAGAAATTATTTCTTAATAAATTTCTTAATGGTCTCGACGACGTATCCGATTTGCTCTTCGGTCAGCTCGGGATATATTGGCAGTGCAATCGTCTCGACCGAAAGGCGGTTTGCAACCGGGAATTCGGAATCGCTCTGGTCGAGGCCTGCGAAGCATTCCTGACGATGGAAGGGCACGGGATAGTAAATCTCGGTGCCGATTTCGCTTTTGCCGAGGAAGTCGCGAAGCTCGTCGCGGTTTTCGACCCGGACGATGTACTGATTATATATATGATAATTCTTCGCGCCGCTGTCTTCATAAAGCGCTTCGGGAAGCAGCACGCGATTGTTCGGATCGAAGTCCGTGGCGCCGGTTGATTCGGCGAGTCCGGCGGCGATGAATAGTTCGTTATATTTATTCGCATTGCGGCGGCGGGCTTCGTGCCAGTAATCGAGGTGCGGGAATTTGGCCATAAGCACTGCGGCCTGCAGCGCGTCGAGCCGGAAATTGCCTCCCACGAATTTATGATGATATTTCGGGTGCATACCATGATTGCGCATCTGCAGCAGCTTTTCGGCAAGCGCTTCGTCCTGGGTGGTGACCAGTCCCCCGTCGCCGAATCCGCCGAGATTCTTTGTCGGATAGAACGAGAAGCATCCCATTGTGCCCATCGATCCCGCCGGGCGGCCGTCGCTATACTGGGCGCCGATTGCCTGGGCAGCGTCCTCGATAACGGGGATGTCGTGCATTTTGGCAATTCGCAGGATTGCGTCCATATCGGCGGACTGACCATAGAGGTGCACCGGGATTATCGCTTTTGTGCGCTCATTGATGTGCGGCTCGATCAGCCCGGGATTGATATTGAAGCTGACGGGGTCGCTATCGACGAATACGGGCTTTGCGCAAAGCCGCGAAACCACGCCTGCGGTGGCAAAGAATGAATATGTGGGCAGAATCACCTCGTCGCCGGGGCCGACACCGAGGGCCATAAGCGCAGTCAGCAGTGCGTCGGTGCCGCTCGAAACGCCAATCGCATGAGCTGCGCCGGAATACGCGGCGAGAGTTTTTTCGAGTTCTGCGACTTTGGGGCCAAGCACCAGCATCTGAGTTTCGGCTACTTCGATCATTGCCGGTTCGATCTGGTCTTTAAGCTCGGCGTATTGCGCTCTGAGGTCTAACAGGGGTACTTTCATTTTCCTCGCTTTCATATTTGATTGGAATACATATTTAATGCAAAATACAAAGTTAATACAAAATTCGGGTAAAGGAAAATATTTCCGCGGGCTGGGTGTATATACATATATTTTTTGGATTAGACTATATTTTGGGCTAATTTTGTATGTTTAGCTATGATTTATTAAAGGTTTAATTTACCATCGGAGAAATAATGGCTTACATCCCCAATACAGACGCGGAAAGAGACGAAATGCTCCGGAAAATCGGGGTCGGCAATTTTGAAGAATTAATCAATACTATTCCCGAAGCCGTTCGGCTCAAAAAGCCGCTCGATCTGCCGGAAAGAGTTTCCGAATTTGAAATTATTAAAATACTCGAAGATTACGCTTCGCAGAATATTACCGCCAATACCCATACATGCTTCATGGGCGGCGGCGCTTATGACCACTTTACTCCTACGATTGTCCAATCGGTGCTCGAGCGCCCGGAATTCAAAACCGCTTATACTCCCTACCAGGCCGAGGTCTCGCAGGGTACGCTCCAGGCGATGTATGAATTCCAGTCGATGATCTGCGCTCTGACCGGCATGGAGGTAGCCAACGCCTCGCTTTACGACGGCGGCAGCGCGGTGGCCGAGGCCTGCCTGATGGCACATAATCAGAATAAAAAGACTAAGATATTGCTCGCTGGCAAGCTCAATCCCTTCTATCGACAGGTGGTTGATACGATCTGCACGGCGAAAGACCTCGAATTCGACGAAATAGTGGGCGAAGACGGCACCTGCGATCTCGACGCGCTCCGCAATGCTGTCGGCGACGACACCTGCGCGGTCGTGGTGCAGCACCCCAACGCATACGGCAATCTGGAGGACGTCCATGAAATTGAGAAAATCGTCCATTCGCAGAAAAATGCTTTCTATATCGCATCGGTTGATCCGATCTCGCTTGGTATGCTTACCCCTCCCGGCGAGTATAATGCAGACATCGTGGTGGGCGAAGGCCAGCCTCTGGGCATCCCGATGAACTTCGGCGGGCCATATCTCGGGCTATTCGCATGCAAGCAGAAATATGTGCGTAAAATCCCCGGCCGCCTGAGCGGTATCACCCAGGACGCCGACGGCAAACGCGGATTCGTGCTGACGCTACAGACCCGCGAGCAGCAGATCAAACGCGAACGCGCGACGTCAAATATATGCACCAACCAGGGCCTTATTATGCTCGCAGCCACGGTTTATATGGCCGCGATGGGTAAGGAAGGCATCCGCGAGGTGGCAGAGCAGAGCTTCAACCGCGCGCATTATCTGGCGGAAAAAATCAGCGAAATTCCCGGATTCAAAATCGCAATCGACAAACCCTTCTTCTGCGAATTCCTTGTCGAAACGCCTGTCCCTGCAAAAGAGATCATCGAGAAATTATCCCAAAAGGGAATTCTTGCAGGCATCGACACATCGAGATTCGAAGACTGCAAAAAAGGTCTGCTCGTGGCTGCAACCGAAAAACGCACACGCGAGGAAATGGACCGGTTTGCCGAAGAATTAAAACAATTTTCCAAATAAATCTTCCATAAATTAGTGAAGCTGAACTTCATTAAAGAAATATTCGACAACCCTCGACGGCGAAGAATCGCAATCGGTTCTATCGCCGTTGCCGTGGTTTTCGGATTCCTCTTTTTCTCCGATTTCGGGTTGGTCAAAAGGATCGATATGGAATGGCGCAAGGCCGATCTGGAACAGCAAATCGCCGACGAAACCGCCAGGCGGGATTCGCTCCGTCGACAGATCGAAAAAGTCAGAACCGACATGTATGAAATCGAAAAGATCGCCCGCGAGAAATACGGGATGACCCGGCCCGGAGAAAAAGTTTACTATCTGGATATAGATAAAGATTAGTTTTGTTTGAATAAATTTTACTCTGATTATGTACCTCGGTCTTGACGTAGGCGGCACCACAATCAAATGCGGCGCGCTCGACGACGATAATAAAATCATTAAAATCGACACAATCGAAACGCGCGCCGGCGAAGGCCGCCAGATTGTGATCGAGCGGATATTCGCGCTTGTGGGGGATTTCCTCGACGAATTCGACGTCCGTTCGATTGGCATGGGTATGCCCGGCGTGGTAAATTCCGACGGTGTGCTGCTGTTCAGCCCCAACCTTCCCGGCTGGAAAAATGTGGAATTAAAGCATTTGATGTCCGAAAAATTCGGGATGCCAGTGGCGCTGGATAACGACGCCAATGTGGCTGCATTCGCCGAGCTTGAAATAGGCTCCGGCCGCGATATCGGGGACTTTCTGTATATAACGCTCGGCACCGGAGTTGGCGGCTGCGTGATTATGAACAGCCATATCGTACGCGGACTAATTGGCGGCGCCGGCGAATTCGGACACATGATAATCAAGGCCGACGACGACCCGGCGGACTTCGAAAACGCCTACCGCACCGGCACTCTCGAGGAATACGTCGGCAAGGAAGCAATAATCAGACTCGCAAAACAGCTTATCGAAGACTATCCGCGATCGGAATTAAGACAATATAAAAATCTCGACGTAAAGCAGATATCCGAACACATCAGCCAGGGTGACCCCGCCGCTATCGAATGCTTCAAGCGGGTGGGCCGCTATCTCGGAATCGGCATAATCAGCGTACTGAATCTGCTCGATCTGCGGGTGGCAATCATTGGCGGCGGAATATCAAAGTCGCACGCGATGCTGCTCGAGACCACGCTTTCGACAATCCGCCAGCGCGCGCTGCCCTCGATAGCCGAAGAGGCCGAGGTCAGGCTTGCTGAATTCTCGAACGATGCCGGGGTGATCGGAGCCGCTTTGCTCGGAAAATCGATGTTATAATATTAATAAATCAGGAAAAAGAAATTATGAAAAAAACTATCTTTACTGAAAAAGCCGCTCCGCCTATCGGGCCATATTCACAGGCAGTCGCCGCATCGGGCAAATTCATATTCGTATCGGGCCAGATACCCTTCACCGCCGACGGTAAGCTTGCTGGCGACGATATCGAATCGCAGGCACGGCAGTCGCTCGAAAACGTCAAGGAAATCGTCACCGCAGCCGGCGCCACACTGAATGATGTGGTCAAATGCACGGTGCTGCTCAAGGATATGGGCGATTTTGCAAAAGTAAATGAAATATATGCTGAATACTTCGGCGAAGGCAAGCCCGCCCGCGCGGCGTATCAGGTATGCGTTTTGCCCAAAGATGTTATGATCGAGATCGAAGCAATCGCGTGTCTTGATAATTAATTGAGACTTATGAAATTACGATATATATATATTGCCGGATTGCTGATGCTTTCCGGCATTTTTAATCTGTCTTACGCGCAGTCGGACAGCGTTGAGGTATCGCCGGCCGATACCGCCGGATTCGTGATGCACAAATCCCCGCTTAGGGCGGTGGCCTATTCCCTGCTGCTGCCCGGTATGGGCCAGATTTATGTGGAAAGCTACTGGAAAGCGCCGCTTTTTATTGCGGGCGCAGGCGGTCTGGTTTATTCGATTATCTGGAATCATAATCGCTTTTCGAATTACGCAGAGGATGTCGATCGCGCGATTGCCGATGGCGCCGACCCGGAATCAAACGAGGTGCGGCTAATGAAGGCGCGGCGGGAGTTTTATCGCGACAACCGCGACCTTAGCGGACTATATCTGATTGGCGTTTATGCGCTTGCGGCAGTGGACGCATACGTCGGGGCGCATTTGTTCGATTTTGACGTCAGCGATGACCTCAGCCTTCGCTTTATCCCGGACTACCGCAGCGGACTGCGGCTGTCTGTCAGCTACGATTTTCCGTAGCCTTTACCACCACAACGGTTATATCGTCGTATTGCTCGCTATGGTCTGTGAATTCGGCCAGATCGTGCAGAATTTCATCGCGGATTGCATGGGATTCTTTTAATGCATTCCGCATGAGGCAATCCATAAGCCGGGATTCGTCGAAATCCTCGCCACGGTTGTTTCGCGCTTCGGTGACGCCGTCGGTTATGAACAGGAATACATCTCCGGGCGCATAATCAAAAGTCATTTCTTCGATATTCCCGGAAAAAATCTTTCCTTTGCTCAGGCCAAGCACCAGCCCCCGCGGCACATGCCGGCGGATTGCGCCCTGGGCTGCGCTGTAGTGATACATCGGCAGATGCCCCGCGCGGGCAAATCGTATGCGGCGGTTCATTGTGTCGATCCGGGCTGCAATTGCGGTGATGAACGAGCTTTTTTCGAGTGAATAGTATAATAATTTATTGGAACGGATCAACAAATCCACGGGCGGCAGGTCGAACTCCTGAAGCGTGCGCATGATGCCCTGCACTTTGGACATATAGAGCGCCGCCGAGGTACCCTTGCCGCTGACGTCGCCGACCACCACAGTGAGTTCGCTTGCCGAGCCGTTCAGAAAGTCGTAGAAATCGCCGCCGACCTCGAGAGCCGGGATAGACACGCCCGATATATCAAGTCCGCTGACGTATGGCACCTTCTGGGGCAGCGATGCAAGCTGGATTCGGCGGGCGATATCCAGCTCGTGGCGGATTCGCTCCTGCTGGGCGAGGTCTTCGTAAAGGAAGGCGTTCTCTATTGCTACCGAAGCGTGGCGCGCGATAGTCGATAGAAATTCGAGGTCTTCGTTGCGGAAGGAGATTTCCGAAAGCTTCTCGCCTGCGAATATAGCGCCGGTAAGCTGACCCTTGCTGCGGATCGGGATTATATATCTGAATTTGCACTCGAGGAATATATTTTTCAGATCGGACGGCAGGTAATCGATCCTGAAGCTGCCTTTGAAAATCTTGATTGCCTCGATAATCCGCGTTCCGGCAAGCTGGCAGAATTCCTTCAGGCTGTGGCTTTTGAATCCGTAATAATCCTGGGCCCAGACGATTTTTTCGTCTTTAAAAATTATTACTCCTACTCGTTTCAGCCGGATAAGCTCGCCGAGCTTTTCGACGAGGCCCCGGGCGAGATCCTGGGCGCTGATGTTTTTCTCCATCATTTCGGTGATTTTGGCAGCGGCTTTGCCATAATCGAATTTGATTCGATAGAACTTCCGGTCGAGGAATCGCAGGCCGGATTTGCCGATTCGCCAGAATATATAAGCCAGCGCAAAGGAGCTGATAATGAGTATCAGGCTGCGGACGGGATCATCCGGCGCCACGCGCATGGTAGCCGGGGCAACCTCGATGGTCGAGCCTACTATATATATATTGGGGATCCCGAATTGAGCAGTGACGAGCTGCCAGACGATAAATCCGAATGCCGCGATATTAGCTGCCACCCATACCGAAGAGATTATCACGTACTGAATATTTCGGCGCAGGCGCATATCCAGATCGAGCAGGCGGTATCGCCATGCGGTATATATAAATGCAATCGGTATAAGCAAATTGGCAATCACAAGCGCATATTCGGAAAAGCTTGTAATGGTCATGCCCATCAGCCAGGGCATAAGATTCTGGAACATCAGAACGAGTGGAGAAATATAGAATGCGATAATTATCCATTTTGCCATGCGCCAGTATTCGCGGCTGATCTGGCGGCGATAGAATATAAATATGCCGAAATGATATATTATGAGCGCCGATATGCTGATATTCACCACAGTGTTCAATAATTCCAGATTGCGGAATGAAAACACGAGCGGCGAGAATGACATTAAAATTATAAGCCCGCCCATGATATAAGCCGCAAGCACCACTCTGCGCCGCTTTGATTGGGGGATAATTTCCTTCGGGAATACCAGAGTGGTATGAATAAACACCGGAAACAGCATAAACAGGCCTGTCTGGTAAACCACGTAGCTCAGCGTGGTAAGAGTATCGAAATCAATCGGGTTGAGCATTATCCCGGCTGCCCGGATGCCCGCAATCATGATAAACAGCAGGCCGATCATCCTTGCTGCGAATATTCGCGGACGCTTCAGCGCAAAGAAGAATCCGATGGCGAAGAATATCAGACTGGTGACAAATGCCAGAAGGCTGAAAAAGCTGACCCCGAAAGCCGCCAACTGCAACTCGTATTTGATATGCTTATCCTTGCGGATAATTTCGTAGGTGACAATATCGCCGCTCTCGCGCGTGCGAAGGTATCGGAGGGCGCTGTTGTCCCGGGGCGAAAAATCATGCGGCCCGATCTTGTTGAGCAGGTCGCCGCGCCGTATGCCTGCGCGGTGGGCGGTTCGGCCGGGCTCGATTTCGAGTATAAGCATTGCATTATATATAGGGCGGAAAAATTCGGCCGGGATGTCTTCTTTTTTTACGAGAAATTCCTGTTTTTCGACTACATAGGGATTGAATAAAAGCAAACGGATATGGGCGCTGTCGGGGTATTCCGCTATTCTTTCGGAGAGGCCTTTGGAATCGCTGAACGCGCTGTCTTCGACTGCGATCAGAAAGCTTCCCACTTCGATGGTATCGGCACGTAGATTGTTCTCATCGGTGAGCCGCCGGCCGGGGATTTCCTCGATTATATAAAACGGCGACGGCACGGGCCGCGGATAGATTCCCGTCACCGGAGTAGTCGTCAGTTCGGTAAATTTAAACAAGCCGAGCGCCAGCATGGCCCCGCCGAAAATCAGAAAGACAATGCGAAAAAGATTAGGATATTTATTCCAGAATGACATATGCAGCTTGATTTTTTCTTATTTTAGAATAACGCCGCTTGCCCGGTTTAAGTTACATTGCAAAGCAATTTTCTCATCAAAAATAATAAAAAAATTATGGATGTCGCAGAGATTATTGAAGATTTGAAAAAAATGTCCTCGCCCCAGCGCCGCGAAGGCATGAAGCATTTCGCTGTCGGGGGAGCCAATGCACTCGGGGTAACGATGAAGCAGCTTAACCCCTACGCCAGCAAAATCGGCAAAAATCATGAGCTTGCGCTCGAATTATGGGCTACCGGTATCCACGAAGCGCGCATACTCGCCGCATTGATCGACCGCCCCTCCGAGGTCACCCCCGGGCAGATGGACCGCTGGGCGCAGGATTTCGATTCATGGGACATCTGCGACCAGTGCTGCATGAAGCTGTTCGACAAAACGCCGTTTATATATGACAAAATCTTCGAATGGGCGCGCTCCGATCGGGAATTCGTACGCCGGGCGGCATTTGCCTCGATCGCGGCGCTGGCTGTGCACGACAAAAAGGCGCCGGACGAGAAAATGGAGCAATTCTTCCCGCTGATTATGGAATACTCCACCGACGAGCGCAATTTCGTGCGCAAGGCGGTCAACTGGGCGCTGAGGCAGATCGGCAAGCGCAATGCCGCGCTGATGGACAAAGCAATCGCCCTCTCCCACCGAATTATCCGGAAAAAGGGCGAATCGAAATCTGCCCGCTGGATAGCCCGCGACGCCATCCGCGAATTAGAGTTGAAGAAAGCTAAATTTTGATGAATTTTGTTCTGATCAGTTCCTGCCCATTTTGGATTTGGATATAATAAATTCCGCGCATTAACTCATATATATCCAATTTGATGCGACTTGATTCGGATATGATGGGGATATTATATACCCGGCCCATAGCATCGACGCATTTGATGTCGGAATTGAATTCAGATATTTCCCATTTTGTCTCAATATAAATATAATCTTCGGCAGGGTTGGGATATAGAGAAAAGCCGTTGTCGGCAATCTCGCGCACCGCTGTTCCCTTTTCGGTATATTTAAGAATATTTCTTTGCACATATGTGAAAATGACAGCTTCGTTCGGTTTGCAAAACCAAGCTTTCATATATACATCATGCCCCTTTTTTTCGTCATAATGCATTTGATATATCCATGTTTCTCCGCCGTCGGTGGTTCTTAGCAAAAGACTATATAGCCCTACGGCAATCCCATTATTTTCATCGTAGAAATCAATATCGCGAATACGACCGTAGTCGGTCTCCGCGCTGTCGAGACAAACACGCCAATTATCTCCGCCATCGGTGGTTTTCAGAATGTATGGATAATATCTTGATTGAGTATGGCTTGCTCGAATATCTCCATAGGCAAATCCAAGATTTTGATTATGAAAATTAAAGCCGTTGATGATTATTTTCGAATCAGCGCTATGCCACTTCTGCGATTGAAAATCATATCTTAATAAATATAAAGGATAATCGCCATCGATTTTCCGCGCTACGCTAAGATAGAGCTGATCGCCGACTACATCTATAGCATCAATTCGCAGGAAATCATAGCCCGGAGAAATCTCCTGCCAGTTATGTCCGCCGTCGCGGGTTATAAATACTTTCTGTTGGTCTCTCAGGTAACCGTTTTGATTATCGATCATAAATAACTTATAGCTTTCCTCAAATTTGAAAGTATCCTGGCCGAGATTATGCCTGAAGCTCTCCCATGTCTGGCAGTTATCGGTCGATTTGGCAATGCCGGATGAATCGACCGTTACGTAGTATGTGCCATCGTCCGTTTTGGAAAGACTTCTGAAGCCAAGCTTTGGAAAATGAGTGATTGAATCGGGCAATGGCTTTTCGGGATCCCAGCCAATACCTTCGATAGTATCTGCATATATAATATTCCAGGAATCCCCGGAATTTTGGGATTGCATAATGAAAGTTTCCGGACCCGACCGGTTAATTAAAACCGTAGCTTTGTTTCCTTCCTTCAGTAAGGAATAATAATCTATCGCACTGCTTTTATAACTGAATGAAAACTGCGTTTCCAGCTCTGCTCCGAAATAGGGCAGTTCGATGGTTTGCGCTGAAGCGGAAGCAAATATCAAAAATGATATTAGAAATAATATCTTCTTCATTTTGATTGTCCTTATAATTAATAAATAATTTAATCTAATGGAAAATATGGTGTTAATTCAATTTCTTCCATTATTTGAGAAACTTCATAGCATTTTACTGCACATCCTTCCTCTTCGCATTCATAAGGACCACCCCATGGTTCTGAGCCAATTTCCATGGCCACATTACCATTCTCATCGGCACAAAGCGAATAAAAGACACTGCAACAAGTAATGTTATGACATGGATACATTCGATATCGACCAGTTATTGGATCAATTTCTCCCTTATAACAAGTTCCAAAATCGGCTCTTACTTGGTAAATACATTCATTAGGAGCTGGATTTGCCGGTTTCCATTTAACCATTGTTTCAATAGTTTCTCTAAATAAATCTCCTTCATCCAAACAACCACCAAACATTGATAAACATTCTGGTTCAACAGAATAATAACCGTAATGTAGTTGATAGATAATCTCTCCATTGCATTCAATGATTCTAAAACACCAATAAGCAGTGACATGACAAGAATGATATTCACCATCAATAATACAATAGGTTTCTCGTGTTTTTGATTGCATTGTCCATTCGACCAAAGTTGAACATGGCGGTGGGCAATAATAATCATTCAAATAATCGCAACTGAATGCGTTCCTTGCATTCCAAAATAATAAAACAACCGATAAAACAAAAAGAATTCTTTTCATAAACACACTCCTTGATTTAAAAGTAATACGCTTATCGCGAATATACAAAAAAAAACAAGCCTGCAAATAATTATTACATACTCCGCAAAATTTTTGAGGAGGGCGTTCGTTGGAATATTTATACCCCCTTCTTTT
>CAZEMR010000004.1:0-90006 GCA_964513465.1 uncultured Hyphomicrobiales bacterium
CCATGTATTCATTCAGGTTTGCCAAAGAGCTTTCGATCTCGGCGGGCGGGCGCTTCAAATGGGCATTCAACCGGCATATGGGCAACGTTCTGATCAGCGATGTAATGCCCTATGGCTATTCGAATATGACGCTGGCGGGGCTTTCCGCGGAATTGAATTACGACAGTCGGAATAATCAGGTCTGGCCGCGCTCGGGGGTTTATCTGGATGCGCTTGCCACCTGGTATCCGGCAATTCTCCAAAATAAATATGCATTCTGGAAAACCCGGTTCGACGCCCGTGCATACCTTTCTCAGGATGCCTTGCTCACCCCGATAACGCTTGCGCTGCGCCTAAGCGGGCAGAAGAATTTCGGGCGGGCGCCATTTTTCGAATCGGCATACGCAGGCGGGCACTACTCGCTGCGTGGATTCAGCGAAAACCGCTTCACAGGCGACGCCTCGGTTGTCGGCAATATCGAATTCCGCGCAAAGCTGTCGCCGTTCCGCGTGCTTGTGCCGGGCAATCTGGGCCTGCTCGCATTTGCGGATATTGGCCGCGCGTATTATTCCGGCGAATCATCGGATATGTGGCATACCTCTGTCGGCGCCGGGCTTTGGCTGCGGGTGATCGAGGATAAATACACCGTCTCCGCCTACCTGGCCAAAAGCGATGAGCGCTGGGGAATTTACGCCGACATCGGATTCATGTTCTGATATATAACTAATAAATTGTGTGAAATTATTTCCAGTACTGCCGGTCAAGACTGCGGTATTGGATAGCCTCGCTGATATGCTCGGAGCGAATCTCGCCGGCGCCATCGAGGTCGGCGATCGTGCGGCCAAGCTTGATTATCCGGTCATAAGCCCGTGCTGAGAATCCAAGCCGGGTTACGGCCATTTTGAGCAATTCGCGGGACTGCTCGTCAAGCTTGCAGTGTTTGCGGAGCGCTTTGGAGCTCATATCCGCATTTTTGTACATCCCCTTTTCGTCTTTGAACCGGTCCGCCTGAATTGCCCGCGCCCGAAGCACACGTTCGCGCACCTTCGACGAAGGCTCGCCGGTGCGGTCTGACGAAAGCTCCTGATATTTTACCGCTGGAACTTCGACGTGGATGTCGATACGGTCGAGCAGCGGCCCGGAGATTTTGCCGGAGTAGCGTTGAATCTGTTGCGGGGTGCAGGTGCATTCCTTGTTGGGGTCGCCGAAATTCCCGCAGGGACATGGATTCATCGAGCACACCATCATGAAATTCGCGGGGTATTCGACAGTCATTTTTGTGCGGGAAATAATTATGCACTTCTCTTCGAGCGGCTGGCGCAGCACCTCGAGCACGTTCCTCGCGAATTCGGGCAATTCGTCCAGGAAAAGCACGCCATGGTGCGCGAGCGAGATTTCACCCGGGCGAATTGCACTTACCCCGCCGCCGACGAGCGCGGCATTGCTTATCGTGTGGTGCGGTGCGCGGAACGGCCGCACGGTCACCAACGCGCGATCCGAAGGCAGAGTTCCGGCCACCGAGTGAATCTTTGTGGTCTCGAGCGATTCCCCCAGCGCTAGCGGCGGCAGAATCGTGGGTATCCGCTTGGCGAGCATAGTCTTGCCCGAGCCGGGCGGCCCGATCATCAGCATGTTGTGGCCGCCTGCGGCAGCTACTTCGAGTGCGCGCTTGACGTTTTCCTGACCTTTGACGTCGGATAGGTCGAGTCCGGCGAGCTGCTCTTCGGCTTCGAACAATTTTTCGAGATCGACTTTGACCGGATCGAGCGTTGATTCGCCGTTGAGAAATTCGACGGCTTCAGTCAGATTTTTTACGGGATAAACGTCCAGCCCTTCGACCAGTGCGGCCTCCTCGGCATTCTGGGGAGGCAGCAATATGCGGCGGAACCCCTTTGCGGCGGCCTCGACCGCTATCGACAGCCCGCCATGAATGCTGCGGAGGTTGCCGTCGAGCGCGAGCTCTCCGAGGGCGATGACGTCGTCGAGATCGTCCGTCTGGAGCGTGCCGCTGGCCTTTAGCACCCCCAGCGCGATTGGCAGATCGAATGCGCTGCCCTCCTTGCGGATATCCGCCGGAGCGAGATTGACCGTAATTTTCTTTGTCGGGAAAATATATCCGGAATTTTTAATCGCCGCTGTGACGCGTTCGCGTGATTCCTTGACTGCGGAATCGGGAAGCCCGACGATCGAAAATGCGGGAATTGCGTTGTCCAGATGGGTTTCAATTTCTACGATGAATGCATTTATTCCGAAGACAGATGCCGAATGGAGATGAGAATACATTAATTCCTCAGATATTTATATATAAATATGGCCGGACGAAATATAATAATTTATTCGGATAAAATCATTATGATATACGCCCGGCCATGTTTTATTTTAAAATTTTGCAAATATTAATCTTTCTCTCGATTGCCGGCTACTTCCGGTGGGCGCGAGCGCCGGATCATGATTATACCCGTGATAATGAAAGGGATGCTCAGCCATTGCCCCATCTGAATTCCCAGCGGCGGAGCAAAATCGGCCTGCTGCATTTTGAAAAATTCAAGAAAAAATCGAGCCGAGAATAGTAGTATAAGAAACATCCCAGCCAGAATTCCACGAGGAGTTTTCTCTCCATGCTTTTTATAATATAACAGCAGGAACACAAAAATCGCGATATAGCTGATCGCTTCGTATAGCTGGGCCGGGTGGCGCGGAACGCTGTCGTAGCTGGCGAATACCACCGCCCAGGGCACGTCGGCAGGGTGGCCGAGTATTTCCGAATTCATAAAATTGCCCAATCGGACAAATGCCGCTGCGAGCGCTACTGGCACCAGCAACCGATCGGCAGTCCACAGAAATGTTGCGCGTTTATTCGTAGCGGCGAATATCCAGACTCCGAGCACAATTCCGATTGCAGCGCCGTGGCTGGCAAGCCCGCCCTCCCATATCATCAGTATTTTCATGGGATTGGCTAAATAATAATCGGGATTATAGAAAAAGCAGTGGCCCAGGCGCGCGCCAATTATGGTGGCGGCCACCATATAGACAGTAAGTGTATCGAGCTCTTTCTGCGAATGGCCTTCGCGCCGGAACATCCACCAGAGTATCTGGTAGCCGATGGCGAATCCGAGCGCAAAGAGCAGGCCGTACCAGCGTACAGTAATCGGCCCCACGCTGAAAAATTCGGGCGAGGCATCCCAGTATATCGATGCGATTAATGCTTCCATATTATAAAGTCGTGAAAATGAGGAAAATGATTTGTCAAAATTAGCAAAAAGCAGCGGTTCGTCAAATTTATTATTACAAAAAAAAGGAGCGGCCGGGTGGCCGCTCCCATGTGTCTTCGCCGTGTGGCGAGGGATATTATTTAATCAGCACAACTTCCTGGGTCATTGTGTAGCTGCCTGTGCGGAGTATGATGATATACATACCCGAGGGCAGATCACTGCCGGAAAGCTGGAAGCTATGTGTGCCTGCCGAATAGGTGGCACCGTCGATAAGGCGCATCATTCTCTGGCCGGCCTGGTTGAGTACGTCGACTGTGACGCTCTGAGTAACCGGGATGGTGAAGGAGAGTTCTGCGACTTCGCTGAACGGGTTCGGTACCGGTTCGTCGAAGATATAGCCGAGTTTGTGGAGGTCTTCCACTCCGACTTTACCGTCGATCGAGAACATACCGCTGCGGCTGTATTCCATCTGGGGATCGTTGTTCCAGATAGCGCGGACGATAGCTTCGTCTGTCTTATGCTCAGGAACAGCCCATCCGAAGGATTTAACTGCTGCGGGTATGTCTTTGCTGATTGACTGCCATGTCTGGCCGCCGTCTGCGCTCCACTGGAGGTCGAATCTATCGACATTGGATTTTGTCCAGCGGATTGCTTTTTCCTTGCCGCTATTGAGCACTTCGCCTGCCTGCGGATGTGTAATTGTAACATCGCCTGCAAGGATTCTGAACTGCGACGAGGTGGTGAGCACTTCGTTGGTAGTGGCGTTAACCATGCGGACTGCTGCCTGCTTGGTGTTAATCGCCGGTACTGTCCATTTGGTCTGGCCTTCTTTGGCATTGACTATTCCGGTTACGGGCGTCCATGCGTCAAGTCCGTTTTCGCTGAATTCGAAGCGGACGCTGACTGCTTCGTCATACGACCAGATGATGTGGTCGTCGGTGGCGCCTTTGTATACCGGATCGCCAGCGCTCGGGCGTGTAATTTCGACAGGTGCGGGCTCGAGTACGAATGTGGCATCGCTGCGATCGATTTCGAGGTTGCCCTCTGCATCAACCATGCGAACAAGGCATTCGGTCGAGGTGACCTGCGGTGTTACCCAGCGGTAGCTTCTGGAGTTGATATCAACCGGATTAGGATTGATTCTGTCCCAGGTCTTGCCTGCGTCGAGCGAGAACTCAAGATAGACATTGCCGCTGACTGTGCCATTGGTGGCCCACTGAATTGTATTGGATTTGCCTGCTCTCCAGGTTTCTCCGCCGTTCGGAGCTGTGATGTTTGCATCTTTGCCCCAGTATGCCGGAGGAATATCGAGGAATGTACCATCGCCGGTTACAATGCGGCCGTCGACTGTATGGACGGATTCATTATACCAGTTGAATGTGTACATTTCCTGCGGGCGGATAACTTTGAATACCAGAGTACCGATATATGTATAATCGCTGGGTACGTTCTGGCCGGGGCCTTCGGTATAAGCGTCATACATAATTTCGATAGTACGGATGTTCGGGATAGGATCGACCGTATTCTTTGTCGGGCCGGTAGCTAATTTGCCATAGCCAAGGTCATTGTATCCTTCGCCGTCGTTGTCGAAAATGACCGTCTGCTCTTTGATCAGAGATTCGAATTTGAGCGATGCGGGATCATAATCGATTGCAAATGTGGCATTTGCCAGTGCGAAAAGTTCGCCTGTGTTTTTGATGTAGAATGGTATTTCGATTGTATTGTTGTTGCGATTGACGCGTGTTCTTGCGCTGACTTCATAGCTTACATTGCTGAGCACTACGTCTTTTGCGTATTTCTCCACTCTGAGTCCGTCGTGGTGATATTCGCCGCCATTTGCGAGATAATTCTCCGCGCCGCGGATGAACATTTCGGAATATTCCGGATATTCGGGATGGACAACCGTCATCGGGTCGTCGGAGACGAGATAATCCAGAATGGGCGATTCTTCGACTGTTCCGTCGTCGAATTTATTGATGACGCTCAGATTGGTAAGCGACGAAACCTTGTTGGTGTTTCTGTCGACGATGGTACGGTCGTCGGCGTCGATGTTGCCGTCGCCTGTAACATCGCTGCTCATATTGCTGCCGCCAATGTCTGCGCGAACCTGTGCGCGGTCGGCTGCGTTAATCTGACCGTCTTTGTAAACATCGCCGCCGACCATTGCTGCTATAGCATTGGCGCTTCCGCCAGCCTGACCATTATTGAAGATCAGACCTGTGGCTGCGTATGCGGTCTGAGCGGGATCGGTTTCTGCGTTGCCCCATGCGGTGTATTTAGTGCCGTATGAAGGCGGAGTTGTCGATGCTTCTGCGTCTGTGATTATGTTGTCTACCACGCCGTCCCAGGTCTGGAAATCCCAGCCGGATTCGACAACCCAGGTGCTGACATCGTCGCCCGAGTAGTAGAACGGAGCCGCATAAGCGGACATAATCGGCAGGTGGTTCAGATGCTCGACCACTACAAAGTAATCATTATCTGAAATTTCTGTGAATACGAACGGAACGTTTGCGAATTCAGATCCGTCTGCGCCGCGGCCAACGCCTGCGGTCGGGTCGAGAGCTGTTGCATCGTTCGAATAGCCATTTGTGGATTCTGCTTCGGCAATGAGAACACCAGGCGTATTGGCATTGTCGCTGTAAAGCTTGATGCGGATACCATTGTTGTCATATGTCGAGCCGATATCGTTCTGGATGGCTCCGGCCAGTCCTGTGTGATAGCCCTCGAGCAGTACGCGAACAGTAAAGTTACTCGGAGGAGTAATATTGAACAGGTCGCTTTCTGTTCTGAGTGTGGGCATATCGCCATTGGTGCCGTTTTCGTATTCAAATGTTGTGCCGTTGATTGTGGAGCGGCCCTGCAGACGCAGACGACCATTGGTCATAGTTGCTGCAATCTGGCCGTAGTCATTATATACACCGTCGTTGTTCAGATCCGGATCCGCTGCGGAAACATCCAGGCGTGCGCTGAACTGCGATTTGCTGGAGGTGCCGGGGAATTCGAAACTGTTATTGCCGGTGGGCAGAGTCATCGCATTCGGGTATGCCACCGAATATGCTTCACTTGTTACTGCCTGATAGGGCTGAATGATCATACCGCCGCCGCCAAGTACCGAATACTCGAGGTCTGCGTGTGTGGCGCCGCCGCTGCCATTAATAAATGTAGAAGCTGCATCATTACGGTTATAATCAAATCCTACCCAGCGTACCTGAAGGTCGTCTTCGGTATTAGGCACGGCCTGTTCGTATTCGGGCTTGATAAGCTTAAGCAGCGGTTTGGTTGCTACATAAGAGAGTGTTCCGTTTTTCACGCGGCCGACAAGATCGTCGTCCACCGGATAAACCGGAATGCTGTTCTTGATACCGCTGTTTACGAATGCGCCGCCGTTCATCGAATATGCTGCAACCAGATATTTGGAATAATTGGTGCCGCCGAGGAGCGCCAGTTCGTCTGCACGAATAGTAAGCGCGCCCTGGATGAACTCGGTCATTTCAGTAGGCTCGTTGCCGGTCGATTTCATGTTTGCCGGGTTGTTGTTCCAGAAACGTACTTCGCGGAGCTCGCCAACGAAGCCATGGCTGTCTGTACCCTCTTCATCGCTCGGCTCATAGCCGATGTACGAAGGATAATTGTTCTGCACGTCAGGAGCAACTCCTGTGGTCGATGAGAATTCCTGGCCGGTCTGAACTTCGCCGTCGATATAGAATCTGACGTCGTTGTCGTTGCCGTTACCAAGATTGAACCATACGCCGACGTGAGTCCAGACGGAGTCCATGCGCAGCAGGTTCGGGCGTTTCAGCGAATAGTCAGCATCGCTGGATGCGGTTGTGATGCCGGCCGGGCTGCCAACTGCGAACTGGATGGTTCCGTCGGCAAGCAGACGCAATGCATAATGCAGGCTGTCGCCGGTCATTGTGCTGTCTTTTTTGCTGACGATTGCGAAGTATTCCTCATCTTCCGTGGGGAATCTGTAGGGCTTAATCCATGCTTCGATGAAGCCGGTAGCGCCGGAAAGATTCAGCTCGGTATTCGAAGGAACTTCGACAAACGCACCGCCGGTGTTCTTAAGAGCGAAGTAAGGGGCAACTGTGAAATCGCCCGACATGCTCTCGATATCTTCCTGGCCGCGATCGGTCGTACCGGATACCTTCAGCTTAACTGTTTTGGAATAATTAGTGCCGATCGGGACAAGACCCTGAAGGTCATCATCCTGGCCGGTGATAGTTACGTTGTTATAGGGTTCCCAAGTGGCATAGCCATCTTCGATCTCGACGTTTGTCAGAGCAACAGAGGGAACCTGATTGTCGTTTGCGTCATAGTAGTTAGCTCCGCCGTCACGGCTGAACTGTACCATAATGTCGTCCGTATCCGGAGCTGTGCTGCCAAGGCCATAGCCTGCCCAGCGAACTTCGTAAACCACGTCGTCAACATTGCGCACACCCTCTCCGCCGATGGGCGAAGTAATGGTGATATGCGAGCGATCGGGGCGGTAGTTAATATTATTATTAACTGCCGATGCGCTGAGAGACGGGTCTTCGAAATAATTCAGCACTGTTGCGCCGTTCTGGTAATCAGTATCGTCGGCAACATCCGTGCGGATACCCTGGAATGTATAATAAAGTTCCAGGCCTGCGCGTTCATCGCCGTTAACCGGATTAATGGATGCAACGTCTCCAGCCGGATCGTAGACGCCGCCGATATTCTGGCGAATTTCGTCCTGGCTGAGCGCATAGCGCCATACGGTTGCTTCTTTGATGCCTGCATGCAGGTAGTCGTCTTCTTCAATTTCGTCATTGGGATTGACACCGATCCAGATAGGATGGTTGGTCACCAGAAGACGAGGATCGACTGCGTAGTTATTTGTATATTCGTCAACCATTTCGCCGTTTACATAGAGCGATACCACATTGTTCGAAACTGTGGCTGCGATATGCACCCAGTTGTTCGCATGAGCATCCTGGATTGGCGAAGCATCGCTGGTAGTCGAGAGCGCTGTCTGCGACTGTACCATGCCGATATAACCGCTCGGGCCGCGGCCTTCATTTTCGCGAGCACGGAATGCCGGATACTGACCATCGGCCAGATAGAGCATCCATGCGCCTTCGGCTGCGCCTTCAGCAGGGCCGGCCGAATTAGCAACGATTGCCGGTTCGCCGTCTTCGTTGACGGAGTTCAGATTCACCCAAGCCATTACCGTAAGCTGGGTTGCCTGGCTGTAGTTGCTTGCAGTTCTGAAATATGAACTGGTGCCGTCGAGCTGTACAAAGAATAAGCGGCCAAGCACGAATGTTTCGTCGCTCTCATCTCTGCGGCAGTCGTCGGTATAGGCCGCACGAGTTGTGATTGCTTCGTCGGTGTCGGTTTCTGCAATCTGGCTGATCCGTATTTTACCATTTTCTGATCTGTAGGGGAAGTTTTCGCTGTTTTCCCAGATCACACGGATGACGCCGGAGTAATTAACGATCAGAGGATCGCCGTCGCCGTCAGTGATGTAGTATTCGCTAGTGGAACTGACAACGTCAATCTCGCCGGAAACATAATTGGCAACGTTAGCGCCCATGGCTGTTTCGTCGTTGACTGTTTCGGCTACTCGGCCGATTGTGCTCCAGGAGCTTCCGCCATTGAGCGAATACTCGAGGAGATAAGCCACACTGCTTTCGCCATAATCATATGTACCGGTATTGATAATTCCACTTCTTTCGAAGTATACCGGATAGCCCTGATTCGGCGAAATCGAAGCATATGCCGGATCGGGATATCTGTTGATTGCCTGAGTACCGCCATTGGGATTCAGGATTGTAATGCCGCGGATAACAAAGTCGTCGGGATCTACAAAGGATACCTGGTCGGTTATGTTATTTCCGTCGGCGTCTGTAATTTCAATAGTGCTTACAAAATCAGCAGTATTAAAAGCAATTTCTGTCAGATCGGTGCAAGTAAGATTTGCATGATCCTGAATATCGAATTTCAGCATACCGGCAAACGAACCTCTGCCGGATGACGACGGCTGATAGCCAATGCCGCCCATGTCAAGATTAACGTCTATCTGATATGTATATACATGGTTGCCGCCCTGTTCGGCATCCGCAGGGGATGCGCCGAGCGCAGATGTATAGCCATAAGTCACATCGCTGAAAGGCGATGTAAAGGTAGTGTATGCGTCTGTCTGGTTGATGTCGACATCCACGGAGTCCGTGCTTTCGTAGGCCTGATTGCCCTCGGGCGCAAGGAAGTCCGTATTATAGACAACAGAGATTGAAGCATTACCAAGATTGGGAGCATCGGTCGTCAGCGATTTGATCCAGAATTCCACGCCGATCTGGTCGCCCAAACGGCGCTGACGTGTGGATATTTCGTAGACGTCCTGGGCGTAAAGCTCTCCTGCCAGAAGGAAGAATCCTACCGCAAACCAGAGCAGCTGCCCCCACGAAAACTTTAATCCATGTTTTCTTGGTTTGACAATTTTGGTTATCATAGCTTAAACCCTTTATTAATTATAAATATTTAATTTCTTTCTGCTCTACATTTACTATGATTACGGAGTAACGCTGAATATTTCTGTGCTCATCGTGGTGATCAGCAGAGTATAATTTTCGGTATCATTTGCGCCATCCACACCATAAACGCGTACCGTATAGGTGCCTGCATCCAGGTAGTTCACAACGAAAGCCTCGTTGTTCGTGCCCGGGCGGATTGCTCTGCGGATACGGTTTCCGTCCGAATCATAGAATTCAATGTTATAATTCTTGGGAAGCGTATAGATTCTGCCTCTGACATTTGGCGAAGCATTGGTAATCGTAAAGCTAAACCAGTCTTCGTCGGTCGAGCTGCTGATGCGGCCTTTGACCGGTGTGTTAGTGCCGATCGGGGCTGCTGTCAGACGTGTATCATTCGAGCCGAATTCGGCGTCATCGTCGGTTGTACCGGTTGTGGTGGTCAGCTGGTTGAAGTTGCTCACGCCGGGATCGGTAAGGTAATTTTCGTTGCCTGCCGAGCCGGTGTATGCATATACGCTGAAATAGTAATCGGTCGAGGGTGCGAGGCCTGTGACCTTGACGCTTGTACCGGTGCCTTTATAAAGCACAACAGCATCACCGACGCTGGAGCCCGCTCCATAAATCGAGTTGGCTACATAAGTCGTACCATCCGAGGGATGCGTATCGATTGTCGATACTGCGCGTGCGATAAGCACTACCGGGTCTGCGGTTGCCGGAGCAGTCCACGATACGTCGACTGTTGTCGCGGCAACGTTAGAGAATGCAATGCCGGAGGCCTGATCGGTCGGGTCGTCGCCGATTAAGGAAATCTGCTCGCTTACGCCAGCCTGGACTGCGTCGCCACTCGGGTCGGTGGTGGCAGTGGTGGCCAAAAGCTGGATTCCGGATTCACCGCTTGCATTCGGGATCGAAAGATTGCTGAATATAACTGAATTCGAGCCGATTTCAATATCGCTCTCGCGCGTTGCCGGTGCGTCCAGTGCAGTTCCGAGATGAGTCGATACGTTTACGGTATAAGCTTTTGTAGCGGTTACCGGATCGCCGTTCTCGTCCTGAAGCTGGATCGTAACGCTGAAGTTATTACCGCTGGTTGCGGGGTTTGGTGTAACTTCGGTGAATACCAGTTTATATACATCAGATGTGAGCGCTTCGGCAGCGGAGGTTGAAGTGGCTTCGTCGGCTGTAAATGCGGCCCATGTGCCTTCAAGTTCCGATGCGCTTACCGCAAAGTCGCTCATTGCAAGTTGGCGATCGACTGGTACTGTATATGATGCATAATCATAATACGAATCCCACTCGGTGCCATCCCATCTGGCTGCAAATGTCTTGTTTGCGGCCGGAGGAGTGTCCCCGTCGTATGCGGTGTTCCACTCCAGGCGGACTTTCATGTCGTCGCTAGGAGCTGTGCCCTCGGGCGTTACTGTCCATGCAATCTGCACTGCGTTTTCGGGATCGCCTGCGCGGCCGTATGTCGGGTTGATTATTTCGCTGGATACTTTGACTACCTGCGAGCTGCCTGCGGTCTCGAATTGCATCGAAATCGGGCGATAGGTGGTTGCTGGGCCGCCGCCAATCGGGAAGGAAGTCAGAGCATTTGTAACCGTTCTCTTCATATTACCGATAATATGATCGGTAGTTGTAAAGTCCGGTAGTGTGGCCGAAGGGCCAAAAGTCAGTGTATTGTCGTCGCCTGTGTAGAGATTCTGCTCTGTGCCGCCGGTATAAGATAGCGTGCCCAGTATGGTCAGATCGCTGCCGAGAGTTACCTCTTCATTGAGCTCTACGTCATATGCGGTGTTGTCTGTAAAGAAGTTTGCGGGAATTTCGGTGTTATCGTCAAAGTCCACTTTCGAGAGTGTCCCTGCGGTGACCGATCCTGAAATAAGCTGGATCGAACCGGCGAGATCGAGTGTGTACTGATCGATATCGAAATACTGCACGCCTGTGTTGAGGGTGAAGATACCAACAACCGTAAGGTCGTCCGCAAGTGTTTCCGGACGATTTATCTGGAGATTTTGAATAGATCCTCCTGTGAAATATATATTGGAGAAATCTTCTACTGTGCCGGTACCGCTAAGGATTAATTTGCTATCACCATCCGTGGCGTCCATTTTGTTAGCTGCGTCGCCTTGGCTAATGTCGCCATAGACTTCAAGCTCAGAAGCATCCAAATCAAGGGTTGCATTCAGAGTAAGATCGCCGTTAACTGTCAGGTTGCCATCAAGTCCATCGGCCGATGTTACCAGCAAATTGTATAGAGTCGGATCGCTGTCGGGAGTGAAAAGAGCATCTTCGAAGTCTCCACTGACGTGGGTCCCGAATATCTCATATGTACCTGCGTTACCATATATAGTTCCGTTTGTATAACTTACTGTGCCTCCAACAGAGAGGGTGTTTGTGCCGAGATCGACAACACCATCAGTCAACGTAAGCGTACCGCCGTCGAATACTTTGACGTCGATTCCAAGCGCAACATCGCTCGAAGTGCCGGCAGTGTTATTAACAGTCAAAATCCCAATCATGACTGCGTTATTACCTGCATTGCCATCGCCGGTGATGTTCTGCACGCCTGTGCCGTCGAGCTCCACGGTGCCAGTATTGTCGAATGTCGAGAACGATCCGCTGGAACCGTTGACCGTAATGTCGCCGGAAATATTAATCTGGTCGCCGAGTGTGACGGCTACAATGACATCCTCTGCCGTAATGCTGTGTGGCATCAGATTGCCATCTGTTCCGGCTGTGAATGTAGCGCCACTGCCATTTGTACACGTGATTATGCCATCATCGGCATTGAAAGATGCATTTAACTGGCAATCAAAATATGTACCTGCGAGCGTGAAGTCGCTTGTGGTTGTTACATCGTTGCCTGCTGTTCCTTCAATTACTACATCATATAGCTGAAGAGTGCCTGTATTGGTAATCGATTTGGTATCTGCGCCAGAGAAAGTCACTGTGCCGGAAGTCTGGGTAAGGCTTCCCTCAACACTGATTTCGCCGTCATCCGTTCCGTCGCCAGTAATTGTCATGCTGCTTGCGGTCGTTACCTGCGAGCCGCTGGGAACAGTCAGTGTGTAGAAATTCAGATTACCGTTATTGATTATTTGTCTTTCATTCGTGTTCTGCATCGTAATATTGCTCGACTGAGCCGGATCGCCGGTGAATGTAGTGCTGGCATCCACCTGAAGATGTCCGCCGATAGTAACATCATATGCCGAGACCGAAGTAGTTGCATTTTCTACATGGACATGATTCAGAGCAATCGAACCCAGGCTGCCTTTGATCAGGTCAACGTCGGTGCCCCACAAAAAGAATGTGTTGCTGGTTTGCGAGAACGAACCATTTGCGGTCATATCATTAGAAAGAGTCATCGAGGAAGTACTTACGATCGAAGCCCCGCTCGAAATTGTCATATCATAGAACGAAAGCGGCCCTGTGCCGTTCCGGGTAATAGATTTTGCTGTCGAGTTCGTAAATGTAATCGTGCCGGCTGCGGGCACGAAACGTCCCGATCCGGTTTTGCTAAGGTCTCCTGTGATAATACAGCTTTCGCCTCCGGATATAGGGGTAATGTCATAATTCGCGCCGAGCTTCAGATTATAGAAGCTCAGGGTGCCCATATTATTATAACCTGCAACTGCAGCAGCAGGAGGTGCAATAGTCACCGTTCCGTCGCTTGCGATAAAGCTGTCGCCGGAATTAACCGTAAGGCGTTCGCGAACTGTTATATTCGAAGATGTTGTAACATCGCCGTCGGCTTCGAGGTTGACGAATTCTACGCTACCTGTGGAAGGCACGGTGATTGCATGAGTTTCGCCGGCTACTGCTTTGTAGAATACAAAAGTGCCGGATGTATTTGTTTCAGCAGCGAAAGCGCTGGTACCGGTAAGCGTAAGGTCGCCAGTGGAATACATGCGGGTATCGCCTACATACTGAACTGCTTTGCCGGTTATGGTGATGTCGTTGAAGTTCAGACCCCTACTTAAGCTATAAGTAGACGATCCATTGGAGATTTCAATCTCGGCATCATCCAAAAAGTTAACATTCAGACGACCGCTGCCATTGCGGCCCAGAAATGCGTCGTTGTCGTCTTCAGAATCGTTCAGTGTTACATTGCCGTATATATTGAGCGTAACAGTGTCGCCGTCCTGAGGGCGGATTATGGCCGCTCCACCGCCGTCGTTGTCGTTCCAGCCGATTTTAAGCGAAAGGCATTCGCGGGTTGCGCCGGCGTCCACTTCGCAAGTTTCACCATCAGCAATAACAGCATCAACCGATGCTGTCGGTACGCCGTCGCTCCAGTTGCCGGCAGTACTCCATAAGTTGTCGCCGATGGTATTGTTAAAGGTACTTGAAGATTGAGCCATCGCATTCTGCCCGACCGCAAAAGCCAGAAAGAAGGCGAAAAACGCTGCAATCTTGATTAACCGATTTTTGTTTTTCATGATAAATTCCTATTAAATTGATAAAAATATTTACCTTTAATTTTTATCTTCTTGTTTATTAATTATCCAGCCAAAGCTCTGATGCCTGGCTAATGCGGCAATATTTCAGCCCGGAGAGCGGATTGAGTTTTGTGTCAGTCTTCTCATGAATCCTCCATAATGAGTGTTACAAATTTCCCTTCCCTTGGGATTTATTATTTCTTGATCTATGTTATGATTTCTCATCGATGTTTTTTCGGATTAATATCTACCGGTCTTTGCTATCATTATCGGTACGATTATTTTTTTCTTTAGTAAGCCGCTTCAAAAATTCCTTACAAAGATCAGCCCGGTCAATATTGACCAATCCATTATTTTGGGCTGGGCTAATTTTGCCGGATTTTACATCTGGCACGGGTTAGATTTTTTACTGGATTTCCAATTTCTTTATTAATAATCGGCGCAGACCATTACGGCCTGCGCCTATCAATGTCATCATTTAATTATATTTATCTGCCTGATCAAACGGAAGTTCTCCGATTCGATATACAGATAATAGCTGCCCGAAGAAATCCCCTTCAGCGGGATTACCACTGTGTGGTTGCCAGCAGGGAATACTTCTTCGCCAAGCTGCTTCAAAGCAGCGCCGCTGATATCCATAAGCCGGATATTCAGCTTTGCCGCTCCGGGTATCGCAAATCGCAATTTTGCGTTATCGCCGCCCGCCGGATTCGGATACACTTCTCCGAACTCGTACCCAGCGGGAAGTATGTCTTCGACGCTGCCGATCATAAATGTAACCGCGTCATATTCCATTTCGGGATCGCCGTTCCATATAAATCGGATTTTTGCCGTTCCGGTTATTTCGGATGGAGTCCAGTCTGCGTATCCCAATATCGGATTTACTTCGCGATACAGAGTCTCCCAGTGGTTTCCGCCGCTATAGCTTACCTGGATGTCGAATGCTTCGGCGTTTAGCGCCTGCCATCTTATGCGGGTCTTTACGTCAACTTTCGGGCTGTCGTGCGATCTGGGATAGGTTATGTCTACCCGTCCGTTCAGAATTTTGAACCGGGAGCTGGTTGCGACAACTTCCCCGCTGGATTCCTCGATCATCCTCACCATTGCGGATTTCGTGGTTACTTCAGGTATGCGCCAGTTAGCTCTTTTCATTTCGGCATTATATGTGCCAGGTATTCTTTGCCAGTCCGATCCGTCGGCCGAGAATTCGAAGTAGACCCGATCGATACCCTGTGCAGTCCACTGGATTTCTCCGACTTTCCCTCCGTAATATAGCTGATCACCGGAGGAGGGTCGGATAATTTGAGCAAAAACGGAGTATATCGAGAATTTAGCGTCGCTCGTATCCAGCGCAACGCGGCTTCCGCGGTCGATTATGCGCACAAGGCATTCTGTTGCATTGGTTATTGGCACGTTCCATTTATATTTAAGCGATGCCGAGGATACCGGTTCGGAATTTATGCTGTTCCAGCTTGCTCCGCCATTGGTGGTATATTCCAGATCGACTTCTTCGTCCGCATTGGTGGTCCACTCTACCAGATACTCGCTGCCGGCAATAATACCTTCGCCGCCGTCGGGGCGCACGATTTCGGCATCGTAGAGCACAATCGGAGCCATCTGCAGAAAATCACCATATGGAGTGGCAAGCACGCTGTCCGTGGTATGAACAGATGTGGCCTCGTGCCATTCGAAGCTTACCAGCCCGGTGGCTTTCCGAAGATTGAACTGCAGAGTGCCGAGATAGGTTTCTTCGTTGGGTACTGCGATCCCGCCGGGATTGGCAAAAGCATCGTAGTCGATTTCGATTGTCCGCATATCCGGGATTGCATTTTTCATGCCTTCGTCCGGCGCCGAAGTCAGCGCGTTATATCCGGCTGTCGTATCGGTAAAGATCACTTCGCCGGTGCCCGAAAGCTTCGCGAAATCCATCATCGATGAATTATATTTTACTGCGAAGGTGCAATTGGCCAGGCCGAACTGCCTTCCTTTATTTTTAATATAAAAATGAAGATCGACCTTGCTGCCATTAACTTCCGGCACAGTCCACACTTCATAATCAAGAGGTCCGGCCATCGGACGGTCGCCCGATATTTTGGCATCGGCATTATTCATCGCCGATTCCGCAGCGCGGTTGAATCTTGCGCTTAGCCCGGGATTTTCGGGAGCCACTGCAATATTCACATCCGGCGGGGCAATCACATAATTGCTCTGAGGGGCATTATTTTTGCCTGTACGGGTCGGGAAGGATATGTCATATAATGAAGATACCTTGCCATGGTTGCGATCGACAATCGTGCGATCGTCTGCGTTGACTAGTCCGTCGCCGGTGACGTCGCTGCCGATAATCGATGTGCCTGCGTCTACGCGTACGCGAACGCGGTCGGCGGCGTTGATCATTCCGTCGCGCACTATATCTCCACCGACCAATGCCGGCATCGCCGAGGCAGAACCGCCTGCAACGCCATTATTGAACACAAGGCCTGTGGTGGAATACCCCACCTTGGTCGATGTGGCAATTGCATTGCCATATGCTGTGAAATAATTCCCCGACCATGGATTCGTAGTCGCCGAGGGCAGCACATTGTCGTCGGTGCCGTTCCAGCTTTCGAAGTCCCAGCCGGATTCGATCGGCCAGGTAGAGCGATTATCGCCAACGTACTGGAATGGAGCGGAAAATCTCGACATTACCGGCATGTGGTTGATATGCTCGACCACTACCCAATAATTCCCATCGGTAATTTCAGTAAACACAAAATTGACATTTCCGAATCTCATGTTCCCGGCATTGCGGTTGGTCGGGTCGCGTTCGTCGTAGCCCTGTGTCGATTCTGCCGAATCTATCAGAGCGCCGATTCCGCCCGAATTATCCCGATATAATTTAATTCTCAGTCCACCTTCGTCAAAGCTGGTGCCAATATTTCTGATCTGGTTGCCTGCGACTACGCCGTTGTGGTAGCCCTCGAGCAATACACGAACGGTAAAGTTACTCGCCGGCGTTACGGTAAACAGCGGGCCCTCGCTTTGAATAGTATTTTGTTCGCCATTGATTGTATATTTTGCCGTCAGGCGGAATCTCGCATTTGTGAGCGCGGCCGCCAGCGGACCCTGGTCGTTGAAGCTGCCGTCATCATTTTCGTCGGGATCGGCTATCGAAGCATTCACCTGCGAGGCGAAATACTTCGAACTTGTGCCGCCCGAGTATAAATAGCTGGAATTTGTCGGCAGCGACATCGATTCCTGCGTATTGCCCTGCCAGTAGCGGCCGCCGAGGTACTGATACGGCTGGATCACTTTGCCACCGCCGCCACGGATAGAAAATTCGAGCGAAGGCGGGGTTTCCTGGTTGGCGCCAACGTTGAATTCCTGGCCATTATAATTGAAGCCTATCCAGCGCACGCGGACGTCTGTCGCGGTATTGGTCACTCTCTCTTTGAATGCGGGCTCAACCAGTTTGACGTAGGGCTCGGCCGGGACGTATCTGAGATCGTTTCCGTAATGGCGGACAATCGAATTCGTGGTGGGATAATACCCCACGGCGCGATTATATCCATTTTTGATAAATGATCCGCCATTGAACGAATACGCTGCGGCAAGATTTGCTTTGCTTGAAGTAAGCAGACTATCGGTCGAAACCGACTGCGCGCCCTGCACGAACAGAGTCAGATCCGTGGGCTCGGTGCCCGATGCCGACACATTATTCGGCAGTCCGTTCCATAGCCTTACTTCCCGGATTTCGCCTATGAAATTACCGTTGCCGTTGTCGCTGGTTACTATATTCTGCACCGGCGCCGAAGCTGAACCGTCCTGATTCGATATATTAACGTCGGTCTCGCTCTGAAGCTGTGTTACATTTGTCAGATTTACATCAATATTCATTGGTGCGGTTTCGTCGAATGCCGCGCTGCCAAGAGCCAGATTCAGATCGTATGCATAAAGCATAATCGATTGCGGCTGGCTGAGAGACCCATTAGTATTGAACACCAGATTGTCGCTCATCACGCTGACATCGGCCGTATTGCCGGCGGCGGCATCGAGCGTGAGTCCGGATTGGGGATTAGTCGAATCGGCAATCACAAATGCAAGGTTCTTCGGAGTAGCCGCATCGAAGTCCTGAGCGCCGATTGCGGTATTAATATCCGAAGCCTCGACTTCAATCCGGAATGGGCTGCTGATCACTCCATTATTAAATGTTATAATATTCTCGCTGATCGTATTCCCGTCAATATTAATCTGAAGTGTATATTCATCCGGATCGGCATTGCGGGTGAATACCAGCTCGAGGTCGCGCTCATCGTTCTGCATATCCTGAATCGTTCCGTCGATAGTATATGCATCCCCCTCTGCCGCATTCGCATCGAGCGTACCGGTCAGGCTGACCTGTTCGGTCTGGCGCGCGATATCATTACCGTCAATTGTCTGGGTAAAATTGTATTCATTTAACTGATCTGTTTTAACAAAACTAAGCTCGAGCGTGTGCTCGTTGCCAGCCGCGTCGTAGATCTGAGCGCTGGTGGTTCGCTCGAAGTCCTCCGGGGTTCCCGAATATATATTCCCGCTGATTGTAACATTTTGCGTCTGCTGGGGGATGGTATCCCATGTCACCATCGTATAGCCGGGATTATATCCGATATAAGTAGGATATTCATTCAGGAAATTGACCGAGAGATCCTCCCCAAGCTGTGTGGCAATGCTGTCCGCCCGCTGCACGGTGCCATCTATATAGAAACGGACTTCCGACTGGCCGAGGCCGCTGTTCAGGAATACATACGCGGCTACATGAGTCCAGGCCGAATCCAGCGATACGGAATTAGGCCGGACAATCGGCTGGTCGATATCGCTTGTCGCGGTGCGCTCATTGCCCGTTGCATCCATCAGCTTTAGCTGGAGCTGGCCCGTAGGCAACAGATTGAATTCGTAATGAAGCTCATTGGCATTGCTGTCCCTTTTCGCAAGAATCGGGAAATATCCTTCTTCTTCGGTGGGGAACCGGTATGGCCTGATCCATCCCTCGATGAATGCCACATTGCTGGTTATATTCATGCCTTCTTCGCCGTCTATGGCGAGGATATCGCCTTCTTCTATCGGCAGCGCAAAATACGGCGCCACCCAGAAATCATCGGATATATATGTAAGGTTGCTCTGAGTAAATGCCGATGTTCCGCGCATCCTCATGCTCACCTCGCGGGCATAAGGATTAATCGTGCGCAGATTGGCAGATGCATTATTATTTTCGTAGGGCTCCCATTGGGCAGTCCCGGTTTCGACGTCAACCGCAAGCGCGCCGCCAAGCTCCGAGCCTGCGGGATTGCGTGCGTAATTCCAGCTCGAGCCGCCGTCTATCGAATATTCGATAGCCAGATCGGCTGTCCCGGTGGTCGAAATATCGCCAAGACCGTAGGATACCCAGCGAATATCGAATACTTTGCCATTGATATTTGATACGCCGACTCCGCCGGTGGGTGCCGTCAGCCGGATGTGAGGCTGATCGGGACGATAGGTGGTGGCCAGATCGTCTGCCACTCCGCCGCTGTAAAAATCGAGCGCCTGAGCGCCGTTCTGATAAGTCGAATTGCTGGCCTCATCGTCTTTTTCGCCTTCGAATGTATAATATAATTCAAGGCCGCGCCGAAGATCGCCATATGTCGATACATTCGTCGGATCGGAAACCCCGGCCACCCGGTTGCGGATTTCGTCCTGGGTGAGCGCTGTGCGCCATACCCGCACTCCTTTGATTCCGGCATGGAGATAATCCGATGCGTCGATCGAACCATTGGGATTGACGCCAATCCATACCGGATGCACGGTGGTCATCATACGGATATCGGTAGTGCTGTCGTTAACCCGGCGATCGACCAGCTCGCCATTTACATATAAAGATATTTCATTATTATTAACTGTGGCGGTAAGATGCACCCAATTGCCCGAGTGATCCTGATCGAGCGGCTCGGCGTCCGATTCGGCCATCAGCGAATCTAGGCGATACGCCACCACCTTGCCGAGGTAGCCGTTTTCGCCGCGGGCCTGAATTTCGCGGACACGGAAGGCCGGATAGCGGCCGTCCTCCAGATAAAGCATCCAGGCGCCCTCGTTAGAATTATAGACGGGGGCTGCGCCCGGACCGCCGCTGGACACCACAATTCCCGGCTCCGATCCATAATCCTGATAGCTGTTCAGGTTGAGCCATGTCTCGACCGTTAACTGAGTGGAATTGCTGAAATTTGTTTCGGTTTTCAAGTATTCGGAAGTACCGTTGAGCTGCATAAAAAACAGGCGTCCCAAAACGAATTTGGCGTCGTTCATATCAATTACGCTGCTTTTCTGACGCGAGGTAATCGAAGTATTAGTCGATCCCTGCAGCCTGATAACCCTCAGTCGGGCCTGTTCGCTGCGCTCGGTAAAGAATGGATTTTTCGACCAGATCACCCGCACAGGCTTGCGGTAGTTAGACGCAAGCAACTGGGTGCCTTCCTGGGTCGTAATTATGTAACTATTATTTGTTGCTGCATTATAAATTTCTCCGGAAGCATAAAAATTATTGCCGGTCACCTGATTCGCTGCCAGGTCGGTCTCGGCCACCCGGCCAATGTCGGTCCAGGTAGCCCCGTTATCGAGCGAGTATTGCAACAGGTAAGCCAGATCGGCATCTATTGCCGGGGGCGCGCCCGCCGGAGCTGTATAATTAGCCGGATTGACCGAGCGCTCGAAATATACCGGATAGCCGCCCGATGCATAATCATTCAAAAGCGATGCATAATTCTGGTCTCGATCGACCACTATTCCCGCCTTATTCGGCGAGAGCACCGTAATTCCGACCACCGTAAAATCCGCCGGATCGGTAAATGTTGTCTGCGATTCTATATCGTTGCTGTCGGCGTCGAATATACGTATATCGCCCGGCATAGTGGAATTGCTCCAGCCAATCTCGGTCATAGCGCTTTCCGAAGGGCTGCCGGTTATATCGAACGACAATCTGCCGACAAAACTGCCGCGTCCGCCTGATGATGGCACAATTCCGCCCTGGCCAATATTAGCCTGATTAATTTCGAGCGAATAATAGCCACTCGAATAAGCCTGGGACGTCAGCGAATTATATCCATTGGCGCTGACCGCAAACTGTGAGCTGATATCATCGACAGGATCGGTCCGATTAATATTAACATTAATCGAATCCGTTGTTGATAGCGACTGACTCGCCGATGGCTGTAAATACTCGGAATTATACTCCAGTACGAGCGAGGCATTACCAATACGCGGGGCAGAAGCCGATACCGCGCGCGCCCATATCTCGACATGTATCTGGTCGTAGCGGCGCCGCTGATTCAGCGTGAATTCATAATATTGTGCATAAAGATCACCTGCTGTGAAAAGCAGTGCGACGAAAAGCATAAAGCCTATGCTTTTCCATGACTTAACGAATTTAAACGAGTTGGCGGAGATATGCATACTCCCTCCGGGAAATATTAATACATGATTTATTGTCTGATATTTTGCTCTGAAATGCCATATCTATATTATATAGTTATCTTTTATAAATATCGGACTTATCCGGATATTCTTTAACCGGGGCAGTCATTCAGGCGTAAATTTTCAATTTCCATGCCATAAGAGAAAATATGTCGAGCAGACAAGCTTATCCCGGCTATCAGAGTAGTTTAAAGAGGGCGACAGACAAAGCTTAAAATATTGACACACAACAACTTAGACGTCCCGCAAAAGACGCCGCCTAATTTATTTTTCAGTCAATTAATTTCGATTAATTTACTTTTGCAAAAGAATTAATATTTTTAAATATATGCTAAATATCTTAAATTGTAGTCAGATTTGTATACATTTAGCCAATTGAGCGGCGAATATTTTTAAACAGCCGTTTCCGGCATCGGATATTCCTGAAAATATTTATAAATTCTTTCCCGATTTATGGAGATAATCCTATGAAAAAATTCCTGCTTAAGGGCACCTATACCGCTCTGGTCACGCCCTTTTACGACGATGGTTCTATTGATTTCGAGACATTAAAGGAGATGATCGATTTCCAGATCGACTCCGGAATCGACGGTATTGTCGTCTGCGGCTCAACCGGCGAAAGCGCCACGCTTACTGTCAAGGAAAAAATGTCACTAATTATTCAGTCTGTGGAATATTCCGCTGGCAGAGTCCCGGTGATAGCCGGCACAGGCACCAACAGCACCCAGGCAAGCATCGATATGACGATTATCGCGCGCGAGCATGGCGCCGACGCTGTGCTGCTGGTTGCGCCATACTACAATAAGCCTTCGCAGGAGGGCCTTTTCGAGCACTACGCCGCTATCAGCGATTCTGTGGATATTCCCCAGATTATTTACAATATTCCGGGGCGCTCGTGCGTGAATATACTTCCGGAAACACAGCTGCGGCTTGCGGAGGAATGCGAAAATATTGTTGCCACCAAAGAGGCGTCGGGAAGTCTGGAGCAGATGACGCAAATATGCAAATACGCCCCCGAGGGATTTTCGGTAATATCCGGCGACGACGCGCTGACCCTTCCGCTGATCGCGGTCGGCGGTGCAGGCGTGATTGCGGTTACCTCGAACTACGCCCCGCGCCAGCTCGGCGATATGGTCAAAGCGGCGCTTGCCGGAGATTTCGAAACCGCCCGCCGGATTAATATGAAGCTGTTCGATCTGATGCAGCTCAATATGGTCGAGACCAATCCGGTGCCGGTCAAAGCGGCGCTTTCGGTTATGGGCAAAATGGAAGATATATACAGAATGCCGCTACTGAAGATCAACGATCGTAACCGCGCCAAAATAGAGCAGGCGCTTCGCAATGCCGATATTATTAAATAATTATTGTATAAAGAAATTTATGTCCGAAAATAATCTGAAATTCACAAACGGTTTCGATCAGCGCGAAACCTACGAACTGGTCGAGAATATTACATCCGGCCGATTCAAATCCGAAATCGAATTGCTGAAATCCCTGGTCATGCAAATCGTAGACCACGACGATTTCGAAATCACAGGCGGCCGGGTATGGCGATTCATCCCCGACGAAAACGTATACGAGCTGGTCTACCAGGCCGGCAACGTCAAGCGGATTCCGAAGGGGTACAAAGTATCGGTCGTCGATCAGCCGATTTTCGACGAATTGCCCAAAAGGCGCGCGATACTCAACTACGAGACCGACGAGCTGCTTCGGACCAAAGGCATCAAATTATATTCCGTTACTGGTGTTGGCGATATTGTTAATACCAAACACGGAGAGTATTATAGATATGCTCTCGGTTTTAACGCCCCTGCAATTTTGCAGCACTTTTTCGATACTCTGACAATTATCAGCAGCGTGACCACCATCGCACTGAACAATCTCTCGACTCGCGCAGAACACATGCGCCTTCGCGAGGATATTATCCAGGCCTCGGAAATTCAGCGAAACCTGCTGCCGGACAGTTATATGGAATTCAGCGACTATAAGGTTCATGGCGTCTGCATTCCGATACACTCCGTCGGCGGCGATTACTTTGATTATTTTCGGAATAATTCCGAAGAAGAAGAGCGCATCGGAATTGTTATATCCGACGCTTGCAGCCACGGACTTCCCGCAGCGATTCAGGCACTATTCGTATCCGGTGCTATCCGCATGGCAATGGCGGTATCGACCAAAATCACCCGCTGGATCAAACGCCTGAATACATTATTGATCGAGACCTTCCCCGATTACAGGTTCGTTACTCTGTTTTACTGCGAGCTTACCACTTCGAAAAACCGGCTGGTGCTTTATTCCAACGCCGGCCACACAGAGCCAATCCACTACCGCGCAAGTATGGATAAAATCAGCTATCTGGAATCAACCGGGGGATTTCTCGGAGTAATTGAAAATCAGAAATTTCACATGGAGGATTTCCATATGTATCCGGGCGATGTATTGGTTATGTATACGGACGGCATCAGCGAAGCCCACGACAAAAAAGGCAACCTCTACGGCGTAGCGCGTATTGCTGAGCTCGTCCGTAAATACCATAAGGAATCGCCGAAATTTATCAGCGATATGATACTCGAGGATGTCCAGCGCCACAGCGCCGGTTCGGACATTATTGACGACAAAACTCTGATAGTTGTCCGCCGCGACGACGCCACCCCCGGGACAGTTTAAATATATTAACAGACCAGATAAATCAGAAAGAGGGCCGATAAGCCCTCTTTTTTTTATCTGAATAATTTATTTTTCACTTCCGAGATTATTTTCCTGACTGGCCGTTCGCGGTTTGCGCCGGACCGAACTTTCTCCGGGTCGGCATCCTCTTCGTCAAATACCCGGCCGGAGTTGATGTCGGACATTGCGCGGTCGGCGCTGGTGCGAACAATATGCTCGATGGCCAATACGGCATTGGCAATCATGCGGTCGCGCAGCGCTTTTTCGTCTTTCGGGAAATCCGCCAGCACATAATTCGTAAGCTCGCCGGGCTCGAAGCGGTTGCCAATACCGCAGCGCAGCCTGTAGAAATCGGCCGAATCGAGATGTTCGATAACCGAGGCGAGCCCGTTATGGCCGCCGTCGCTGCCGCCCTTGCGCAGATGTACCCGCCCGACAGGGAAGTTGTATTCGTCTGCGACCACGATTACCCTCTCTGCGGGGATATTATACTGATCGCAGAGGAATTTTACGGCTTCGCCCGAATTGTTCATATATGTGGTGGGCAGCGCCACCAACACCAGCCCGCCGTCAATTCGCAAAGTTGATTGATAGCAAAGCGGATTCCATGCCATCACAGGTTTGTGATATTTCTCGCAAATTGCCGCGGCGACCATCCAGCCAATATTATGCCTGTTCTTAGCGTATTTATCTCCGGGATTACCCAGCCCCGCGACCAGCCATTCGAATTTAGCAGTCATTTTCCTTAATTCATATTTATATAAAAATAAAAAGGATTGGCAAAACTGCGCCAATCACATCTACGAAAACGAAAAGGATGCCAGGATATTTATCCCGGCATCCTCTGATTCTAAAATATTTCAAAAAAATTATTCGGCAGATTTCTCGAGCGAGCCTTCTTCGACTGCTTCGGCCTCGGCTTCGGCTGCTTCGGCTTCGAGTTCGGCTTCGACTGTGGCGCTGACTCTCGGATGCACAACAGCGCAGAGCACAGAGTCCTGGTTGGCGTCGAATTCAAGATTTTCTGTTTCGATATCGCTCAGATGTATAGCCTGACCAAGCTCGAGTTTGGAGATGTCCACCTCGAATTGCTCGACAAGGTCTTTCGGAAGGCATGTGACTTTGAGCTTATGCACAACACGCTGGAATATACCGCCGCTGCGGACGCCGGGCGCCTGGCCTTTGAAATAGATCGGGATGGCGACCGTAAGTTTCTGGCCGGGCTTGATTCCGAGCAGATCGAAATGGATCAATTTGTCGGTTACCGGATCGAAATTGACGGATTTGAGCACACACTGGCGGGGTTCGTCCTCGCCCTCGATCTTGAGGTCGATCACTTTTGTATGCGATGTATATACATAGTCCCTCATCGAAAGCGGCGTTGCCGAAAGCGGAATTGAATCCTCGCCTTTGATATAGAATATGCCGGGAACCAGGCCTTGTTTTCTGAGTTTTTTGGCGCTGTTTTTACCGGTTTCGCGTTTCTGTACCTGTAATAATTGTTCGTTCATGGCTTTGTCCTTAAATAAAAACCGTTATGAATTTATATATGTTTTTATCTTTCTACTACTTCGAATAATGAGCTTATCGAGCGGTTGTCATGGGTGCGGATAATGGCTTCAGCCAATAATTCCGACACAGTGATGGTCTCGATCTTGTTCGAATCTTTTTTCATTGGCAGGGTATCGGTAACGAATACCCGCTCAATCGCTTCTGAATTTTCGATCATCTCCTGGGCGCGGCCGCTCAGCACCGGATGAACCGTAACGCCGATGATGCGGTTGGCGCCGGCGTCCTTCAGCGCTTCGGCGCACTTGACAAAAGTGGTGCCTGTATCGATCATATCATCGACTATAACCAGATTGCGGCCCTCGACCGTGCCGATTATATTCATAATCTCGGCGACGTTATGCGAGGGGCGACGCTTATCGACCAGCACCAGGTCGGCATTGAGCCGCTTGGCATACGCGCGTGCGGTCTTTACTCCGCCGACGTCGGGAGACGCAACTGCGAGGTTGTCCAGCTCCAGTCTTTTCACCGCGCGGATAAGCACCGGCGAGGCATAAAGGTGGTCGAGCGGAATATCGAAATATCCCTGAATCTGCGACGAATGCAAATCTATCGTAATGATGCGGTCAGCTCCGGCGCGCGCAAGGATATTGGCCACCAGCTTGGCGGTGATAGATACACGCGGCTGGTCTTTGCGATCCTGGCGGGCATAACCGTAATACGGAATCACAGCGGTAACTCTACGGCAGGAAGCACGTTTGGCCGCGTCGAGCATTATTAATAATTCCATCAGATTGTCCGACGGAGAATGAGTGGACTGAATAATGAAAAGGTCCACTCCGCGAACGTTTTCTTCGAATTTCAACCAGATCTCGCCATCGCTGAAATTGCGGATGGCGGTTTCCGAAAGGTGTATTCCAAGATTTTCGGCTACTTTCTGCGCCAGTTTCGGATTCGACCGACCAGTTGCTACCTTGAAGTCCGGCATCATTATTTTCATTCGTTTCTGCTAAAAATAAAATTCGCTGGGATGGCAGGATTCGAACCTGCGAATGTCGGCTCCAAAGGCCGATGCCTTACCACTTGGCTACATCCCAATGACCGTTTTATCAGAGCTTACAAATATAACAGATATATATTTCTCAAACAAATTATTTCACTTGTTTTTTACGAAAATATATTTAATATATTGAGCTTATGAATTATTTGCGGCGGCAGACCAGGCGGTATACATCTATTCCATGATGTATGCAGAATGTCTCCTTATCAGTCGGCGGCAGGCCCCATTCCGAGGCATCAACCCGCCGGGTTTCGAAGTCAGCATTGCCCTCCATCAGCTTGCGGTGGTATTCGTCCACTTCCGCTACATCGGTAGCCAGAAACAGCTCTCCGCCCCGCCGCAATACCCGCGCCGAATCGGTAAGAAATTTATCGGAGAACGCGCGGCGCTTCTGGTGCCGCTTCTTGGGCCAGGGATCGGGAAAAAGATAGAATATCCGCCCGACCGCTTCATCCGCTATAAAATCCAGCCCATTGACCACGCTGTACCACACAGCCGAGGCGTTGGCGATCGTCTCGCCGCGGGCGACTTCGTTGATCCAGCGCACCAGCGGACGGCGTATCTCGACTCCGAGCACATTCTCGACGGGATTCGCAAGTGCATACCGCAGCAGAAAGCGCCCCTTGCCGCAGCCCACATCGAGCGCGTCCGGCGGGCGGCATTCGGCAAAATGCTCGCTCCAGTCTATCGTTTCGATCAGCGGCGGATAATATGAAGGTTTTTCCTTCAGCTCGCTGGCCGGGAAGTAGAGATTGGGCGCCACATGGTGCCTCACCCGTTTCGGAAACGGATATTTATCGAAATCAATATCTGAGAATTTCATATATTTTAATAGCTGATTGTCAAACCCGGTATTGCGTCATTCAGATCGTTGCGCTCATCGAGCGGCACATCATTGCCCCAAAGCTCCAGATAGCCAAGATTTCGCATTCGTTTCATCGCATCTGGCAGCTTGGTTAATTTATTTTCGGAAATTTCCAGCGTGTGCATCTGCTGCCACAGCTGGACGCAATCCGGAATTTCATTAAGCTGATTTTTCGAAATCGCCAGATGTTCAAGGCCTGTCAGAAGGCATAATTCGCCCGGAAATTCCGTGAATTCATTGGCCATAAGATATAATTTGCGAAGATTCGTAAGCTCGGCGAATTCGGTCGGGAGCTCGCTGAGCCGGTTGAAATCGAGATCGAATTCAGTAATATTCTTCAGCAATTTTACCTCGGCGGGCAACTGCATTATTTGGTTATAGCTCATGCAAATCCCGGTGAGCGAAGGCATGCGCGACATCAAGCGGAATGCGCCGGCCCAGTTCATTGTCGGATTTGCAGTAAGATAAATTGTCTCAAGATTCTTTAGTTTTGTTAAATTTTCCGGCAATTCCGTGAGCATATTCCCGACAAGGAACAGCTCCTTCAGATTGGGCAATTGCGCGAGTTTATCTATCGCATCCCGAAGATCGAGCTCCGGATTATTGCTCAACGCAAGGTTTTCGAGATTTTTGAATTCCTTAATCTTATCCGGCAATATTTTAATATCCTTCATCGATAGGTCGAGCTTTGCGACCGAATCGGGCTGACCACCGGAGAGCTCTTCCCAGTCGATATTAGGAGCTTCCTGAGATTTTGCCGTAATGGCAAACACGAAGATCAGCGAAATAATCAGAGCAATTTTTTTCATAATTAATTATATACATTTATTCGCAAAATTATATCATATATTCAATCGCCGGGCGGGCCGATTTATTGTTTGGCAATTCATTAAAAAATATATCCGAATAGCGCATCGAGCACAAGTATTGTCGCCGCAGTCAGCGTAAATGCCCGCACTGTGCTGTTGCCAACCCCTTCGGCGCCGCCCGAGGTGGAATACCCCACATGGCAGCCGATCAGAGCGGTAACCCCGCCGAAGACAAAGGATTTGACCAGACCGGTGATTACCTCGCTCAGGCGGAAGAATTTCTGGACCGATTCGAAATAAATCGCACCGCTGAAGTCGAATTTGACCAGTGTCAATAAATAGCCTCCAAGCAGAGCCACCACGTTCGAAAACACCACCAGCACCGGCATCATCAGAAATGCGGCCACAACGCGCGGCATTCCGAGGAAGCGGTCTTTGTCGATGGCCATCATCTCGAGGGCGTCTATTTGCTCGCTGACCTTCATTGTGCCGATCTGTGCGGCCATAGCACCGCCGACACGTCCGGCGATCACGAGCGCAGTCAGCACGGGCGAAAGCTCGGTGAATACAACGGTCGCAATTGATGAGCCGATATATGGCCGGGCGATCGAAACCAGATTGAATTTCGAGAAAAGATTGGTGGCCTGCAGTGCGGCGATGGCGCCGGTGAACGAGCCGATTAGTATCACCAGCGGCAGAGAATCCGCGCCGATAATGGCCATTTGCTGTATAACAAGCCGGCGGTCGCGGTATATCCTTGGCAGATAGCGGATTACGTTTTTGAGCATAATCACGATCTGTCCGAATTCCCCAAAGAAATTCATCACGCCGCGTCCTATTCGCGCAATTACATTAAGCATTTAATTATTGCTTTCTCATTAATTCCGGAAAAACAAAATTAAGCCTTTGCGGGCAATTATGGAAAAAATTTCCCATGAAGCGCAATTTTATATATTTTTGTCCTAAGTATCACAGGTTATGAAACATCCGACGCAGTTTGCTGTTATTATTATAATAAAATTTTACGGAATTACACATGAGAACTTTATATATATATGTAATTATCGCTGCCATGCTTATACCAGGCATTACTGCATCGGCGGACGAAGAAGTTAAAAAGCGCGCGGTGATGATCGCAGCCGAAGTCGACAGCAGCGATTCGCCATCTATCACGCTTAGCTGGCCGCAGGATACGGCGGTGAGCTATACGGTATCCCGCAAGGAAGTCACTGGCAGCGATTTCGATCATTTCGTCGGAGTGGCCGATAGCGGTGCGACCTCGCTTACGGACAAGGATGTCCGTCGGGGCGTCCATTACGAATATAAAATCATCAAGGCATATCGCGATTTCGACGGCTGGGGCTATGTCAGCGCGGGGTTCGACGTCGCCCTGCCCGACCACAAAGGGCGCATCCTCGTGTTGGTGGATTACACCGTCCGCGAGCAAATCCCCGATGCAATCAACCGCTACCAGCGCGGCCTGACGGCCGATGGCTGGCAGGCAAAGGTAGTCAGCGTACCACGCAGCGAGCAGTTCAATCCCCGCGCGGTAATTAATATCAGGCAGATAATCCGCGCCGAGCACGAACGAGATTCGCTCCGGGCGGTGGTGCTGCTGGGCCGGGTGCCGGTCGCTTATTCCGGTGATTATGCGATCGACGGCCACAGCGAACACATCGGCGCATGGCCCGCCGACCCATTCTATGCCGAGCTGGACGGAATATGGACGGATTCCTCGGCCGAGGTACTCGCTACCTCGCGCTACCAGAATATTAATTCGATCGGCGACGGAAAATACGACCAAATATTCATCCCCACAAAGCTGGAGCTCGAAATCGGGCGCATCGACTTTTTCGATCTGCCGGACTACCCCCAATCGGAAATTAAATTAATCGAAAATTATCTTGATAAGAATCAAAAATTCCGCTATGGCGAAATCCGACCCCGCCGCATGGGAATAATCACAGATAATTTCGGGATGTACAGCAACGAGGCTTTCGCCGCAGACGGCTGGATCAACCTTTCGGCGCTGGTGGGCTACGAAAACATAAGCGAGGCGTCGATGCGCTACGAAATGCGCGACAAAAGCTTCATGTGGGCGTATGGATGCGGATCGGGCACTTACTACGCCTGCCACGAAGTCGCTTACCCCGAAACATACGTCGGGGTCGATCAGCACTGCGCGTTTGTAATGCTCTTCGGCTCGCGATTCGGCGACTGGGACAGCCGCAATAATATCATGCGCATAATCGCGGCCTCGGCTCCGATGGTGCAGAACGTCGTGTGGGCAGCACGGCCATTCTGGCATTTCCACCAGATGGGAATGGGCGAAACCATCGGCTATTGCGGCAAAGTAAGCATGAACAACGTAAGAACTTACGAATCATCCGGGCAAGGTGGCCAACACTAGGCGGACATGGCGTGATATGGCTACCACCAGTCGCATATGGCGTTGCTGGGCGACCCGACTATGAAGATGTACGTGGCGCCGCCCCCTGGCGAGGTATCCGCTGAGCTAACCGAACCCGGCGACGCCGAGCTTAGCTGGGCGCACGCTGATGGCGAAATATTCGGATATAATTTATATCGCGCAGCGAATTATGAAGATAAATTCGAGCGGATTAATGCGAATATTATTCACGAAAACTCATACGTCGACCGCGCGCCGCTCACCGGACGAAATATTTATCTGGTGCGCAGCGTAAAACGCGAAGAATCGCAGACCGGCTCATTTTTCCATCAGAGCGCCGGACGATTTGCCGAAATTATATCGGAAACCGATACGGTTGCGGCCAGTGGTCTTGAGATCGAAGTATACCCCAATCCCGCCAGCGAGTCAGTATCGATCGAAATTTCGCTGGAATCGGAAAATCATCTGACTATAAATATATACGATCAGAACGGCCGTCGGGTCGCTTCGCCGGTCGATGGAGTTTATCCGGCCGGCGATCATATCTTCCCATGGGATTTACGCGACGATTCTGGCGAACGGGTCGTACCGGGAGTGTATATCGCATCTGCGGCAGCGGGCGTTTATGTTGCGACGATAGAGTTAATTATTTTGCCATAAGTTTTTGAATATTTTGTAATTATTTATAAATTCCGGGAATTTGTGAAATGAATTCATTCACCAATCCCGGAGTTCTCATGAATAAATTATTTACTCTTTTATTATTACCAATATTTCTTCTTATTTCGAATAATCTTTCCGCGCAGGATGCCCGCGATTTCAGCGTGGGAATCAGCGCCGAAGTCATCACCGTGCCTTCCGAAATGATAGAGCTGACGCTGACGGCATCCGACAGCGCCACGTATTTTACGATTTACCGAAAAAAAATCGGCACGATGTTCTGGGGCAGCCCGATTGCCGAATTCCCGGCAAGCCAGACGGTCTATCAGGATACTGACGTCAGAGCCGGAGATGCTTATGAATACAAAGTATTCGCACTCTGCGAGTACGTATCGACTATTGGCGGCAATCCGCATGAATTCCATTACGACGCAACCGGTTATATCTGCGTTGGATTCGATTCGCCGCCGGTGGAGCCCTTCGGCACCGTATTGCTGCTGATCGACGAGACTCTCGAGCTGCCGCTGGCCACCGAAATTGCCCGGCTCGAAAACGACCTTCGTGCCGAATCATGGGGTGTGGCGACGCATTATGTTGCGCGATGCGAGGAATTTTCGGCGCAGGAAGTACAGAACAATCATGATATAATTGCGGCAGAATATTCGCAAAATCCAAACCTGAGCGCAGTGCTGCTGCTCGGGCGGGTTGCGGTGCCCTATTCCGGGAATATCTATCCGGACGGCCATACCAATCACATCGGCGCATGGCCTGCGGATGTGTTTTATTCATTCACCGACGACAGCCGCTGGACGGATACTGATGTGATGAACGACACCGCCGCCCGCGCGCAGAACCACAACATCCCGGGCGACGGCAAGTTCGACCAGTCGATACTCCCCGGCGCTGCGGAGCTTATGGTCGGCCGCATTGATTTTTACGATATGCCGGCATTCGAAGATTCGGAGATCGAGTTATTAAGAAAATATCTTGAAAAAGATCATAAATTCCGCACCGGACAAATGGATATCCGCGATATGGGTCTCGTTCAGGATAATTTCCAGCCTCGTAAATTCAGTTATACGGAATGTTTCGCATCGTCCGGCTGGCGCAATTTCCAGACATTCTTCGGCCCGGAAAACGTCAAAGAGCTCGACTGGCTCGACGAACTATCGACGCAGTCCTATTTATGCGCATACGGCACCGGCCCGGGCGGCTACTCGAGCTGCGGCGGAATTGTCAACTCCGGCGAGCTGGCCGCCAATCCCACAAACGCCGTATTCACAATGCTTTTCGGATCCTACTTCGGCGACTGGGACAGCCGCAATAATGTTATGCGCGCGGCGCTTGCATCCGAGCCCTCCGTGCTGACATGCTCGTGGACTGCGCGGCCGCACTGGTTTCTGCATTTCATGGGGCTGGACTATCCGATCGGCCAATCGACGGTGATTTCGCAAAATAATCTTGCGGAATATGTTCCATTTGTATTCCGCGTATTTCCCGATCCGCGATTCAGCCCGGGAACAACACGCTCGATTGGCAATGGCTGGGTACACATTGCGCTAATGGGCGATCCCACGCTGCGCCTGCATTCGGGCAAAGTCGCCGCGCCGGATAATCTGGCGCTTGCGCAGATCGGTCTGCACTTGTTCGAATTAACATGGGAGAATTCAAATCACGACGCGGACACGAAGTATTATATATATCGCGCAACTTCGCCCACCGGCGCTTTCGAACGAATCACCGATGAACCCATCGCTGGGATGACATATCGCGATGAATTCGACTACACCGGCGAGCTTTATTATCTCGTGCGACCGGCAAAGCTTACCGCCGCCAACAATGGCCGCTTCTGGATAGAAGGGCCAGGCGTGACGGCAGACATAATCGCCACCGGAGTCGAGGATATTTCGCTGGAAGCATCTCTTGTAGCAGCGCCCAATCCAGCTTCGACGAATGTGGACATCCGGATAACGCTCCCTACGGACGGCCATCTGCGCGCGGATATATTCGATCAGCAGGGGCAGGCAATACGCAGCATCGATGCGGGATACGCAATCGCCGGAGAGCACCGCATGGCGTGGAATCTCCGGGATGAATCGGGCGAGCGGGTAGCAGCGGGAGTATATTTCCTCCGAATCAATACCGGTAAGAAAATATTTTACGAAAAAATCGCGGTTATGCCTTAATATTGTTTTTTAAAAATATTCTAAGACAGGTCTTTCGGGGGCCTGTCTTTTTTTATTTATTGCTTTCGGTAAGGTGCAGGATTGCCGACTGCATATTTTGCTTTTGAAAATGATTCGCCGGAGATAGCCGAGTATTACAATTAATCGATTTTTTGTTATCTTAAATATATATATTCACACCGGAAAGCATTTATGTTCAATTATATACACAGGCTTTATCATCCGGACATATTCCAGGGCAAATCCCAAAACGGCTATTTCGAAGGATGGTATTTCAAGCAGGTAGCAGCCGACCAATCCCGCGTTGCCGCAGTTATTCCGGGCATTTCGCACTCCGGAGAGTCGCATGCGTTTATTCAGTATATCGACTCCGAAATGGACCGCCCACGCTACTATTCCTTTCCGCCGGAGCAATTCAGCTATTCCCGCAGGGATTTCCGCGTCAGAATCGGCAGCAGCATTTTCACGCGTGATTACATGACGCTGGACATCTCGCGCGACGACGAAAGCCTGAAGGGCGAGATCGAGTTCCGCAACTTGCGCCCCTACCCGGTTTCGGCGTTGAGCCCGGGGATCATGGGCTGGTACGCATTTGTGCCATTTATGGAATGCTACCACGGAGTCGTTTCGATGCGCCACACCCTGAGCGGGTGGCTGGATTTTGGCGGGAAAACCACCGACTTCACGGGCGGCGCCGGGTATATCGAAAAGGACTGGGGCACATCGTTCCCATCGACCTGGATCTGGGCGCAATCGAATAATTTCAGCGACCGTGAGGCCTCGTTCATGCTGTCGGTTGCCAAAATCCCCTGGCTGGGGAATTACTTCACCGGGCATCTCTGCTTTTTGTGGATTGCCGGGAAATTATATAGATTAATGACATACACCGGCTCGAAGATCGAGAAAATATCGCTGGATAGCGATTCCATGAATTGCATAATATCCGATAAGCAGCATCGGATAAAAATCACCGCCCGGAACAGCGCCGGCGGCGAACTCAAAGCGCCGGTCAGCGGGAAAATGGACCGCGTGATTAAGGAAAGCCTCGATGCGGATATACATATAGTCCTCGAGAATAGCGACCGCGACGTAATATTCGAGGGTCACGGCCGCGCCGGCGGTTTCGAATTCAGCGGCGACATGGGCGAGCTGATTTCGGGGATATGACGGCCGCTCCAGCGGTACTGGCGGCAGTGCGGTATTTCATCCGCACCTTGTCATCGCGAGGAGCAAGGCGACGAAGAAATCTCATTTCAATTTCAGAAGAGAGACTGCGTCGCTAAAGTTCGCAGTGACGATCGTTCGTGATGCAGTAAACCTACGAGCACCCGCTGGTGCCGCCGCAATCCTCGCATACGGTGCAGCTGCCGTTGCGCTTGACCCGCATCGAGCCGCAGTTCATGCACTGTTCGCCGGTATAGCCGAAGCTGCGCGCGTCGTTGGATGTCGTCACCTTCACCTTTGGCTTATGGCCGTTGCCGTTGACCACACCAGTCGAGAGCGGACTGGCCTGTTCGCCGACTGCCTCGGTCTGCGATGCTGCCGGCGGTTCGGGTTCTTTCGCCGGGGCCGGCTTGCGCTCGGTTTCGCCGGTGTCCTCCTTATCGCTTTCCTGCGATGGGGGCTCTTCTTTAGTGCCGGATTCCGGAGTATCGTTGTGCTGTTCGTGGCCGTTATCCTCATCGACTGCCTTGACATGTACGAAGTCCGTACGATTAAGGTAATCATAACCCAGCGAGCGGAATACGTAATCGAGGATCGACGTTGCGTTGCGGATGGCTTCGTGGCCGGAGACGATGCCCTGCGGCTCGAACCGCGTAAAGGTGAACGTATCGACCAGCTCCTGCAGCGGGATACCGTACTGCAGCGCCTTGGATGCGAGTATTGCAAAGCTGTTCAGCAATCCGCGGAACGATGCGCCTTCTTTATACATATCGATGAAAATTTCGCCAAGCGAGCCGTCGTCGTATTCGCCTGTGCGGAGGTAAACCTTGTGGCCGGATACCATTGCCTCGCGGATATGGCCGTGGCGCTTGCCGGGCAGCTTCGTGCGTTTCGGGCGGCTGACGCGTTCGCTGATTTTCTCCTGAACTTCGCGGGGACCCTGTGTTTCGTCGAGCGTGTCTTCGTCGCCGAGCGTGACGATTTCGTCGAGGTCTTCGTAGTTCGATGCGCTGAGCGGCTGCGACAGCTTGGAGCCCTCGCGGTAGATGGCGATTGCCTTGACCATCATTTTCCATGATTTCATATAAACTTCGCCGATGTCGGTCACCGAGGCCTCGCGGGTCATATTGACCGTCTTCGAGATTGCGCCCGAAATAAACGGCTGGGCGGCGGCCATCATCCGCACATGCGCCATGTGGCGGATATAGCGCTCGCCGCGGCGTCCGCATTTGCTGGCGGTGTCGAATATCGGCAGATGCTCGTCCTTCAGATTGGGCGCACCCTCGATCATCATGGTGCCGCAGACGTAGTCGTTGGCTTTTTCGATCTGCTCGTCGGAATAGCCCAATTCTTTAAGTAAATTGAAATTAGGGCTCTGAATACTTTCTTCGGAAAAGCCGATTTTTTTCAGGAAATTCTCGCCGAGCGCATGTTTATTAAATGCGAATTTAATATCGAATACATCGCCGAGCTGATCCTCGATTTCCTTGATTTTCTCGTCGGTAAATCCTTTTGATTTCAAAGATTTTTTGTTAATCTCGGGGCATCCGCGAAGGGTACCGTGCCCGAGGCTGTATTTCTCGATATCCTCGATCTCTTTTTCGGTATAGCCCAGGTGGTTGAGCGCCTTGCGGACGGAATTATTTACAATTTTGAAATATCCGCCGCCTGCCAGCTTTTTATATTTAACAATAGCGAAATCAGGCTCAATGCCAGTGGTGTCGCAGTCCATCACCAGACCGATCGTCCCGGTCGGCGCCAGCACCGATACCTGTGCATTGCGGAAGCCATATTCGCCGCCAAGCGTCAGCGCGCGGTCCCAAGATTCGCGGGCGGCCTTGAGCAATTGCTCCGGCGCGAGAGATTTATCGATACCCATCGGCTTTATCGTGAGGCCTTCGTATTCCTCGGGGGTCGCGCTGTATGCGGCGCGGCGGTGATTGCGGATAACGCGGAGCATCTCCTCCTTATTATCATTGAATTTCGGGAATGCTCCCAATTGCTGCGCCATCTCGGCGGATGCGGCATACGATTCGCCCGTCAGCAGCGCGGTGATTGCTCCGGCAACTGCCAGCGCCTTTTCGGAATCGTATGGAATTGCGCTTACCATCAATAGCGACCCCAGATTGGCGTAGCCAAGGCCCAGCGTCCTGAAATCATAGCTAAGCTGGGCGACCTTCCGCGAGGGGAACTGCGCCATCAGCACTGATATTTCGAGCACTATCGTCCAGATTCGCACCGCGTGGCGGAAATCGTCGATTTTGAATTCGCCGCTCTCTTCGTCGAGGAATTTCATCAGATTCAGGCTCGCCAGATTGCATGCGGTGTCGTCGAGGAACATATACTCGCTGCAGGGGTTGCTCGCGTTGATGCGGCCCGACTGCGGGCATGTGTGCCATTCGTTGATCGTTGTGTCGTACTGCAATCCCGGGTCGGCGCTCTTCCATGCGCTCATATTGATTTTCTCCCACAGCTCGCGGGCGCGGACTCGCTTGACGGTTTCGCCGGTGGTGCGGGATTTCAGATCCCACATCTCGTCGGATTCGACTGCGCGCAGGAAGTCGTTGGTTACGCGCACGGAATTATTCGAATTCTGACCGCTGACCGTCAGGTAGGCCTCGCCTTCGTAATTCGTATCGAATTCCGAGGAATTAAGCTGGGTATAGCCCTGCTCGACGAGGTTGAGTGTGCGCATTATATAATTAAGCGGCACCCCGCGGTGCAGAGCCCTTTGGATAAGCTCATTCCGCTTCGGATTGGTTTTGCGATCGGCGCCGTGAGCCAGCGCTTCGTCCACGATAGCCGAGAGGAATTTGGAATTGACCTTCGAACCGGCCACCAGCGCGGCGACCTTTTCCTCTTCGCGGGCCTTCCACTGGATGAATGCCTCGACGTCGGGGTGATCGATATCGACTATGACCATTTTTGCTGCACGCCTTGTCGTACCGCCGGATTTGATAGCGCCGGCCGCACGGTCGAAAATTTTCAGAAAGCTCATAAGCCCCGACGAAACGCCTCCCCCCGAGAGAGTTTCGCCTTCGGCGCGAATATGCGAGAAATTTGTGCCGGTGCCGCTTCCGTATTTGAAGATTCTGGCTTCGCGCAGCGCCAGATCGAATATGCCGCCCTCGTTGATCAAGTCGTCGCGGACGGACTGGATGAAGCATGCGTGCGGCTGCGGCCGGGAGTATGCATCCTGCGACTTCTCTACCCTGCCGGTTTCGGGATTCACATAAAAATGCCCCTGCTTATTGCCGGTGATACCATATATATGATGAAGTCCGGTATTGAACCACTGCGGCGAATTCGGCGCTGCATATTGCGCAAGCAGAGTGTATGCGATTTCGTCATAAAATATTTTTGCGTCCTCGGGCGAATCGAAATAGCCATGCCGCTCGCCCCACATCCGCCATGTATCGGCCAGGCGACGCACAACCTGTTTTATTGAATTTTCGGCGCCATATTTTTGTTTGCCGTCTTCTTTGATCGGTTTGCCGTTGTCATCTTTGAGCGGCACTCCTGTTTTACGGAAATATTTCTGTGCGAGAATATCTGTAGCCATCTGCGACCAATGAGAGGGCACCTCGACGTCGTCCATTTTGAAAACGACCGAGCCGTCGGGATTACGCAGCACGGAGGACCTTTTTTTATAATTAAACTGGTCGTAAACATCCGTGCCATCGCGGGTAAATCGTCTTTTAATTTTCATACCGGCACCTGATTTATATCTAAAATTTTTGAATTATGTCTTTGAAAATTAAATAATTAAATTAAAATATTTTCATTATTCATAGCAGATTTTAATTGCTCAATCTGCGATTTTTGCAGATAGAAGGACGATAATATCGCCTTTAATTGTTTAAATAAAATATTGCTGGAAAGAGATTCAGCCCGAAGTCAACCTGCGATTTGACAAATATTTACCTCAATTCATACATATCAGTGCATTCAGCATTCGCCATAATAACCGCAAGGTCTGTTAATAACTTAGCGAATAATCGCTTTCAATATTTTTATCCGGCCAGTCGGTCATCACCAATTTTTCGATTGTTTTTCCGAAGCGGGGCTAAAATCCCATGCTAACATAGTTAATCATCTTGTCAAGAAAAAAGGAATTTTATCCAAATATTATGCACACAAATCATTATATTGACGCACAAGTTTTCCACAAAGTTTTCCACATGGGCACTCCGATCCTCTCAATTCTGATTCATGTTTTCCACATTTCGCTTAATATTCGTATTTTGGGTTTTCCACAGCGGTATTCTCCGCAGATGCTAATTTTGGTTAACATAAATATATAATTATGCCCGACTTCATACTGCAATTCGATACATATTTATTCCATCTCGTCAATTCCTGGATGGCAAATCCGGCGCTGGATTTCCTTATGCCGATCATCACCGATGTTAAATACTGGATACCTGTCTATATCGGGATGTTCGCGCTGATCGCATGGCGGGGCGGCAAGAACCGCTTCGGCGCGATGTTTGCAATCATGCTTGCGGCTGTGCTTGCCGATCAGATTAACAGCAATATTCTCAAGGACTTATTCGACCGCCCAAGGCCCTGCCATATAATGACGGATATCCGGCTGCTGGTGGGATGCGGCGGCGGCCGATCATTCCCCAGCTCGCACGCGGCTAATAATTTCGCGCTGGCTACTGTGCTCACATTTTTCTACGGGCGCTGGAAATGGTGGTTCTACTCCGGCGCGGCGCTGGTGGCCTTCTCGCGGACTTATGTCGGGGTGCATTATCCGCTCGACCTGCTGGGCGGCGCGGTCGTTGGTCTGACCATCGGCTGGCTCTCGATATTGATAATCACGCAATTGGGCAAATTATCTCCTAAAATTTTCATCTCCCCCGATTAATTATATATATATCAAATAATTGCGCCGTCTTTCATCGTCAGAATGCGGTCGGCTGCCGAAGCCACATCACGGCTGTGGGTGGCGACTATAAAGGTCAGCCCCAGGCGCGACTGCATATCCGCAATCAGGCGCATGGCCTGGTCGGAGCTCGCCGAATCGAGGTTGCCGGTGGGTTCGTCCGCCAGAGCGACGGCGGGATCGTTGATTACCGCCCGGGCGATAGCCACTCGCTGCTGTTCGCCGCCGGATAGCTCGCTGGGCTTATTTCCAGCGCGGTCGGCAACTCCGACTAAGTCGAGCAGTTCCAGAGCTTTGGCGCGGGCGTCCTTTTTGCTGATACCTGCGATCAGCGCTGGGATCATCACATTTTCGAGGGCGTCGAATTCCGGCAGCAGGTGGTGGAACTGGAATATAAAGCCGATGTTCCGGTTGCGGAATCGGGCAGTATCTTCGCGCGAGAATTGCGCATAGTCCTGTTCATCGCCATTGAGCCGGATTGCGATGCGGCCGCTGTCGGGGCGGTCGATCGTGCCGAGAATATGCAGCAGAGTGCTCTTGCCCACACCGGATGGCCCGACGATTGCGACGAATTCTCCGCGGGTGATTTCGAGCGAGAGCGACCTGAGCACCTCGGTGGTTTTGCCCGCGCGATTGGAATATGATTTATTTATATTTTCCGCTTTTAAGATTGTTTCGCTCATTTTTCCTCATTAATACAGAATGAATCCCGTGCTGATGATTTCGCCGCCGGAGCTGGCCGATGCGCGATATACTCCCGCGGGCAGGTCGCTGAGATCGATGCGCTGCGCCCGCCCGATTTCCGACAGGCCGAATTCTCGGGTAAGCACCAATCGGCCATGGACATTATATATATTAAGCACGGCGCTGCCGCCGGTTTTGATTTCTACGTTGATTTCTCCCTCGGCGGGATTGGGCCATATGCTCATGTTATTAATTTCGCGCAGGCGAATCGGGAGAATGTCCGGCTGGCACAGACCGGTGATTTTGATTGCGCCTTCGCTAACTTTATAGGGATTATCGGAATACCAGTTAATTTCGGGAATGCGCAGCGGCACATCCTGCTCTTCGCCGAGCGTGACCAGTCCGTAAACTGTGGTCAGCAGCCGGTCTTCGCCGTCGAGCGTAACATCGCGCAGCGTAAAGTCAATCACCCGGTCGCCCTGGTCGATTTGGTTGCCAGTGAGTTCGCCGATACTTATGCTGTCCGGCTGGTAGATACCCGCGTCGAATCGGATGCGGACATCGATTTGCGCGAGATTGACGACCGTATCCTGGCGATTGATTCGGCCATAGAAAGGCACTGCAAATGCCGGATCGCCTACCTGGGCTTCCTGCCGGGTCAGAGTGAATATGCCTTCGAATGTATATCTCAATCCGATCGCCGAGCATGGAATAATAAGCGTATCGGTGCAGGGCTGGCTGACGAATATCCGCAGCGTATCTGCGTAATTGCGTTCCTCGCGCGGAGTAAAGGTCAGCGTTATTTCCATCTCGCCGCCGGGGTGAACTGTGGCGGATTCTGCCGGATCGGCGCTGAATGTGATGTCGCCGTCGGCGTCGCCGTCGAGCTTCATACCGGCGATCACTGCCGGGAGAGCGCTCTCATTTTTTAAATTAAAAATTAATTCTTCGCTGCGGTCTATATATATAATTCCGAAGTCCGCCTCGCCCAATCCACTGAATTCCGGATTTTTATATAGCGCAGTTACAGTATCGGCCGAGGTGCAACCACGCTCGTCGAATACCTGAAGCCAGTATTCGCCTTCTTCCGAGACTTCAATCGAGCGGGTTGTGGCGCCGTTCGACCAGTAATATTCGGCGTGTTCACGATCGGAGCTCAGAGTAATGCTTTCGCCGCGGCAGAATAGCTGGTTCCCCTGGATTTTAGTAATCGGATTTTCATACATATTTATTGTGACAGTATCGGATACCCCCTCGCAGCCGCTTTCGCCGACTACGCGCACCCAGTAATCGCCAGCGCGGTCGATCTCGATTGACGGAGTATTTTCGCCGTTCGACCAGTAATATTCGGCATAATCCTCGCCTGCGCTGAGCACGAGTGAGGTTCCACGGCAAAAGTAGGATTTATCGTATTCAATTACCGGATGCAGAGTGGAATCGATCCGGACATTCAGCGTATCGCGTCCGACGCAGCCCATCTCGCTGATCTGCTCGACAATAAGCTCGGCCATCCCCGATTCGGGCCATTCGATCCGGACGGCTTCGTCGCCCTGGCCGCTGATAATATTCCCCATCGGCGCCGACCAGATTATCGTCGAATTAGTAAACATATCTATCGAGTATTCCGCAATATTTGCTTCGCAGACGGACTGAGGCCCGCTGATCGAGGGGACGGGCCGGCGATTGAATATCATGTCGATATCCCTGCTGGTGCCGGTGCAGCCGTTCGAATCGACCACAGTCACCGAGTAGAGCTGAGGGCGGTGCACGCGAATCGTGGGCGTGGTTTCGCCGGTACTCCATAAATATTCGGTGTATTCATCGCTTGTGCTGAGAGTGACCGTGTCGCCGGTGCAATAGGGCGCATCGAAGGAGGGGATTATTACCGGCCGGGGGTTATCCCATACGATTATTTCTTTCTCGGAATACGCCGTGCAGCCGTTGGTATCGCTCACCGTTACGGAATAAACGCCCGGACTTTTTACATTAATACTCCGGGTGGTGGCTCCGGTGGACCATTCGTAGAATGCGAATTCATTCTTAGTGCGCAAAAGCACGCTGCCGCCATCGCAGAAGGGGTGATCGCCGATAATTTCGAGCGCGGGATCGGGCAACTGGTGCATAAATACGAATATATCAGAGCTTCGCCAGCAGCCCGCGGAGTCCTGCGCGCGGACGCTGTAAATACCGGGGCGGTCGACTGTTATGCTGTCCGAAACGCTGCCGGTAGACCATTCGATAGCTTCATAATCGCCGGATACTCGCAGCCCTACCTTTTCGCCATCGCAGACGAAGCGTTTGCCTTCGATTACGGGCAGCGGCTTTACAAAAAACACAGGACAGAAATTCCAGCTCATCAGGTCATGATTCTGATATGACTTTCCGGTTGCGGAAGTAAAGCCCACATAAGCCTCGCCGTTGCAGTCGAGCCGGAGCAATTTGCCAAGCTCAAGGTCTGGCACCACAAGCGCAGGTTCGTCGAACCGGGGCTGGTCGTTCAGATAAATTCTTAATGTATTGGGGATAATATCATAATCAATTTTTACAAAATATTCAGTTCCGTCGGTCAGTATTTCAATCACATCCGTGGTAATCGCAATGGTCGCGTCGCCATGATACTGGCTATTGAAGTCCCGGCCTAGCGACTGAACAGCAATATGATTGCCGTTCGGATCGTGATAAACATCATCCTCCGGTTCGTATTCGTAGCTATTATTGAACATATCGAATTCTATTGCAAGCGAATTAGCAATTCCGCCGTAGCCAAGGCCGGACCCCCACAGCCCGAGAGCGTCCTCTTGGGAATTCTGAATCACGAAGGCCAGCCCGTCGGCGCCGGGCAGCGAATTATCCTTTGCGCTGGCATTATATCCTTCGCTAATTTGAAATGAAAATTCGGTAGAAAAGCCTTTTTCGACCCGGACTTTATTTTCATACCAGACGGCTCCGCGCTGGTAGGTAATATCCTCGGTAATCCGGATGAATCCCTCCTCCTGGAGCTTAGCGGTGCCAATCAGCTTCAACGCCTCTTCGGTATCGAATCTCTGATAGTCGATATTTTCGAATTCACAGGGCTTATATAAATATCTCACATCCTCGGGCGTCAGCGCCCGGGAATAAATCCGGAATTCGTCCATATCGCCCACAAAGCGCGTCGAAAACAGCGAATCCCGCGTCCACATCGTCCGGCCGATTGCGCCGCCGCCATTGCCGATCGAAAGGCTCTGATCGAAATCAGCAATTATTTCATCATCGCGATAGACGGTCATATGTCCATTTTTATAAACCAGGCAGTAGAATATCCACTGACCGTAATCACCTTTGCGGAAATCGACCGATTGCGGAGCGCCGCTGCCAACCGAAAAATTCAGCGCCCGGTCGGATTCTTCGGCGTCTTTGGGCAGATGGCTTCGCATTCCGGACCAGCCGGCTTCGAGATTGCCAAACATAAAATACGAGCAACCCTCCGGGTGGGTATTGCCGATATGCCTTATCCAAAAGCCGACGGTGAATTCGTTCATATCTTCAATGGCAATATCCGGCAGCAGCAAATGGCCGCCCGATTCGCCGAAGGTGCCCTGGCCCACAATCCGGATTGATTCTCCCCGGATACCGGAGCTGCGCCGAAGGTCGCCGATAGCGGTGGCATGATTCTGGTTGCCGCTATAGTCCAGCGGCGAAGCCTTCTCGAAGGGATAATATATCAGCAGCCCGGTATTAATATCCTGGCCGGAAGAATTCATCAGTGAGAATATATAAATAAATGCAATCAGGAAGTAGAAACGCTTCATATTTCAATCTCTGGGAATTTTCAAATATCAATATTTTCAATTTAATAAATTAAATTCAATAGATAAACTACACTAATATATAAACAGTCCTTATATATATACATCACTCCGCTGGCACGAAAATATTTCCGAAACAGCCAAAATATAGCCGGCGAGACAATTTGTGGATAACTGTGTAACCTTTTTTTCAAAATCTTGTTATTGCTATTAAATGAGAAAGAAATACGAAGAATATAGCGACTCCGAGCTGTTCGGAATGCTTACAAAAGATAAGCAGACAGCAGAGCAGGCCTTCAAGGAAATCTACTCAAGGCATGCCCCGCGGGTGTACGCATATTGCAGAAGATTCATGGGCAACAACGAGGAAGCCCAGGACGTATTTCAGGAAACATTTGCCAAGTTCTTTGAGTGCGCATCTGACGATCGCGAAATGACCAATACCCCGGGCTTTCTGCTCAGGATAGCCAGAAATCTCTGCGTCAACCTGAAGAAAAAAGAGCGCAGTACGATTTCGTTCGAGGATTATATGGCAGTCAATCGCGACAGCGGACGCGAACAGGACGAACTGCTCGATCTGATCAAAATGGCGCTCGAGCTATTGCAGCCGGAATATCGCGAGATGTTCATACTCCGCGAATACGAAGGATTCTCGTATTCAGAGATTACTGACATCACCAACGAGCCGCTCTCGACTGTTAAGATCAGAATTTATCGCGCAAAACAAAAAATTCGGGAAATACTCCAGCCATATCTGGCGGAGCTTTCTAAACATGGATAAATATATGAAATTCAATAAAATAACGGTTAACTGAAATGAAAGAGTACATTGATTCAACACCTTCGGAATTGCTGACTCTCCTGCTCGACGGAGAGCTGGACACCGACGCCCAGAGCAAACTCTTCGCAGAGCTTGCCCGCAACGGCGAATTGCAGGAAGAGCTTCGCGAGATGCTCGCCATCCGGCAATCAGTGCAGAAGGATTTCGAAGCTTTCTCGCCCCCGCCCGAAGCCACCACCGCGGTATTCGACCGCGTCGGATTCGGCGCACATCAGGCGGCCGCCGGCGGTTCCGGCGCAGCAGTTTTCGGTTTCCTGCGTCGCAACTGGTGGGTATCGGCCATCGGCCTTCTGCTTATTTCATTTGTTGGGTATAATCTGACAACAGGAGACGACGCTCCGAACCTCGCAAGCGAAAATATCGCCCCTACCCGAAGCATAGCAATGGCCAGCGATAATTCCGCTCCGACCGTCAGCTCAATCGCCGAAGAGCCGGCAATCACCCAATCCGCCCCGGCAGTCGCGAGTATTTCCGCAGATAATAATCCCGGCGCGGCGAAAACTTCCGCCGGCAATCCGGAAAGCGTGTCCCCGGCAGGCAACCATGCATCTGCCGAAGTAATACCAGCGGATTTTGAATCGGCCGATAATGACATCGTCAAACCATTTAATATAATTACAGCCTCGAACGCGCAATCGAACGGCTTTATCCCCGAGGATAATTTCGGTATAGCCCAAAGCGGATTCCAGGGTGCCGAGCGCCGCGCCGAAGCATACAGCCCGCTGATGCTATCGATTCGCCCGGACAAAAACCACGGCGTATCGCTTTATTACAACGGTATGTATTCGGTAAGCGCCGCCGAGATGAATCTCGACTATGGCAATACCCCCTTTGTTTCCGAATACAACGCTGGAATATACTTCTCTGCCGCAGACAATCTAAAGGTCGGCTTCGAATTCGGCCGCGAATCCTTCGGCCATATTTATACCGACGGCACCGACGCCCAGCAGTACGAACAGCAGCCGCTCATACTCTGCCTCGGAGTGGGCGCGCGCTATCAATTCAGCCAGCTCGAAATCGTTGGCATCCGCCCATTTGCGCATATGTCTTACGCCAGCACCGAGCTCGGCCACCTCGGCCGCGGCACAGTGGGCGTCGAATTCGTATCTCCGCAGAAGATTCTGCTTGGCTGCCGCGTGGGTGTAACCGCCGGATTCCAGGGAAGCCTGATGCTATACGAAACACTCGACAGCAAATGGCTCACCTCCAAAAAGAACGGCCTTATAATCGGAGGCTCTCTGCACTTTTAATATACGACCCTGATACCCCACTTGGATAAATGAAAAGCCCCGGCTCGATGAAGTCGGGGCTTTTTTAATTTTCCGTTAAAAAATTAATATTAATCCCACTGGATTACGGCATCGCCAAGCATACGCTGGATTTTCCGGCGATCGTCGGCCGGGAAATTATTATTGCTCAGATCGATCACCCGCAGGTTCTCCAGATTCGATACGCTGTCGGGCAGCCACGAAAGCTCGTTAGCGCTAAGCCCTACTTCGCGCAGATTCGTAAGATTACCGAAGTCCTCCGGCAGCGAAATAAGCTCGTTTTCGTAAAGCCGGAGCTTTTTCAGGTTGGTCAGCTTGCAGAAGCTGTCCGGCAGCCGCTGCAGCAGATTCTTATACGCCCGGATTTTCTCGAGATTCGCAAGATTGCCAATATTCTCGGGCAGGCGGGTCAGTGTGTTGTCGTGCACTTCGAGCTTCTTGAGATTTGCCATCTGGCATACCGAATCGGGCAACTGCGAAAAATAATTACCATTGGCGCGGAGCTTCTCCAGATTTTCCAGCTCGCCGATCGATTCGGGAAATTCTCGCAGCTCGTTTTCGCTTATGATCAATTCGCGCAATTCCTTCAGATCGCCTATGGAATGAGGCAGCGAGCGCAGTTTGTTGTGGTTGAGTCCGATGCGTTTCAGCTTAGCAAGCCGGCCGGTGGATTCGGGGATTTGCTCGAGCTCGTTCCAACTGAGCACGAGAGTTTCGAGATTTTCCAGCTCGCCGATCGATTCGGGCACCTCTTTGATTCTGTTGCCGCTAAGCTCGAGCTTGATAAGGCTTTTCATCTGGCCGATTTCGGTGGGGATGGTTTCGATCTGATTGTTCCAGAGAATCAATTCCTTCAGATTAGTCAATTTGAATATATCCTTGGGAAAGCACTCCAGGTCTTTGAAGTGAAGGTCCAGACGCTCTACTTTCTCCGGTTGTTTAAGAGCGTCTGCCATTGTGTAGAAGGTGGTTTCTGTGGTTCCTGCATTATTTTCGTTCGACATGTCTCTGCCTTTAAATATATATGACAACGTTTACTTTAATGTCTTCATTATAATTTACAAAATAAAAATTTACACAAATATTAAAAGAAAAATTTGAAATTTAAACAGGTAAATGCAATTTTGTGTAAAAATCTTTACACTGGATTCACAATTGTAACCAAATTGTATTTCAGGTTGTCTTCGAATCAGTGATTTTTGAAAAATATCGAGGATTTATTCTCATGAAATTTAATACTGCCCTGCTTGTAATTTCTTTGTTCATATTTGCATTTTTTTCAATTAATTGCCGTGCCGCCGAAATTTCCAAACCCGGCGAGTATATTCCGCAGAATTTCGATGTGCTCGGCTATGACGTTCAGATAGATATGACAGACCCCGACCCGCTGCATATCAAAGGAGTCTGCGATATAAAATTCCGCTGGACTTCTGACGTCCGCGATACATTTTTCTTTCATCTGAATGACCTCGATATCACCGGTGCCGAATATGAAGGCATTCCCGTCGGACCGATCGAAATCGGAGATCCGGACGCGTCCGATCATCATTTCTCCGTAGTGCCGCCAGCCGGCGATTTCGGGGATACGATTACTCTGCGCATTGCATACTCCGGCAAAATGACTAACGAGGGCGCGCCCGGCTACTGGGGCGGAGTGCACAAAAACGGCAATGGTGCCTATGCACTCGGCGTCGGCGATACGCGCTATGTTTCGATGACGCGCCACTGGATGCCATGCTACGACCACCCCTCGGACAAAGCACGCTTCAGCGCCAGCTTCCGAGTTAAACCGGAAATGACCGCGCTTTCGAACGGCCGGCTGGTCAGCGAATCGAACGACGACGGATTTAACGTTTTAGAATGGAAGCAGTCCGAGCCCTGCGCGACCTATCTGCTTACTTTTGCGGTCAATGAATACGTCAGCCTTTCGCCCGAGGGAGTCGAGCCGCCGCATGTATATTATTATGAACCAAAATTCCAGCATTCCGCGCCGTTAATTTTCAGCAAAGTACCCGAGGCAACAAGACGACTGGAGGAAATGTTCGGCGAATACCCCTACGAAAAGGTCGGATATGTAATCACCCCCAAGGGCTCGATGGAGCATCAGTCGCTTATCTCGCTCGGCGAGCCTGTGCTCTCGATCGCCTTCGGAATGAAGGATTCACTTTATAACACAATCGTCCACGAGCTGGCCCACCAGTGGTTCGGCGATCTTGTCTCGCCGCTGGATTTCCGGGAGGTCTGGCTAAGCGAGGGCTTTGCGACCTATGCGACCGATCTGGTTTACCAGAGCTATTATAATCATGATTATTATTTGAATAATATACAATTAGAAATAGACACATATTACGATCGATGCATCAAATCCGACGGCGTAATTCCGCTGTATGATTTCAATCGCGAGGAAACCGGCAGCTATCCGTATACAATATACATGAAAGGCTCGGCGGTGCTGCATTTGCTGCATTATGAGCTGGGCGATTCGCTATTCTTCGAAGGAGTTCGCCAATATCTTGATAATTACCGTTATGCCTCGGCGAGCACGGAGATGCTCCGCAAAACGCTCGAGGAAGCCGCCGGACGCGACCTCGGCTGGTTCTTCGATCAGTGGGTCTATGGTCATGGCTGGCCTGTTGTGCAAATCAGCGCTGAAAAATTATACCCCGAATCAAATATCCACGCGAATATTAATATAAGGCAGATCCAGCCGAAAAGCTACGGATTTTATAATAATCTGCCGATCGAGCTCAGCTTTGCCGGGAAAAGCGATACGCTGAGACGGATTGTGACGATGACCACCCCGACCGAGGATTTCTATCTGAGCGATCTGAATGACTTCGACACTATTCTCGTCAATCGCGGGCATACAGTCCGCACCCTGCTCGAGGTAGAAAGCAACATAATTATGTCGCTGCCCGGCGGGATTGCCTCAGTCGCGGAAATATTCCCTAATCCCGCAGCAGATATGATCACGCTCAGGCTGCCTGCGGATTCGGCGCCATATCGCGCTCGTATAATTAATTCAACTGGCAATCAGGTAAGGGAATTCGAAGCAAAAAGCGGGAATAATCATATCTACATATCCGGATTGCCGGCGGGAGTATACCTCGTAGTAAGCGATGGCGGCGAGCTGCCCCGCGCGCTTAGATTCGTCAAATTCGAATAGATTATTCGTAAGTGCCGGAGTGGGTAAATGCGCTCTGCTTCATGCGGATTTTCAGATTATCGCTTGTGCCGATATGGTTGCCGCACCGGCACAGCACGCGCTCGCCCTCGCGGCGGGTATAGTCCTCGATTATTCGGGTGTGCCAGCACCGCAGCACGCGGCCCGGACCGATTTTGCGGTATTTCATCAGCTTGCGCTTGCATTTGCTGCATTTAATCGTATACATCCATCTCCCCGATTATATATAATGGGGATAAAAATATAAAAATCTGTGGGAAAATGAAATTATTCAGCGGAATAATCAACACGGCTGCCCTTTTCGGGCTGCCACTCTGACTGCTTATACGCACTGATTGCCGCTTTGGCGACATTATCACCGATCGGGCTATCCTCGCCGCCTTCGCTTTTCTGGCGTCGCATTTCGCTTCGGGCGCGGGCTTCTATCTGCGAGGCGCGGGCGGCCACTGCTCTGTCCTGGGTCGATGGGTCGCTCGGCGCAAGAGCTGCGCGCTTCACCTGTTGCATTTTGTCGATTGTGGCGCGGGGATCGTTGGGTACTTTGGATATATCAATCTGCACCTCCCCGCCGATGGCATAGCGTTTGCCGTCCGGGCCGGTGGTATAGCTAAAGTTCTTGCCACGGACGAGATTGCCGCCGGCTATCTGGTGGGCCTGCTCGTGGGTGCGGACTTCGCGGTCGCGATCCTCGAGCTCTTCGATTACTCGCTTTTCGGCGTCGCTTAGCTGTTGGCCGGTGGTGGTAATTTCGCCGGATTCATCCGAATTCTGATTCTCTTGCTGTGCGCGGCGGACGGATTCCTCGCTGCGGATCAGCTTGTCCTGATCATCCGCCGAATTTGTTTTCTGCGTTGAATCCGAATAATTGGCCCGGGATGTAACCACTCGCTCTTCCGTACGGCTGTCGGAGGAGGAGGAGCCGCTTTTTTGCCCGATGCGTGGCATAAATACCGGCATATTGTAGGGCGTATAGCGTATTCCGTCTATTGTGTGCCCGGCCATTTTTCATAACCTGTTTTTAGTAAAGGTATAATTTAAATACACCTATTCAATTATAATATCGGCAATATATTGCCCGAACTTTAGTTTTCAATAAATATATCAAAAACAGTACCACTTTGTGCCGGCGCGACTTATCTCCTTTATACCAATGCCTTTTTTGTCATTATTTTTTTTTAATATACGAAAATTTATCTTGCAATGCTTATAATTCTTCGTTTATAAATATGTCCGGAAATATCAGGGATTTCTACTATATATACTCCGGGCGAAAGCTGCGAAACATCGAGCGTTAACTCGCTGCCGCTATTAACAAATACGTTTATTTTCCCGGATACATTTTCTCCCAGCGTATTATATATATTAATCCCGCCCGGGGCGATATTCTCCGTGCGGATTGTCACATAATTCATCGCCGGGTTGGGATAAAGCAATATTTCCTCTTCGCTTTCCGATTCCGGGGCCGAAAGCGGAATCGCGCCGAAGGCTATGTCGTCCACATACCAGCCGTCGCGATTGCTGAATATATTGGATGTAAATCTGAACCGCACGTAAGCCGTATCGTAGCCCGGATCGAATTCGAAGGATTCGATCTTCCAGTCCTCGGCCGTCAGGTCATCGTCTTTCCAGGGCTGATAATGATTCTCGTCGAATTCGGCGAGCGTTGTCCATTCGTCCGATTCCGGATCGGAGGAGTATTCTACGTATCCGACGTCCTGTCTTTTGACAATCGCGGCATGCCAGAACGAAAGCTCGAATTTTTCCTGCGAATTTTTGACAACCGGAAAGATTATTAATGTGTCGGCTTCGCTGCCGGAGTAGTCCCCATCGGGCGATTCGGTGATCGATGCCGGCGCCGAATGGAAGAAATTCTGAGTAATCGCCCATCCGCTGCTTATCAGATATTTATTGAGCGGAGGCTGATTGAAGCCGTCTTCGTATTGCTTCGCAATCGCGCCGGTATAGAATATTTTCGCGCCGGAAGGGTCGCTTTCATTTTCGCCGAATTCCGGATGGCGGTCGGTGATTGCTGCAAATATTTTATAAAAACCACGCGTCTTGACATCGACCGGAATTACTAAGCTCATAGTGCGGCCTGTATCCGCCTGCACGAGATCGATCGAATCGAAAATTTCGCCGTCAATATATATATTTAATTTCGACAAATTGACCAGAGGGGTCTGGCCGTCCTCGCGCAGCGCGGGGATGTGAATCTCCGCTTCGCAAAGCGCATTGTCGCTTTCGCTGCCGGCAGCCGAGATAATGACGGGTGCGGCTGGCTGTTCGGAGCCTCCGGCCCAAGCGCTGTCGGCGGCGGGACGGCTTTTGCGGCCATCCAGCGCTGCATAGAGCTTATATTTATATAATTGGTGCGGGGCAAGGCCTTCGTCGGAATACTCCGTAGCGCTGCCCGCGGGGGAAGCAATCAGCTCGCCGTCGCGATAGATTTCGTATGATAAATCTTCGATATCAAAAGGCTGGCCGAATGCGCCCTCCGACGGAGTCTCCCAGGAAAGCCGGAGTTCGTCGGGCAATTCGGGGATAATTGCCACATGAAAATTCTTCGGCGGCACTGGAGCGCGGGTATCCACTATCGCGGTGAATACGTCGCTGTCGAATATATCCTTATCCGCGCGGCGCATATCGATCCACGAGGGATAGACCCGGCCGTCGTAAAATGCATTGCCGCTGTAGTCACCAGCAAAGGAATTGGCATTGAAGGGGTTATTGCGCAGATCGCCGGCGATGTCCGATGCGCGGCGGTCTATCCATGTTTCGCCGCCGTCCGATGACCAGCTTACGTAGCAGTCGGTCAGTATATTCTGTGGGTCGTCGCGGCTGTCGAGATACATTATCGCAAGCTCGCCGCTCGTGGGGTCGAGACTCATCCAGGGCCAGAACTGGTCGTTGGTTGTGTCGCTCTGCACGATCACCGGCTGGCTCCAGCTATCGCCGCCGTCGGTCGATTTCATGAAATAAATATTCGGCGGATTGTCCTGCGCCCAGCAAACATATACATTGCCGTGGCGCGGGCCGTCGGTGTTGTCGGCGACAACGACGGGATAACACTCTGCGCGGACTTTATTTTTAACTCCGTGTCTCCATCCCTGGTTGGGGATAAAAATCGTCTGACCGAAGCGCTCGTAAGTATGAATCATTTCCGGCTGGCTCCAGCTATCGCCGCCGTCGGTCGATTTCGCATAGCCGATGGCATGTTCGATACCGTGATGCCATACGGCATAGACCTCGCCGTCGGGGCCGCAGGCCACCAGCGGGAAGCTCTGCCCGAATGTAGTATCCTCCGAACTGCCCGCCACCCGGTGGCTTATCGGCACCGGCTCGCTCCAGCTATCGCCGCGGTCGGTCGATTTGCTGATTACTATCTGGGTGGCCGAATCGCGCGGCGTCACCCGCTTCCAGGGTATATATATATCCCCGAAGTGCGGCGATTCGGGCGTATTGTCTATTGTGATATAATATTTATCCTCGAATGTGGAGTCCAGAGTCTGCTCGCCGAGATGAACGATAACCGGGATATGCGCCTGCCAGCTCTCGCCGCCATCGCTCGAGCGCGCCATGAATACGCCGTTCTCGCCGACCGTAACATCGTACTGCGGCTGATTGACGCCAAACCCGCCATAGACCAGATAGCCCGTGCCCTCCATATCGAATGCCACCGAGGGGTCGTTGGTCGAGCGCCAGCCAGCGTATGGGTGCCCCAGATTTTTATTAACCCATGTCTCGCCGCCATCGCTCGAAATATAAATCCACGTGGATGACTCGGCGCGGTAGTCCACCGCCGAGGCGATCAGCAGATCCGGATTGAGCGGATTGATCGCAATCGAGGACTCGTTCTGCATTTTATATTGCTCGGTGCCCTCGTCGACCGTGGTGCTGACGTTCAGAAATATGGGATTGGGATCGGGATTGGCCAGCGGCACTGCGCGCGGCACCGGCGGCTTTTTCATAGGAGTGGGATGCGCCGATTCCATGAGCGATTCGAAGGCCTTGCGCGCGGATCGGGCCGGGGATTCTTCCTGCGCGAATAAATTCATCGAAAAGCAGATAACAATTAAAATGGTCATTAATTTTTTCATAATGAGATCACGATTTATTCATATAAATTTAATATATTCGAAAATATTTCTTGCATGATTTTTCAAAATGCCAAGAATGAGTATATCAATAATAACAATATTTTGGATAAATCATCACAATTTTTAGTTTATATATACTTCCGAATTTACCTGAATTCATGCAGATTCAAAAAATTCCACAAAATGTTTTGCCGGGATTGATAAATTATTATTTTTGTAGCAGAAGTTTGGCATAATTTTTTCATATGGGCAATCTTTTTTTATGATAAATTTTGACGATATATTATTAGACGAAGAAATCTCACAGGCGAAATTCGCGTGCAGGCTGGATAAATGCCACGGTGCATGTTGCACTTTTCCGGGTGATTTCGGAGCGCCGGTGCTCGACGAAGAAGTGCCCCGGCTGCGTGCTGCGGTCGATATTGTCCGCAAATACCTCCCAAAAAAGGCTCTGGATACGATTGAACGCGAGGGTGTGGTCGAAGGGCTGCCGGGCAAATTCACTACAATCTGCATCAACAAGCGCGACTGCGTTTTTGTTTACTACGAAGGCAAAGTCGCCAAATGCGCGCTCGAAAAGGCATGGTTCAGTGGCGAACTCAATTTCCGCAAACCGATTTCCTGCCATTTATTTCCGATTCGTGTAGGCAATTATGGCGGAAAATATTTATATTACGAAAAAATTGATGAATGCGCGCCGGCTGTTTGCGAGGGCCAGAGCCGGGATATTCCGCTGATCGAGACCGTAGCCGACGCCCTGACGAGGGCATACGGCGCCGAATGGGTCGAACGGCTGAAGAAATACATCGCAAACGGCAAGGAACAAAATACCGGGGGGAATAACGATGAAGCTGTCACTTGATCTGAAGACTTCGCTGTCGCAGACTCTTACGCCGCAGCAGATACAGTATCTGAAGCTGCTGCAATTGCCGCTCATACAAATGGAGCAGCAGGTGCGCCAGGAGATCGAGCAGAATCCGATGCTCGAGGAAGCGGGCCTCGAGAGCGAGTCGCTGGCCGACGAAAATGAGTTCGAATCGAGCGAGGAATTCGCAGAAGCCGCTCCCGAGCTGGATTACGAAGATAAAACCAAAAAAGACGACGCCCGCTCGGAAATTCCCGACGACGCCGACCCCTTCGAATTCTATAAAATGATATGGGAGGATGACTCCGGGCCATCGTCCTATACAGGCCGCTCGGCAACTACCGACGAGGACGAATTCGAGCCGTACCAGATCAAAGACCTCAGCACGTTTTCGGAAGACCTGATCAATCAATTGCAATTATTATATTTAACCGATGAGCAATATTTGCTCGGCGAACAGATTATAGGTAATATCGGCGAGGACGGCTATCTGCGCCGGGAACTCGAGGAAATAGTCGACGAAGCCAACGAAATAATCGCCGATAGAAATTTGGAAACCATACGATCCACGACCGAAAGCCAGCCCAGGGCAATGTATGGCGCATCCGGAGGTAACCCCGCGCTTCAGTATGCTCTCGACGAATCAAGCAGCGAACAGCTTCGCAAGGCGGGCAAGATCATAAGCGGCGAGGAAACAGCCACCCGGGAGCTCCCGCATCAGGACGTCGCCGGCGAAGATATGCTGAAGCCAATAAGCATGAGCGACGCCGAGTATATGCTCGATCGCATCCAGCAGCTCGATCCGCCGGGCGTTGGCTCGCGCAATCTGCAGGAATGCCTGGTTTCCCAGCTCAAAGTCGTGCGCAAGCCCAATGCAGCACAGAAGCTCGCGCTGCAAATTCTGACCGATGCCTATGAGCCATTCACCAAAAAGCATTATTCCGCAATTATGAAGCAGCTCGATGTCACCGAAGATTATCTGAAAGAAGCAATCGACGTCATCCGGCGGCTGAATCCCAAACCCGGCGGCGGGGAGATACAGTCCCAGATCAACACGGTAATTCCGGATTTCTCGATTGAACGCGACGAAAAAACCGACGAGCTGATGATTACGGTCAACGACAGCCGCATCCCGCAGATCCAGCTCAGCACGGCCTACGACAAGCTGAAGAAGGAAGCTAAATTCAAGCATTTTAACAAAGATACCCGCGACTGGATCCGCAATAAATACGAAGACGCAAAATTCCTGATTCAGGCAATCCGCCAGCGCAAAAATACTATGCTAAAGGTGATGACCGCCATCGCCGGATTGCAGCGCGACTTCTTCGAGGAAGGCCCCCAGGGGCTTAAGCCGCTTATATATAAAAACGTTGCGGAAAAGACCGGACTGGATATTTCCACCGTCTGCCGCATTGTTAACGGAAAATACGTTCAGACCGAATACGGCACTTTCGAGCTGAAATATTTCTTCAGCGAGGCGCTCCCGACCGACCAAGGCGAGGAAGTATCGACGCGGATAATCAAGCAGAAAATACGCGACATGGTGGCCGAGGAATCAAAAACAAAGCCGCTCAGCGACGAAAAAATCAGCAAAGAGCTTAAGAAAAGCGGCTATAATGTGGCCCGGCGCACAGTCGCCAAATACCGCGAGCAGATGAGAATTCCCGTCGCCCGACTTAGGAAAGAGCTATAATGACTTTCGCCGAGATCACCGCCCGCGCCGAACACGCGATCCGTCCGCTGATGGTCAAACTGCCGCCGGCGCTGGTTTCGCATATTTATTCCCGCTCGCGCAAATTGTTCCTGCGAATGCTGGATGCGGAAAATATTGCCAATCCCTGCCAGCCCGATCCGGCGCTTGGGCGGACGTTCTGGGGTATTCGATTTAATTCTCCGATTTTCAATGCAGCCGGGATGTTCAAGCTCGGCGAGGCATACCGCACGGTCGCGCGGCAGGGCGCCGGCGCATACCTTGCCGGAACGGTCACCCCGCAGCCGCGGCGCGGAAATATTCGCTCGGGAATTCCGCATCCGTTCATGCCATATCCCGCGTCGGGCGCCGCGTCGAACTGGATGGGTCTGCCCAATCCCGGCGCGGAGTCGCTTGCCCGGCGAATCAGCAATATTGAGAAAATCCCGGGCTGTCCGGTCGGGGTCAGCATATCCGCATCGCCGGAGGCCAGCGGCCCGGGCGCACTGGAAGACCTGATGAATGCAATGAATCTCCTCGAATCCGCTGGAGTGGATTTTTTCGAGCTGAACGAGAGCTGTCCGAATGTGCCCGGCCATAAGAATGGACTGGCCGCGCTGGACGAGCATCTGACAGAACGGATCGATTATTTGCACCAAAAATTCTTAAAAATCCGCAAGCGGAATCTGCCGGTAATCGCAAAATTCTCGACGGATACCGATCCTGCTCAGGCGCCGGAGCTTATCGCCGCGCTCGCCGATGCCGGATTCGACGGAATTAATTTTGGCAATACCTCGATCGATTATATATTTATATCCGAAAAAATCAAACGTGTCGACCGGGAAAATTTCGACTACTTCCTCGGCAATTTCGGCGGTGGGATCAGCGGCGCTCCATTGCGTAGCAAATCGCTGGAATTATGCCGGACGGCCGCGGAATATATCCGCAATCATCCTCCGGCGCGGGAGTTTCGCATAATCCGCACCGGCGGAGTGGCCTCACCCGCGGAATTCGAGCGCAGCCTCGACTGCGGCGCGGATATGGCGCAGTGGTTCACAGGATATTTCGACGCATTCGCGCGCCACGGCCACCAGCTTTATTGCAACCTCTATTCCCGCATGAATTTACCGCGAGAGTGACTCTATCGACATTCGCACCTCCGGATTGTCCGGATCGATCTCCAGTGCCAGCTGATATGCCTTGACTGCGGTCTCCCGCTGATTGGTATATTGCGCGTATCGGCCGATATTCATGATATTTATCGCCGCGGTCTGGCGAATGCCTTCCTCGAGATGTCCGCCGCCTGCCGAGGATTCGATGAATCGCTTCAGATTGAAATTATCGATCGTAACCTCTCTGCCTTCATGATCCCTGACCAGCCGGAAAGTAAAGCCTTCGGGCACTTTGCGATAATCCTTTGCCACATCCGGCTCTGACTGGACGATATCCAGCGTGATATATACCGGGCGATTCTCGTAATTCCGATCAATAAATGAATTGAGCATATTTACAAATGCCGCCTGCAAACGATTCGCATCATATGGCAGATCAGCTTCGAAGCGCTCGAGCAATTTCTCGAAATCTCCGACCGGCGCTTCCGATTTTTCCATCAATTCCGGATACCATAGCCGGAGCTGCTTCGGATACCAGGTTCGGCGCAGCAATTCCTTTTCGACGAGCGCGACGTCCGGCCGGTAGCCTTCCACCCGCTGCTTATACCAGAACGCCGAGCACCAGTAGTCCCACTGCGATGAGATAATAATTGCGTCAGGCCGGAGCTGATCGACAAGATTAGTAGTATAATCTTCGACGAGATAATTATCCGAGCGATCGTTTTCGTCAAGATTGATTATAAAAGATATTAACGGAATTAAAAGCGCAAGATGTATAATTTTCGGATATTTACGCGCAAAGAGCCATATTCCCGCGGCCATGAAGAGTATCAGCACAATGAAAGCAAGCGAAAAATACGGATCGATGTCATGAATCGAGTAATTCATAGTATACAAAACACACGCTATGAATAGCAGTGCCATCGCCCAGAATAGGCGCTGCGATTTGCGCCAGAATGCGATTATCCCGGCTAATGCGCCGACCAGACCGATCCAGCCGACCTGCTTTGGCATTAGCACTATGAATTTCAGAAGATTATCGCCCCAAAGCGATGCGTCCGAAAACATCCAAACCTGATATTGGCGGCCGCTGACGTGATACATAAATTTATCCAGCGAGCGGTGCACCCAGCCCCAGTTGAACTCGGGCAGCATAGCGCTGCGAATCGGAAGATATAAATATAAGCTCAGGCCGATTACAAATGGAATTATCATCAAAAATTTTGTGCGCCACGAAGGCCTCTCGCCCACCGGCGGCATGAAGAAAAGCATCGCGAATCCGGGCAGTATCAGCAGTGTGGTCATATGATTCGCAAAGCCCAGCCCCAATAGCAGCGCCGCCAGCATAAACGTCCTATCGCGCGATTCGGCAATCGTCGCCGCGCGGAAGCTTACCCACAAGATGAGATTAATCACCAGCAATTGCAGCGAATAAACTTCGATCGAAAGGCCCTGCTGCCATATCGTCGCGGCGGCGGCATAGGTCAGCGCCGATGCAAACGCCAGCAGCAACACGGAATTAGCCTCAAGCACCGGACGCGGGGTGTCGGATTTTTTGCCCTTTTTGGATTTTGCGGGCAACTCCATATTTATATATAATAACACATCGCGCGAGAGCAGGTAGAATACCATCGCCGAGAGCGCGGTCATAACTCCTGCGAAAATATTGAGCAGAAAGACGTCGCTGCCGAACAGCAGGCTCCACAAATGGCCAAGCAGCGTAAACAGCGGATATCCCGTGGGATGCGCAATACCCAGGGTGACGCAGACCCCGGCAAGCTCGCCGCTGTCTGTGAACGTCAGCCCCGGCGCCATAGTGAAAATATAAAGCAGAAGCGGAATGAATAGCGAACCGATCGTGTAAAGCTGATTTTCGCGGTTTTTCATAATATTTGCCCGAAATGTATTTGTGACTTCAGGCAAATATAATAAATGAGCGGCAAATTCCGAACCCGCTATCGGCTGATGTCGCGTGTGATTGCTGCGTAGGCGTCCTCGGTTTCGTAGAGGTGCAGCGTCACGCGATGGACATTCTCATATTTTTCGAATTCCGGAGCGATCAGATCCATCAATATCGCCACGAGATTTTCGGCCGTTGAATATTCGTCGATCACCACTTTTTTGAAATTCATTTTATCGAGGAATTCGAGCACTTCCTTGTCCTCTCGCGCGCAGACGAAGGCATGATCGAATTTGTCGATAATCGGCCGCACAATGCCGCGCATGACGTAATAATCGACTACGATACCAAGCTCGTTGCGTTCGCCCTCGAGCTCGACGCGCAATTTATACGTGTGGCCGTGGATATTTTTGCATAGCCCCTCATGAAAGGGCAGGCGGTGGCTCATCGCCCAGCGGAACTCCTTTGCTATTCTGAACCCCATATCAATCCTCGTCTTTTTTGTAGGTGGCTTTGATTATTGAGTGCATACCGCCGCGGGTCTTCCAGTCGGTGACTATTTCCATTTCGAGCGGGCTGCATGCCGCGACGAGATCGTCCAGTATCACATTTGTAACTGCTTCGTAGAAAATGCCCTTGTTGCGGAAATCGAGGAAATAATATTTCAGCGCTTTCAGCTCGAGGCACTCCTTATCCGGGATATAGCGGATCTGCACGGTGCCGAAATCCGGCAGCCCCGTTTTCGGGCAAACGGATGTGAATTCCGGGTTGTAATGCGTAATTTCGTAAGGGCGCTGGGGCGCGGGGTTTGGGAAAGTCTCTATATTGATTGCTTTATTCTCAGGCATTTCATATCTCTTAATATATTTAAGCAAATTTTTTGATTCAGACGAAATTATTTTTACTATATTAATAAATTCTTTAAAAAATAAACGCGAAAAATTCGAATCATGAACGAATCTAATTATATATATGGCCGGAATGCCGTGCTGGAAGCCATTAATTCCGGACAGAATATCGAGAAAATTTTTATCTCGTTCACTGCAAAAGGCGCCGCGGTGACGGCGATTTATACCGCCGCGAAGAAGAATTCCATCCCGCTGGTGCGCTATGATCGCAAAAAATTCGATCGACTCGAACGCGATGCTCTGCCTCGCGAGGCTAACTCGCAGGGCGTGATCGCGCTCGCCGGTCAGATCGAATATACACCGATCGACGATATGATCCGCAAGGCTTATGAACGCTCGGAGCACCCCGTAATCGTCGTGCTCGACGGCATAAACGATCCGCATAATCTCGGCGCAATCGCGCGCTCGGCCGAGTGCTCGGGCGCTGCCGGAATGGTCTTGCCCGAACGCAATTCAGCACCAGTAAGCCCAGCCGCAGTGAAGGCATCCGCCGGGGCACTGGAACATCTGCCGGTTGCCCGCGAGGGTAATCTCGGAGTCGCACTCGACAGATTGAAAGAAGCCGGATTCTGGATCGTCGGGTCGGATATTTCGGGAGATAAGTATTATTACGAAATGGATTATAAAATGCCGGTGGCGCTGATTACCGGCAGCGAAGGCCGCGGGATGCGCCCCTCGATTGCGAATCGCTGCGATTTTCTGATAAAAATTCCTATGCGCGGCGAGATCGAATCGCTCAATGCCTCGGTGGCGACCGGCGTAATATTATTCGAAATATTGCGCAGCCGTCAATCGGATTAATCGATAACGCGGCCGAATCCCGTTCGCCTGGACGAAAGCCAGTAATCATCGAGCGACTGGCGGATTACTCCACGCGAGCTTGATGCGTGGACGATTTCGTTGCCGCCGAGATATACCCCCACATGCGAGACTCTGCCGCCCTCGCTGAAAAACACCAGATCGCCCGGATCCGCAATGGATTCGGGAATAATTCGCGCATTTTCGTACTGGCTGGCCGCGGTGCGCGGCAGTTCGATGCCTGCGCTCATAAATACGCTCTGCACAAAGCCGGAGCAGTCCGTGCATGAGCGGTCCTCGCCTCCGAAGCAGTATGGCACGCCGATCCAGCGCATTGCCTCGGCGATGACAGCGCTGCGTCGGTAATCATAGCTGATTTCGCGCTTCCCTATGCGCTCTGGCGGCCTGGAATTACTCGCGGAGTATCTGACAGCCGGCGAGCAGGCCGCAAGCGTCAGGGCCGCCATGAGCGCCATAACAATATATATTGTCCGGCGCTGCATAATCACCTGAAGCTGATTTCATCCGGGGCGACGTAGTTGACATCTTTTTCTTTCCGGATGAATAATTTCTTTGAATTTTTAATAAAATTGATTCTCAGGTCGCTGTTAAGCAGCAGAAATCCTGCTGCTGCTAAAATAATAAAGCCCGCTTTGAGAAGAGCCGGATTCATAGTGTCCCCCTTTTTGCAATAATTAAATTTTGTACATAAAAATTATTGCAATTATTATGCCATATTTTTCAAAGGGAATTCGTAATCGTCAGAACCGCCAGATATATAAATACGGCGGGCATTACGAATATGATGCTGTCGAAGCGGTCGAGCGCGCCGCCGTGGCCGGGGATCAGATTGGAGCTGTCCTTGACTCCTGCGTCGCGTTTGAGCTGGCTTTCCGAGAGGTCGCCGATCTGGCCGATAGTCCCCACGATTGCTCCGATTATCACCGCATGAACCGGCGGGAATTGCGGGATTAAAAATGCGGCCATAGCGGTCATCCCGGCGATGCCACCGATGAATCCGCCGACTGCGCCTTCCCATGTCTTTTTGGGGCTGACGCGCGGGGCGAGCTTGTGGCTGCCGATTGCCCGGCCTGTGAAATACGCCGCCGAATCGCATATCCAGATGGCGGCCATCACGCTGAGCAGCAGCCATCCCCAGTCGGCGTACTGCATTTGCGTGAGCACAGCGCTTTCGAGCGGTCGTATATGAAAGAAGTGGTAATTATGAATATGCCAAAAATAGAAATTGCCGAATTCGCGGATGCCGATCAGCGACGATAATAGTAAGGGTATATATAAAAACCCGGTGAGCATGGCGCCAACGCCGTTGAGCGCGCCTTCGCCGCCGGAGCGGAGCTGGAGCATGAACGAGATTAAGACGATCAGGATAATTTCGAAAAAAATCAGAAAAAATGCCTCGCCGGGCATTCCGTGCGAATAAGTCACCCAAAACGAGCCGATCAGAATGAGCGAAAGAAATATCCCCGCCATACGCGGCAAAGCGAGGGTTTTATTTTCTGCGATTGTATAGAATTCATTGACCGATAGCGCAGTCAGCACGGCGATAAATACGAAAAAAAGCCAGCCGCCATACCAGACGATCAGCACGGCAAGGGGTATGCCTACCGCCGCCACTGCGACGCGTTTTGCGAGATTACTCATTTTTTCCTTTTGGGTTTGTAATTATTTTCCTGGGTTGGGGCATGGAATCCGCGGGTTTGCGCATTTCCTCGGCTTCGCGGCGGGCGCGCAATCTAAGCGAATCTACCATTTTTATGAACTGATCGCGGTCTTCGGCCATTTCGAAATATTTGCTCCGGAATTCCGGCTCGGTGAATCCGTGGCTACGGAGGGCGCTGTCGACTTTTCGTGCGGCGCGGAGCGAGTCGGTTTCGAGTTCGCGAATGAGCAGAACGTCGTGGTATGCGTCCATAAATCGCTGGCGGTCGGCACCGGAATCGCCGCATGCCACGAGAGCCGCGAGTATAAATATATATATCAGATTTTTCATGAATCCCGAAAAATTATAAATGAATAAATTTGTTTACCAAAAATATGGTAATGAATTCTATTTTCAAAATATTGGCGTAATAACATTCTACTAATATAAACGTATTTTATTTATATATTTCAGAAATTTTCCTTAGTATTATCGAGGTGAAAATGAAAAAATATTTGTCAATTGTCGCGCTTTCAATTTTTTTGTTCGGCTGTCATGAATTAGTTGAAGAAAAGAAGATTGTTGATGATTTTTATCTCGTTGCCGTTGATTCCAGGGAAGATGCAATAGTTTCAATTAAGGCGGGTGACAGCGATAATTATATCGGGCTGACTCATCCTGTAATTGTTGCATATGGATTCAGTAATAATTATTTATTTATGAAGCATATTCCGGTTTCTTATATCGAGTATACTGAAGATTTTGGTCCCGATCAATTCAATTATTATATATTGAGGCACTCAGAAAAAATAGATGAATATAATTTTGAAAAATTTCTCTTGGGTCCGCTTAATTATTCCGATTTTATTGATTTCTGTGAATCCATTGGGATTGATCCGGATGACATATTTAAAAATAAATATGGCGCGGATTACTGCAAGTCATTTCCTGGATTATTATGATTTTCTGATTTCTTTAAATAAAAAAAGCCCCGGACTTAATTGCCCGGGGCTTGATTTATCTATGCTGCAAGCGGCTTATTTGACGAGGACAATCTGTTTTGTCATCGTGTAGCCGGCTGCGCGCATGGTCATGAAGTATGTACCCGAAGAGAGGTTCATATCGCGTGCATTGAGTTCGAACTCGTTAACGCCGGCATTTGCATCGCCGTCGTATACTGTTCCGATAACGCGGCCGTTAACGTCGGTCAGCGTAATCGTTACGTGAGTCGAATATGCCGCAGCGAACTTCACTGTGGTAGCTTCGTGGAACGGGTTCGGTGTATTCGAGATAAGTGCGAATCCGCCGGTAACCGGTTCTTCAACGCTGGTGTTGTTGGATTTGGTTACGGTCACAACCGAGGCATCGGACATAACGGAACCGCACTGGTTGAACACTTCGACAGTGTATGTGCCGGATTCGTTGGTTGTTGCCTGTGCCACATAGAATGTGGAGCTGGTTTCGCCTGTGATTTCGGTGCCGTCTTTATACCACTGATATGTAAGCGGGTCTGTGCCTGTTGCTTCGACCGAAAGGGTGAATTCCTTATCGGTGTCTACTGCAACTGTAGGCTCGGGCTGTGCTGTAATCACCGGAGGCATGTTCACTTCGAGCATACCGGGATCGGATACTTCGCTGATGTTGCCGGGTGTTACAGTTACTTCGCATGTGTATTCGCCTTCTTCGGCGGGTGTTACGTTGCTGATTACGAGGGTTGCGGTGGTTGCGCCTGCAACATCGCCGCCGTCAACGAGGTCGACTCCGTCGAGCATCCACTGGTAGGTCAGGGCTGTGCCTGTGCCTGTGGGCTGTGCTTCAACTTCGAAAGTAACGTCTTCGCCCATGCAGACTTCGTGGTCCATCGGCTGTTCGGTGATTTCGAGGCCGGGGCCTTCTGCGATAGCAACGTTAACTGTCTGAGCTTCGCCGCAAAGTCCGAAGACTCTTGCATAGTAATCATTGGCGTAGTCGCTCTGCTGTACGTTCTTGATCGTCAGGATCGAGGATTTTGCACCCTCGATGCGTTCGTCGTCGGTAATTTCGAATGTACCGCGATACCACTGTACGCGCACTTCGTAATTCGGCGGCGCGCCTTCGACGTGTGCTTCAACGGTGAAGGTGATGTCCTCGCCGATATTAGCAGCTGCGTCCTGCGGCTGTTCGGTGATTTCTGTTTCGCGGAGTACGTAAACAACTGCTCCGTCGGACGGGTATTCGGAAATTCCGCGGCAGTCTTCGATTGTCATAACGCATGTATAGAGTCCGGATTCCTCGTAGGATACGCTGCCCAGATCGAGGATCGGAGTAAGTACTGTCGGGTTTTCTTCGGCATCCATCGGTCTGCCGTCTTTATACCAGTGGTAGTTGTGTACAAGGCCATCGGCCACTACGTCGAGCATTACTTCTTCGCCGTCGCATACCAGAACGCCTTCGGGCTGGCTGGCTATGCTGAAGAGCGGCCATACGGTGATGTCAACCTGAGGAGTCGGCACAAACGGATCGGAGCAGTTGGTGCTTCCGAGAATAAGTGCGCGATAGGCGCCTGAGTGGGCCAATGTTGCGCGGTCGATCACGAATGTCTGTTCGTTGGCTGTTTCGTTATCATCTGTAGAAATGTCGACCCACGAGCCGCCTGAACGTTTCTGCCACTGGTAGCCATAAATTGTACCAATGCCTTCGGCAGTAAGTTCGATGCGGTCGCCAAAACAGACGTTTGCCGGGTCGAATTCATAGAATGTCATCGGTTCGGTAATTGGCTCTGCGAACCAGAGCAACGCTTCGCGCGAATAAATTTCGGCCGGGCCGCAATTGCCGGGGCCTTCGATCATTACGCGGAAGAAGTAGTCTGTTTCGGCCATCAGATTGAGGTTAGTCAGATCGACTCTGAGCGAGGATTCGTTTTCGCCTTCGAGATCAATCCAGCCCTCTTCTGTCTGCATCTGCCACTGGTAGCCATCGTATGTGCCAACAGCGCCGACCGAGAATATTGCAACATTCTGGTCGCGGCAAGTAAGGTTGTCCATCGGCTCTTCGGTGATTTCGATCGGATATTCGATTGTGTAATCGACCATTGAGGAAGTAACAACACCGCCGCCGAGCTCTGCTTCGACGTAATAGGTGGCTGCGTCGTCGGTCTGATAGTCGCCGAGTACGAGCATATTACCCATTACTGTGTTCGAGTTTGCATAGTTGCCCTCGATCACATCGCCGTCTTTATACCATGTATAATCGTAGACATTGGGATCGTTGTTGAATGTGCGCTCAACACCGTCAGCAAAGCTGCCGACTGTGGGCACGAATGTCAGTTCGATATAATCGCCGGGGCAGTTCGGCAGTTCGGGCTGCACGAGGTCTTCGTCTGCCACGAGGGTGAAATAAATCTCGTCTGCGCCGATATAGACATCGCTTGTGCGGCGTTCTTCGCCGTCTATGTCTGTTTCAACATCAGCGATTGCCGGTGCGCGGAAGCCTTCTTCGAAGATCGAGCCGTTGTTCAGGTGAAGATCGGTTTCGGAGACAAATTCTGTTTGGATATTTACAGAATTCTGGTCGTCGCCGGTTTCGGCCTGAAGGTCGCTGATCGAGTTGACTTCAACGCCATCAACTTCGGCAATTTTATATGAAGAATAGTAGTTGTTGTAATCGCACTGGGCGACGTTTTCGTCACCATCGAGATACATTGCGTAAATTTCGGAACCGGTGTTGCCGGTCACTTCGCAATGGAAAATATTGTTGCGTACGTCGTGGTTGTCAGAGGAGGTATAGCCAACGTTAAATGCGGCCACCATCGATACGTCGCTCATGTCTCCGTTGCCGTTGAACTGTTCGCCGGTCATATAAATAGTGTTGTGATAGAACATGGATTCATCGCTCATAGATGAATACACCTGGATGCCGGCTGTGTTTTCGTAGTCATTGATATTCTCGTTCTCGCCGAGGATATCGGAAATGAAGTTATTGATTACCAGAGCGGGGTCGTCGATATCGAGATAGATACCGAATGCGCCTTCTCCGTCATAATCTCTGTTGTAAATTCCGGAGATTACGTTATTGCTTATGACCATATTAGGATGATCGTCATAGCAACCGATTCCGAATACGTTATTATTGATTCCGTCCGGAGCCTTAACGTTGAATATTCTGTTGTTATCGATCAGGCAGTCTTCGGTATACTCGATGCGCATACCGCCGCCGGTCAGATACTCATCTTCGACATGCGAACCAATTTCATTGTTTGTAATTACCAGGCTGCTTAGGGGAGCCAGATAATTATCCGTATTAATTCCATAGAAAAGTGTATGGAATGTATTGTTGTCGATAGTAACATTATTATGTTCTTCGAAAATGAAGATACCTGTATTATTGTTGTCGATGCTATTGTTGCTGCCAATAAAATTGGTATTCATAATTGTGATATTATCGCCGCCGACAACGCCGTCTTCGCTATAAAGAAGAACGCCGATACCAAATACTTCATTGGTATTGGTAATCGTCAGGTTGCGGTTTGCTGAATTGCCCTGGCCGTCGATAATGACGTCATCGACTGCTACCAGGTTAATCACGCCGGATGCTTCTACATCAGCAGAAACCACATGCGGGCCGTTAGCATCGGCGCTGATGGTAAGGTCCCAGTCGCCGCCGATTTCCGTCCAGGGAAGGATATCCACGCTGGCGATTTCTTCAAGGTCGCTGATTACCTGGAATTCAACATCGCCGGATGCGCCGAGCGCCATCAGGTCTGCCACAGCGCTGCGGAGCGATTCATAATCGCCGCCAACGCCAACTGTATAGAGACCTTCCAGCGGAAGCTGAATTGTGCGGCTGCCGTCCGGGCTGCTTATTGTCGGTGTATATTCGGTCGTACCGAGGGTAAAGCTGACGATTTCGGCATCGACTACGTTACCTGCGGGAGCGTCTATAGCGACGTCGTAGGTGATCCATATATAATTATATCCTGCGGCAAGAATGCCATCTGTGCTGATCGTAATATCGCCGGTTGTGGGATTGGATACCATACCGATCTGATTGTCGGTCGAGAACACGCCGGTAGGAGTCGAATAAATTCTGATATTTTCGATATCGTCAATATCGCTCGAACCGTTGGTGTTCATCACAATTTCATTGAATGCAAGTGCGTTGCCGTAGTTTTCGGTTTCGATTTCGAGGGCAATGATCGGAGCTGATTCCGTTCCGGAGGACACGGCTTCTTCGATCTGATATGTGAAATCGCCCACAAAGTCCATATCGTTTGCCGGCTCAAATGTATATACAAGGCCGCTCGGAGGCTCAAGGCCGCCGGTGGTGATTTCGCATTCGTCATCATTATTGGTGCCCTGTGTGGAGCTTGTCCAGTTGTTTGTGCCGTCTGTTACAACACGGTTGAAGAAATCGGTATCGTCGACACCGCGAAGACCAACTTCAAAGCCCTCGTCGTTATCAACTGTAAAATCGCCGTAATGTATTTCAATTCTGTTGTAGCTTTCGTAAAGTCTGATCTGGAAATTGAAAATACTTGTCGAATAGGAATACTCGCTTACGTCCTTCCACTGCAGCACGAAAACCCGATAGGGCGCCGCGCCGAGAGTCTGGTAGCGAAGCTCCAGATCAGGATTGTCGCTCGAATACCAGCGAAGGTCGTCGCCGAGCGCGCTGATTACGTCATGCATACTCGTTGAATAATTTCCGATAGGGCCGCTGAAAGTACTGTATACATCGTCGCCCATCATAATATAGCCGTTGTCGCTGACGCTAACGGAGGTATATCCTGCGCCGTAGAACGTAAACGTAAATCCGATTGGGACACCGTCGTATGTGCCGTCGTCGGAGTCCTCACCGTCGAGCAGAGTCTCGCCGCCGGTGATCTCGGAGTAAGCCGTAGCGGTCGAACTCGAGAATGAATACTCATCCGCTATTGCGCCCCAGGCAGCCGTGCTGCACAGAGCGAAGGCCAGCAAGACAAGTGTAAATCGTTTAAAGATACTCATAAGTTAACCCTTTTAAGTTTGAGAAAAATATATATTAAAAAAATTAAATAAAACCGAATTTGGTAATTATCTCTACGGTAGTAAAAAACAGAGGAATTGCTGGTGCCCGGCTTTTCTGCAGGCAACAATTAAGCATAAATGCTTATAATTTATGTATTTAAGCGCAATTAATTTCTCTCCCTCGCCGCAGAGCCAATTCTCTCATTACCCACTTCTGTATAATTCAATTCAATAATACGGCTAAATTAATAAAATTCAAAGTCACAGACAAGATTTTATCCGCGCTTTTTATTTTTATGCTAATAATTCAATCATATTATTAGAAACAATTGCCGTGCCAAAATCCACAGCACTTGCTGCCCATTGAATCGATATTGCGGTTTCGACGAAATTCATTATTTTTATTTGCTCACTCTGCAAAATATTCTGTTTATTAATTATAGCAATGTTATTCATGAAAAACAAATGGAATCTCGACGCCAAAACCGCATTGGTCACCGGAGCGACCAAAGGTATCGGCAAAGCTATCGCACTCGAAATGCTCGCGCTCGGCGCCCGTGTGATAATAACCGCCCGCACCGAAAACGACATCGAAGTGCTCGTAAACCGCTGGATTGACGAGGGATACAAAGCGCTCGGAATCGCCGCGGACGTCTCCACCGAATCCGGTCGCCGGCGAATAATCGATTTCGCCCGCGAAGCCGGAGGCATCGATATCCTTGTCAACAACGCCGGCACCAATATCCGCAAACGCACAATGGATTACTCCCCGGATGAATACCGCACGCTGATCGACGCAAATCTGACCAGCGCCTTCGAAATGTGCCGCGGTGCATATCCCATGCTGCGCGAGTCGGGCGATGCCGCCATTATCAATATATCCTCGATCTCGGGCATGCGAATAGTTCAGACCGGCGCGATTTACGCCGCAGCCAAGGCCGGGCTAAGCCACCTGACGCGCTATCTGGCGGTCGAATGGGCCAAAGACGGCATCCGCACTAATGCGATCGAGCCCTGGTATATCGAGACTCCGCTGACCCGCCCGGTGCTCGAAAACCCGCGAGCAATGGAGAAAATTATTGAACGCACGCCACAGGCACGGATCGGCCGCCCGGAAGAAATCGCCGCCGCTGCGGCCTTTCTGGCTATGCCGGGGGCTTCGTATATCAATGGACAATGTATCACTATCGACGGCGGAGCCGCCGCATATATATTCTGAGGTGAGCGATGAATAATCTTCTTAAGATATTGATATTATCTATATTTATATCGGGCTTCGGCGATGCCTTTGCGCAGAAAAATGCGGAAGCTTTGCGCCGGTATTACAAGAAAATCGGATGGTTCAATAAAGTCAAAGTCGGTATCGACCACAAATCGGGCAATTCGAATTATACAACGATCGAGAGCTCATTCCGGACGGATTATGTGCATCCGTCGTTCGAATCGTTTCTGGCTGCCAGCATTGAATATAAAAAGGGCGAGAAATTGCTCGCAAACAGCGGGTTCATTCATCTGAGAGGCAAGCATCCCCTGAGCAATTTTTTCGCAGTCGAAGCATTTTTGCAGAAAGAATATGATGATTTTATTTTGCTGAACGACCGCAATCTGGCAGGGGCCGGGGCACGCATTCTGCCGATTGATATCTCGCTCGATAGCTCCGGGCGCCGCTTTGCGGTTTATCTCGGCATCGGCTTTATGTACGAGAATGAAGTTTATGCCACCGCGCCAATTACGGAGAAAAACCGGATTAGATCGACTAATTATTTGAATATACTGATCGAAATCGCAGAAAATATCGATTTGTTTTCGACCACTTATTATCAGGTAAACGCTGTGGAATTAATCGATTACCGGCTCTTCAGCCAATCCACACTGAAGGTGGGTATCGGCGGCAATTTTTCGCTCACTCTCGAGACGGCATTCATGTATAATAATCAACCCGTCGGAGACGTCAAAAAATTCGATTTCGAGATTAAACACGGAATTGCCTACAACTTCGAACTGTGAGCAAATATCCACACTGTGATTATTAATGTGTAATAAATTTCACACAATTTAGTAGTCCTCGCCCAGCTCCTCGCTGGCGAATTGAATATCATATAGCATTTTATATACTCCGCCGCGGGCGATGAGTTCGGCATGGGTGCCGCGCTCGACTATCCGGCCGCGTTCGAATACCACAATCTCGTCGCAGTCGATTATCGTAGCCAGACGGTGGGCTACTAATACTGCGGTGCGGTTCTCCAGCGAATCGTGGATTGCTTTTTGCACCACTTTTTCGGATTCCGCGTCCAGCGCCGATGTGGCTTCGTCGAATATTAAAATCCTGGGATTGCGCACCAGTGCCCGGGCGATTGCCACCCGCTGGCGTTCGCCGCCGGAGAGAACTATGCCGCGGTCGCCGATCGGGGTATCGAATCCTTTGGGCAGCTTCGTAATGAAATCATATGCATTGGCGATTTTAGCGGCGGCTTCGATCTCCTCGCGCGTGGTGGATTCGCTGCCGTAGCGGATATTATTGGCCACCGTGTCGTTGAAAAGCATCGTCTCCTGCGCGACTATTCCGAATAAAGAGCGGTAATCCTCTATCCGGAAATCGCGGATATTGCGGCCATCCATATATATATCGCCTCTCACGGGGTCGTAAAATCTGATCAGCAGATCGAGCGCGGTGGATTTGCCGCTGCCCGATGGCCCTACGAATGCTATCTTCTTGCCGCGGGGGATCGAAAGGTCGACTTTTTTCAATACCTCTTCGGTTTCGTATGCAAAGCTGACGTCGCGGAACTCTATCCCCTGGCGGAATTTGTCAACACTGCTCCCGCCGGATTCGACGCTGGGCTCACGGTCGAGTATGGTGAATATCCGCTCGGCCGAGACAATTCCCCGCTGGAACTGTGATATATTGTTTACAATCGTAGTCACCGGCGACATTATCGCGAACAGCGAAAACAAAAACAGCATCAGATCGTCCGGCTGCATACTGCCTTCGAATACCTGTATGCCGCCCACCAGCAGCACCACGCTCAGCGCAACGATGGCGAACACCTCGTTGATTGCAGGCACCAGTGTTATTATTTTTTTATGCTTTACGGCCGAGTGAACATATTCTCCGCTGTCCTTTTCGAAGCGGCGGTTTGAGCTTTCTTCGGCGTTGTATGCCTTTACCACTCGGATGCCCGAGATAGTCTCCTGCAGCGTGGTGGTATAGTCGGCCATTGCGTTCTGCATTCGCGAGGCGTAGCGGCGCAGGTAACGCATCGCCAGCCGCATCAGCACCAGGCTGATTATGCTCGTGCTGAACGCGATCAGAGTCAGATGGCCGGAGATCGAAATCAGCAGGAACAGAAACAGCACCACCTGGATAAATTCACGTAATATAATCGTAAACGCAGAGATTGTGGTGCCGTTAAGCACATGGACGTCGTTGGTGACGATCGAAATCAGAGTGCCCTCGCGGCTTTTCGAGAAGAAATCCACCGATAGCGAAGTTAATTTATGGAAGATCTTATCGCGGATGTGCTTGATTATGCCTTCTTCCCATTTCGCTGAAACCACCGCTCCCCAGTATTTGAAAATATTTTTTAGAATAATTACAGAAATAATCAGCACTCCGAAACTGATGAGTGTGCCTACCATATCGCCCTCGATCCGAACGAGCGAATAAATGAAATCGTAGAATTTGTCCTTCAGCGATTCGAAAAATGTGGACGGCACAGGCGACGTTTCCTGCTCGACTCCGAAGAGTATGCTGAATATGGGCTTGATCAGCGATATGGTAATAGTGCTTAGCGCGGAGAAAACCGTATTGAGCGCAATCGACGCCAGCAGTAGTCCGACAAAAGGCTTAACAAATCCGGCAATACGCAAGATAATGCGTGGCTTTTTCTTTTTAGGAGTCTCTTTGGATTTTTCGCTCATTTCCGCGCAGATAGATATTTATAATATTGCAAAATAAAAAAACCGGCGCTGAGCTTATAATATTCTCTGCGCCGGTATGAAAAATCTCAGGAATTATTCCTCGTTTTCTTCATTTTCGGAAGAATTATTTTGCTTTTGCGAAATTTCTTTTATTTTATTGTAAAGCTCAATTTCATCGCCCGGGGCATAGCTATTGTGCTCCATCACCAGATTGCCGTCGCCATCGAATAAAAACGTATGCGGCGGATTATTTACGTTCATTGCGCGTTTAAAATCCTGATTGTCATCCAGATAGACTTCGAATTCCCAGCCGCGGCCCCTAACGAACGGGGCTACTTTTTTGCTGTTGCGCGAATCGTCTATCGAAATGGCGATGACCTTTACGCCGGTTTCATGCTGCCATTTGGCATAAACGTCGCTGATGTTATTCAGCTCGAGGATGCAGGGTTTGCACCATGTGGCCCAGAAATTTATAACAAAAGGCTTGCCGTCGTTTTCGAAGGTTTTAGTGTCGAGGGTCTTACCAAAAAGGTCTTTGACATTTTCGGAAGGAATATTCGAAGTCTGTTGCGCCGATGCGCTGCCAAAGGTAACGGCAAGGGCAATAATTGCAATCAGAATCGGTGAATACTTTTTCATATAAAGCCTCAAATTTTGAGTTTCAACAATATTTTCGCAATTTAATTTTCTTTTAAATTATACTAACGAATTAGTAAGCAAAAATGTTTAACATTATCTAAGGGAAGTTATGAAATTAGCACGAAAATTACTACTTATTTCGCTTTTGGCAACGTTCATATCAGTCGCTGCGATCGCGCAGTCGCCACTCGAAGTGGCAATCTCAGAACCCCTCATTGAGGGCGACGCCAGCGGAGAGTTAACTTCGCATTTCTCAATTAAAAATTCATCTCCGCTCTCTATAGACGTCACCGCCCGTCTCGAGATCAACGAACTGGCCAATGGCCATGCAGTGACTTACTGCTGGGGCGATTTCTGCTATCCACCGCAGACCGAGGACCATACGAGTCTGAATCCGCAGACTATCGATCCTGGCAAACAGACCAACCAGATGGAAACATACGCAAAATGCTACCCGGAGGGCAGCGACGGCATCACACGCATAAGGCTGGTCTTTTATGATGCGACTGTGCCGGAATCCGAACTTGCGCTCGATATCACATTCAACGCCGGTGTCGAGGGTGTCCGCGAAACCATGGCCCGCGATGGCTACAGCATTTCGCTCCCCGCGCCGAATCCGGCAATCGACGTGGCAGTTATCGATTATGCGATGCCGCAGACCGCAGCAAGCGCTGAATTCTCCGTCAGAGATATTAGCGGCAATGTGGTTTATTCGCAGAATATATTTAATACGGAAGGGCGCATCAGTGTGCCGACCGGAGCAATGGCATCGGGCAGCTATATCTGCACTATAGAGCGCAGCGGATCGATTTTTGCCGCTACGTCTTTAATAATCAGTAAGTAAAGTATCCGATAGTTTATATTTACGAAGGGGCCGCTTCCTGCCTGCGCGGGGAGCGGTTTCTATTTTATATACGATCGGTACCGGATTGCGGCGATGGCTTGTGCGGCCGTCGGCGGTCCACACCGCAAGGGTGAATGATATTACAATAGCAAGTATTATTTTTTTCATTTATATGATTTTAATATATTTACTTCAAATTTCCATGTCATCGGAGACTCAAATTATGAAAACGCAAACCCTTCGGATTTCTTTTATTCTGATGCTCATCGCGCCCCTGTTTTGCTATTCTCAGGAAAAAGCTCCGCATAAATTCTATCTCCACGCAGCCGTCGATACCACGTTCAATCCACAGTTTGGCGAGCCGATCCGCCACTGGGTGGAATTCCTTTACGAGACCGATCCCGACATACAGAAAACCTATTGGGAGCCTTCGGAGCTGGAAAGCTTCGGCGGGGACTACTGCCTGGTCTGCGGCGGTATATTCCAGTATGGCCGGGCGACAACGATGAAATACTTCAGTCCGTACATTCTTTCTGTCGGATATATAGATGGATTATATATAATTCAGACTATGCTGACGCAAAATCCGCTGAAGCTCGATGATTCGGTCAGAAAAAATCAGAATCCGGTCACTATCCTGCGAATTGCCGTCGAAGAGCGCGACGGGAAATATTATTTAAAAAATATGCTGCCTCTCGAAACCAGATTCTGGAATAGATATAATTACGGAAATATTACATATATAACCGAGCCTTCGGTCGCAATCGATTCCTCAGATTGCCGCCGTGCGGGCGCATTTCTCGATTCCCTCTCGATGATATGGCAGGGGCGGCCTTATGATAAACAGATCGATTATTATGTTACGCGCAATTCACACGCGCTAAACCGCGCCGCGGGTATGGACTTCGCGTTTATGGGCAGTTTCGTCGGGATAGGTCTTTATGACGCAGGCATATTGCTCAGCGGCCGGGGGAATTTCTTTTATAAGCATGAATTGGCACACATGGTAATTCCCGCCAGTGGGAATATGCTGTATACCGAGGGTATGGCGACATATTTCGGCGGCAGTGCGGGATATAGCTTCGTCGATGCGAAAGATGCGCTGCGCGAGAATTTTTATCCCGTCAGCAAAGAGGAGATCGATCAGATTCTGGAATGGCGCAATAGTCTGGATTATTACACACTTGGTTCAATTCTTATTGAAATAATTATCGACGAAAAAGGTCTGTCCGCCGCGAAGGAACTGGCCGGATTTGATGGCAGCGATGAGGAGTATATTAATAAAATATTAGTAATGCTGGATTTCGATAAATCAGATCTTTTGGATAAAATCAATTCAATTCTCAAATGATAAAAGCCTTCCCCGCGGGCTGCGAAGAAGGCAATGATATATATTTAAGCTTATATTAATCGGGCTTATTTAGCTTTTATATTCATAAATTTCCGCTTGCCGACCTTGAAGAGGCGCTCTTCCGAGAGATCGACCTCCATCATCCGGTCGTCGGCCTTTTCGCCGTCGATCGATACGGCGCCCTGCTGCACAAGGCGGCCGGCTTCTTTTTTCGATGGCGCCAGCTTTGTTTCGGCGAGTATATCGAGTATCAGCATTTTGCCGCCGTCGGCTTCGATTTCGACGGATGGGATGTCGTCGGGCAACTGCTTATTTTTGAATACGCGATCGAACTCCTCGCGGGCGTTGCGGCCGGCTTCGTCGCTGTGGTAGCGCGCCACGATTGCCTCGGCGACCTTTGCCTTGGCCTCGCGCGGGTGCACGCTGCCGTCTTTTATTCCCTTTTCCATTCGGGCGGCTTCGTCGGCGGGGGCAAATGCGCCGTACTGGTAATAACGCGCGATAAGGTTATCGGGTATCGACATTGCCTTGCCGAACATATCCGTCGGCGCGTCAGTCAGCGCGATATAATTATCCAGCGATTTGCTCATCTTCTCGACGCCGTCGGTGCCCTCGAGTATGGGCATTGTGACAAGGCACTGCGGTTCCTTGCCGTACGATTTCTGGATTTCGCGGCCGACTATGAGGTTGAATTTCTGGTCGGTGCCGCCAAGCTCGACGTCCGATTCTATTTCGGCGCTGTCCATTGCCTGGGCCAGCGGATACAGCAGCTCGTGGACGCTGATCGGAATGCCGCCTTTGTAGCGCTTTTCGAAGTCGTCGCGCTCCAGAAGCTGGGCGACGGTATATTTGCTGGCGAGCACGATCACTTCGTTGAAATTCATTTTGCCCAGCCATTCGGAATTATAGCGCACTTCGAGCAGGTCTTCGCGCAGTATCATATTGGCCTGCTCGAGATAGGACTGCCCATTGATGCGGGTTTCCTCGAGCGTAAGCTGGGGCCGTGTTTTCGATTTGCCGGAGGGGTCGCCGATCATCGCCGTGAAGTCGCCGACGATAAGGATTGCCCGGTGGCCCATATCCTGGAACTGTCGCATTTTGTGCAATACGACTGCGTGGCCGATATGCAGATCGGGTTTGCTGGGATCGCAGCCGAGCTTTATTTTTAGCGGTTGTTTCATTTTGATTGAATTTTCGATCTTGCGGACGAGTTCATCCTCGGGCAGCACCTCGACGGCGCCGGAGCGGATAAGGTCCATTTGTTCATTAACGGATGGAAACATTTTTCTTCCCGGATTTATAATCAATTATGGAATAGCGCACTGCGCAATTCTCAAAATTAAGAATTTTGTATATATATATTAAATTTTTGGAAAAAATCATCAATCAGATGCGGAATTTGCGGCGGATTTCGCGTTCTGTTTCGCGCTTTTTGGTGGTCTCGCGCTTGTCGTATTTGCGTTTGGCTTTGGCCACTCCGAGCTCGACTTTGACGAATGGTCCGGAGAAATAAATCGACAGCGGGATTATCGTCATGCCCTTCTCCTGGATGGCTGATTTGAGCCGGACGGCTTCGCGTTTATGCACGAGCAGCTTGCGCTCGCGCCTGGGGTTGACACGGTCGTAGCTTGATTGTTCATATGGATTTATGTGCATATTAAATATAAATAATTCCTCGTCCTGCGGCGATTTGAATCCGGCGTATGCTTCCTGAAGGCTGACCTTGCCCTGGCGGATAGACTTCACCTCCGAGCCGATCAGCTCTATGCCGGCTTCGTATGTATTGGTTATAAAAAAATCGTGCAGCGCGCGGCGGTTGGTTGCCACCGTACGGACTTCGCGATTCATCATTTCCTGAGTTTTCATCGATTTCCCTTTTACTTAAAATTCTTGTCCCTGAGCTTATTGCGGGCGTCCGGCGCCTGGCACGATCCGCCGATGACAATGCCGAGGTCTCCGGCGCGGTCGGCGATTTCGATAGTTCTGGCGTTAAGCTCCGGCGAACGAGCGCCGATCGCGATCAGCGCGTAGTTGGCGCCGTCGCGCACGAAATTGGCGCCGTGGGTCATTGCTTCCTCCAGCTCCGGCAGCCACGATTCGAAATCGACTCCCGAATCTTTTTTGGATTTGGCCAGTTCATGCAGAATCATATATCCGGAGCGGCGCACGAATTCTTTTTCGGACTTTGTCCATTCGCCGAGCTTTTTCTGAGCAAATGGCGTTTTGGCGACTGTGTTGCTTACGAATTTATCGGCCAGATCCCAAAAGCCAACGCCTTCAATCCACTCGTCGATCTGCTCTTCGGTTACTTTTTTCGGTTCGCAAATATATGTGGCCAAAAGCTTTGCGTCGTGAAAGCCTGTGCGCCATATATCCATCGCGAGATCGTTATCGCGTCCGATTTTCTTTGCGATTTTTTTCAATCCGGTGAGGTTTGCTCCCAGATATTTCGAAGTATCCATTCCTCCGCGCTCCCATATTTTAATTGCGCGGGGGTCGGCGATAGCTTTGATTTCCTGAATGGCCTGCTCGGTAGTCATAGTAATTCTCCGGAAAATTTCAGAGTAATTAATTAATACGAATATGAGGCGTATTTATTAATTATCTGCCGCCGGCAAGCGAGATGCGGATGTCGAGGCCGACCTGGGTAGTATGAAATCCGGGATTGGCCGCTCCCTCGGTAAAGGTGCCCTCGTAGCGCACAAAAAACGCGGCGGTAAGCCGGTTGCTGAGCGAATAGCGTGCCTGGGGCTCGAGAATTATCTGGGTGCTGCCGTCCACTGTGATGGCGTCGCCGCCCTCGAGCGACTCGGGTTCGAGTATGTTGAATGTGCCGCGGGAATTGGCTTTATAAGTGGCAAGGAAGCTGAATTCAAGATCGTTCTGCAGATTAATCCCGAGGAACGGGAATTCGAATCCGCGCATCTGATAGCTGGCCTGGCTGGTTATCTCGGTGGTGGATTGTTTGGTAATTCCCGCGCGATTACCCGTATTTATCTGATATTGGTTGGTGGTATTCACCCTCAGGCTTGCGGTCAGATTGCCGTCGAGCTTTTCCTCGTCGAATCCGGCGGTGACCTCGATCAGGGGCTGGAATCCTGACTGCACTTGCTGGGTCTGCACCGCGCGTCCGTTGTCGGTTATCTGGACATTTTCCTGATAAGTCGATACATATGCGTGCATTACGCTGAGCCGCTTCAGGGTGCCGCCCCAGAGATCCCATTTTTCGATGCCCTCCCAGCGGATGGCCCAGTTGATTGCCGGCAGGAATTTGCCCGCAGCGCCGCCGAACAGGCTGAATGCCTCGAGCCCGTTATAGAATGATTCGGAAAGGGCTTCCTGCAATGCGAGATTTTTGGAGACGGTATCGGTGGCGGTAGCTTCTATCTGCGCTTTCTGCTGGTTATATAAATCGATTACATGTTCGATTGTATTATTAAATAAATTGAAACCGAAGACCGTCGGCCATGTGAAATATGTCCGGTTGAATGATTCCATCGCGATTACGTTGGTGAATTCCGGAAATCCGTTTTCGTCGGTCACAACGGTCTGATTGCGATTGTATCCAAGGTCTGTCTTCCAGTTCAGGTCGAGCACTGCGCCTTCCCACAACGGCCGTGAGGTAGTCGCCTGGAGCGATGTTTTTTCGTTGAATACGTCCTGCATAACCCCATTAGGCGGACGAAGGCCCGGATAGGTCTCGAACGAGAAGAACGGGAAAGTCGGCGAGCTGATCGCGTGGAATCCGCCGTGCGGATTGCTGATCAATCCGAGCTGGTACGCGAAGCTGGGGCCGTACATCATCCTGCTGTCGCGGAAAGTAAGGCCGCGCCCCCAGAAATTGCTTAATCCGGTGCCGCCGAATACGCCGGGATTGGACGACGAGCTGCTTTGGGTGAAATTGAAATCGATTTTTTCCCAATCGAGGAAAACTGTCTTGAAAATATCGCCCACATCGGACATAATTCCGCCCGGCCCGGAAGTATCCGCAGGTACTTTTTGCGGTGTCATTCGCTGAGGCGTAACTCCGAACCAGCTGTCGGCCATTGACTTCAGCCGCAGCCCCATATTAAAGCGGACGCTCTTGTTCCAGCCGGTCTGCTTGGCGATATTCGCGATTGCCGGGTCGGGCTGCAAGGGGTCTTGCCAGCTATAATTAACATTGTACGAACCGGTCATATCCACATAGCGCGGCAGGCCGCCGAAGTCCGGCAATTGTGGCTTGAAATTAAGCGTCACCGCCTGGTTGTGCATATTATTCCGGCCGAAATTCACAAAATTGCCGTTATGGAAAAATATCACGTCGGCCATTTCGGCGCCGGTGCGCTGATTGCCGTTCTCGTCCAATTCGTAGGGCACCAGAGTGCTGTTGGTCTGCATCGAATAATCGATCGCCGGATTCAGAAATCCGCCTTCGGATAATTTCCACGAGAACTGGGCATTGCGCGCCACAGAGAAATCCCGCAGCACGGGGCTGGGATAATCAAGGAATCGCGACTGCTCGGTCTGACGCCGACGCTGCATATTCATTGATACCGACAGATTCGACGGAAAGAAATTGAGCTTGGCGTCTTTATACGCGCTCAGGCCGGGTATTCCATCGAAGAATCCGAATGGGCTGACCGCCGCAAATTCCGGGAAATTGACAGCGTACTGTGCATTAAGCCGCCACATCCAGTTGAAGCGCTCGGCATAAACCGGAGAGCGCTCGAATTCCTGGGAATAGGAATATCCCACATTTACCTTATTTAATGTTTCATTAATCAGCCAGTGATCGACCGGAATTCCGAGCTTTACTCCGGTCAGTGCCCAGCTATCCTGAATGCGCACGGTCTGCGAGCGGCGACGCGTTTCGTTGGCGATTCGCTGCGCTTCTTCGGGGGTTGCGCCGTTGAGCAGCGCATTGCGATAGTCGGCGTTGGCGGCTTCCTCGAGATTAATATCGTTATTGGCCACGAATTGCGGATCGCGCGTTATCTCGGAATGCGTATATGTAATTGGAATTTTCATTTGAGAAAAACTGCGCGGGGCGAATTTCTCGAGATTGCCCTGCATCGATACCGACCAGTTCGTAGTTGTCACACGGTCGCCGAAGCGTTCCTCCAGCCGGTGGAAATTGGGCTTGGTATGCTGGAACGACGCGTTCACCGAGCCGAGGTCGGCCAGCTTGAGATCGACATTGGCCACTCCGGCCCAGTCGCGGCTCATTTCGGGCTTTATCAGGCGAAGCTCGTCCACCCAGATCGTCGTGGTTAATTCGTTGGGGAATCTCTCTGCGGGGTTTTCGACGCCGACTCCGAAGAATTGCACGCGGGTGAGCACTGGATTGCCCTTGATTGAGAATTGTGCCAGCGGATCGCCGTCGACGGCAAAGGTCTGGCGGTCGTATTCGGCGGATGTATCGCGAATCTGCTTGACTGCGGTGAGCTGCTGAAGATCGATGCTGATATCCTGCCATCCGCGGGTGATCGGGCGTTTATATTCGTAATAATTCGAAGAATCCGTGCCGAATCGCAGGAATACATTGCCCTTGGGGATTGCGCCGCGGACTACGTTGTCGGGCATCGAGCCGTCGCCGTGGACGAAGAATTTCATTTCCTTATAATAAAATATATCCATCGGGCGGAAGATTCGGGTGGCCATGCGTTCGTCGCCGTAGCGGAGATTTTTGACGCTGACCGAGAGCGACTGCTCGTTGAGCTTGATCTCTTTATTCGGATCGGGATTATTTAGCTGGCGCGGCGCCCGGACGCCCGGAGGCATGGTATAGAAATCCGGCTCGCCGCTGTTTTCCCATACGTTGACGAATGCGATCGAGAGCACGCTGTCGTTGGGCTGAACTCCGGACTGCAGATTGCTGACGCGCTGCCACTGCGAGCCCACGAGGTTCCAGTCGGCGATTCTTGCATGAAGCGCGCCGCCTTTATACCAGACGCGGATATACTGAATATTCGAGAACAGCGGATTGCCCACCCGGCGCACCGGCTTGCGGATCGGGATGCGGAACAGAAGCCAGCCGTTGTTCGCGCCGACGATCTGGTTGTTGGTCTGCGGATTCTGATCCAAAACTATTTCATATTCGAAATAATCATTCGCTGTGATGATAGACTGGCCGTTGTTGTCGTTGAGCACCTCGCGGTCGGGGAACTGCCCGAGTTCGGAAAGCTGGGCATTACCTTCGAAATTATTATAAAAACGGAAATCTTCGAGTACCTGGTCATTGTTGTCCTGGCCGAAATCGAATGCGTAGTTATCGCGCGCGGGGTCGTCCTCCAGATTCAGCGGGTAGGGATATGCCACCTGCTCCTGCTCGTCCGAGAGCGCGTCGATGCCGATATCCTCGCCGGGGTCGATTATATTGTTAGCAATCGGCGCGGCGGCGGTGATGCCGTCTTCGGTATTATTGAATCCATTCGGGATAATATCTTCGCTGATCTGCCCGAGGTCTATGTACATCCTGGTGCCCGGCTCGTAATAATCGAGCTTCATCATTACTTCGATGTATTCGATATTTTCCGTATCGAAATTGGTGTTGAATGAAGAAAACAGCCGTGTCATACCCGACCAGATGCGGTTGCGGTTCTCCGGACGCTGACTCCATATATTCAGGCTGTCGAATTCGGGATTGAAGCGGTCGAGGAATTCCGGATTCTTATTATATATACCGCGCTCGTCGGGATTGAATACGATTTCGAGCGGATTCAGGTTCGAGCGGCCAGAGATCACGTCCGAATTGGGATATACTTCATTATAGGGAACATATGGCGTAAAATACTGGAACCAGAATGAATTACCGCGATAATACGCACGGGTTGTATCGTGCGCTCCAATCGATGAATCCACCGGCTGCGAGGAATGCTGCCACATATTGGCATTCAGCCCGAGCGAGATATTCCGCTGGGCGCCTTCGAAGTCGTCCACATATACCACAGGCTGGCCCATATCCGAGGCCACCGAGGAAATGCGCTTGTTTGGCAGCGGGTCGATCATCGCCCACTCGCCGCCGATCGATAGCGACGACTGCGCCTTTGTATCATAAAACGGCAGATTGTCCAGAATTCGGGTGATCACCGGGGCATTCCATTCGAGACGGCCATCGAGACCGAACATAGTATTGGCCACCGGCTCCTCGCCGAGCCGTACGCGGTCGATTATCGCCGACTGATCGTAGTGCATCAGAGTAAAGCCGAGGATCGTATTCAGATTGCGGGATTCGTGCAAAATATAATCGCCACGCAGTCCGGCGAGCGTTCGGGTTGATGTATTAAATACGTCGTGCTGTTCGTACTCTATTTTCAGATTGGCATTCGGGAGCGTTGCGCGCTGGTTGCGAATCGTAAGCGTTCCGGTGAAGTAATCGACGATATAATCATCGAATTCGCGGAGCGGAACTCCGTCGAGCGTCACCTTCACGCTGCCGGGCGCCAGATTGTACGCGCCGAGCGATATGCGGTTGGTTGCGCGTCCGCTGACCTCGCCGGTTATCACAAAGCGGTCGCGGGTGGTATTTCGCCGGGCGACGTCGTAGGTTGTGTCATAAACTTCGGGGAATACGTATTGCTCGGCCATTTCGGGGTTTCCCTGGCGGCGGAAGTATTCGCGCAGTCCGTCGCGGAAAGGCTCGGGGCTGGGGAAAGTGATCTCGCCGCGCACGGGATCGAAAAAGGGCGGCTTGAGGTCGAATATACCATCGCCCGGAGGCTGGCCGGTGCTGTTATTCACCTGGTCGACTCCGAATATGGTCACCAGCTTATCCGGGGCGCCTTCGAGCACATCCGCCGAATCGTTCGACTGGCGGATATACCAGATGCCGATGCGTGTATCCTGGACGTTTACGTTTGTAGCATTTATTGAATATATATTTTTCATCTGCCGGTCCCACAGCGTGGTGAATCCCGGCTGCATGTTTGGGCGATAGATCAGCTTCAGCAGCAGTGTGTCGCGCTCGCCCTGGGCCAGCGCGGTACCGTAGTAAAGGTCGTCCTCTACGGCGGTGGTGGGACCCTCGACGCGGTAGCTGACCGCATAGTAGCGCTCCTGGCGCAGGTTGTGGATAGTCAGCGTACCCAGGTTTCGGTCATAAGAAAATCTGTTCGAATCCAGCCGAACGAAATTACCCTTTTCGATTACGCCTGTCTGGCTGCCGGCCTGTTTCAGGTAATTCGGATAGGACTCATTGCTCTTCAGGCGCTTGGGTTCGAGATCGGCATAGGCAATCGCATTGGCAGAATATAGCGCAGCGTCCTGGATATTGCTGGTGGCTTCCCATACCTGCAGCTCTTTGATTCGCAGACTCGAGGCTGACGGCGGAATCACCGGGGTCGAATATTTGAAGTATTCCTTGTAAACCTCTTTATATGCGGTATCCACAAAGAAGTGATTTTTTGCATAATCATAGGCCCGAAGTTCGAATGGCTGTTTGCTCGATCCGCCCTGGACGTTGACGAATTTGCGTTCGCCCCGCCGCTGCGAGAATATCGTCTTTAAATATAATGGCCCGAACTGGAAATCCACGCGCGCTCCGAACAGCGCCTGGCCGCCGCCGATAAGCGATGACTGCAGCGGCAGCGTTACGTTTCCGACCTCGACGCGTTTGATTATTTCGTCGTCCTCGCCTTCGTATCCGATTTTAAACTGGTTATCGTAATCCATCGTGCGGCGCGTGTTCCAGTCGGTGCCCAGCTTCAGCTTGTCGCCGATGCGACCGCTGACGTTCAGCCGGATGTCCTGATGGAACATTGGGGTCGATTGAGTCTGGCCGAATGCCGAGACAGTACCCAGATTCTGCGAATCCCAGCGCCAGCCGACGCGGAGATTGACCTCGCCCTGGACGTTTATGCTGATCTCGGGCTTGCCGAATATGCCCATCACCGGGTTTGGCGGGACGGGAATTGTCAGTCCCGCGGCCTGGCTGATAAGCATTGCCAGATCGCCGCCCTCGAGCGCCTTTTTCATATCATAATATGTAAGCAGCGAATCCCACGCCCGCCGCTGGAGCTGCTTCTTGCGGCGCGCCAGATATGTATCCAGCTCTAATTCATATGGATAAGTAATTTCGTATTGATCGACCCGCTCGCTGTAGCGCAGAGTTTCGAGTGTGGAGTCGAGATCGAGATTAATTTCGAGGCCGGGAATATTCTTCCGGGTACGGCTGCCGAATGAATGGCCGATCACCGGATCGTGGCTGAATTCGGGCATCCGGAACAGCGGCGGCCGCTCGTAAAAGGATGTATCGGTCACCGGCGAAAGGTCTTCGAACTCGAACTGCATTGGCATGAGCATGAAGTAATTAAAATTGAACAGCCCGAGATAATTATATGCGCCGAAAGATGCGAGCCAGGAATTGCCCGCCCTTATGTAGGAATTCATTATTCCGGCATCTGCCCTTTGGGGCAGACCGACTGCGAAAAGAATCACCGCCAAAGCAGAGAATATTATTTTTTTACTGCTACTCAACCTATTCCGAGCCTGTAGATTTCACAACGATGCACAATTTGTCAATAAAAATGGCTGCTGTTTTTGAAAAATGCGCCAATTTCATATATCAAAAATTTTTGTAAAACTCTTGATTTGATTAATCAAAAATTCAAATTTACACAAAATATCACGTAGCAGTAAATTTTATAGGCTTATTCTCCTGATTTTTCTGAAATATTTCCGTGAATTACGTCTGCCCGTAAAAACTTTGACTTATTAAATTAGTAATAATTGTAAAATTTTTTTAATGATTATGGATTTATTCAAAAAATTCCTGCCGGAGCTGTGATTATTGCCGCATGACTAATTTGTAATAACACAATTTCCGGCATTTTGTAACATTATTTCGAAAAAAATGTTAATATATTTATAAGCAAAGGAAAAATATATGGGATTGCCCTTATTTACACCTGAAAAAAAATGTTAATATATTTATAAGCAAAGACCGGGCCATTAGACCGAACTATAGATCAAGGGGCATATATGAGCAGACTTTTACTTTTCGTTATCATTATATACATGGCAGCATGGAGAGCCGAGGCAAATAATTTTTGCGGACCAGTTGCCTGCGAAGGGATAGTTTTTACTGAGAATCGCAGCCGGATAGCCGATATGGATGGCAATCCGCGCCCGGATATACTTTACTCCGCACGGCGCAGCAATACGGCTGTTTATTTTCGGGCGTCCGGTCTGAGCTATGTGTTCGCTTCGCAAAACCCTGATTCTTCTGCTACTATCGAGCGCATCGACGTCGATTTCCATGGAGCTTCAGCCGAAGAAATCATTGCTGCGGAACCCTCGGGCGGTGTAAGTAATTTTTACCTGGCCAATTGTCCCGAAGGCATCACCGGGGTTCGGAATTTCGGAAAAATTATTTACAAAAATATTTATAATAATATCGACGCGAGGTTTTATTCCGATCCGGCGACCGGCAATCTGAAGTACGACTTCGTCGTCCGGCCCGGCGGCGACCCCCGCTTAATCAGGCTTATTGCCAGCGGCGCAGAAGCGGCTATCGGCAGCGATGGCGCCATGACAATTTCCTCGGCTAATTCGATACTTAACGAACAAAGGCCATATACATATATTGCAGGCAAATCCGACCGCCCGCTGAAATCCATTGGTTCGAAATGGCTAATCGAGGACAATCAAATCCGATTCGATATTGATAATTATGACAGCACCAAAACTCTGGTGATAGATCCGATGGTGATATGGTCTACATATTTCGGCGGAATGAGCGGCGACCATGCAAATTGCCTGAAGCTCGACGGCGATAATCATTTTCTGATAACCGGCAATACTCTGAGCGAGAATTTCCCGGTCACTCCCGGAGCATTCAAAACCGAGCACGGTGATATTTACGACGCCTACGTCGCGCGGATGGATCCGGCGGGCAACCTGCGGTGGTCGACCTTCTATGGCGGTTCCGAAGCCGAATACTGCAATTCGGTCACATCAGACAATCGCGACAATGTGATAATTGCGGGCTGGAGCTGGAGCGACAACTTTCCCACCACCGAAGGCGCGTTCCAGCGCTACAAGGCCGGTGGCGATATGGACTGCTTCGTTGCAAAATTCGATAGCAGCGGCAAAAGGCTTTTTGCAACCTTGGTCGGCAGCGGCGGCGATGAGCATATTTACGGGCTTGCGACCGATTCGAAGAGAAATATATTTATCGGCGGCTGGACCAACAGTGTGCAGTTCCCTGTGCCCGACGACGCATATCAGAAATTCAAAGGCCCGAAAAGTGACGCTTTTATTATGAAGCTATCGGAATTCGGTGATTATTTATGGGCTACCTTCCTCGGCGGAAGGGGAGACGAAGTATGCCAGGCGCTTGTACTCGACCCGGAGGATATGATAATTATGACAGGGTCCACCTCCAGCCGGGATTTCCCGAACACCGGTACGGTACCGCATCCGGGCGGAACAGACAAAGACATATTTGTTACAAAATTCGATAATAACGGCTTTTTGGAATGGTCGCGCATATACGGCATGGAGCAGGATGATTTCGCAAATGATATAAAAATCGACGGCGATCAATTGATAATTACCGGCAACACCCGCAGCCGTAATTTTCCGGTGGGGCCGGATGCTATTCAGGACAGCACAAGCGGCGGAGGCATGGATATTCTGATCATGTCAGTCGATATGAAGGGAGAGCGGAAATGGTCTACATTGTTTGGTGGAAGCCGCGATGATTATGCAAATGCTGTAAGTATCGACTCCGAACGAAATATTCTAATCGCCGGCCACTCGAACAGCCCGGATTTCCCGACCACACCCGGATCGTTTATGCGCGAGTTTTCCGGAAATTTTGACGCTATTGCTTCAAAATTCTCACCCAACTGCAAAAGCGTTGAATGGTCTACATATATCGGCGGTTCGGATAATGAATGGGGATGGGGAATCGCTGTGGACGACAGCCTGAATGTTGTGGTTTGCGGCGACACCGAAAGCCCGGATTTCCCGATCAGTCTGCCGCCATTCCAGCCAGAGCTCGGAGGCGATATCGACGGATTCATAGTAAAGCTCTGCCGAACAAGTCCTTATCCCGTAATCGAAATCGAGGGCGACAGCGCGTTCTGCAGCGGCGAAGGCGTGATGCTCGATGCCGGCGCAGAATTCAGGCAATATCTCTGGTCGACAGGCGAAACCACCCGAAAAATCGAAGTCACCGAAAGCGGCGAATTTTACGTATTGGTGACCGATTCGGTGGGATGCAAGGCCGAATCGGACGCCGTGCGGCTCACCGTGTGGGAAGTCGATTCACTCGAATTACGCGGAGTCCGCAACATCTGCGGTGATGAAGATATAACGATTTTCGCCGAAGGCAATTTTGAGGAATTCCACTGGTCGAACGGCTCAAATTCCGCCAGCATAACAATCAACCGGCCGGGTAATTACAGTGTCACGGCCATCGATTCGAATGGCTGCGTTCGCAGCTCTGAATTCAATATTGAGCGCTATCCTGTGCCGGAAGTCCACGTCGAAGGCCCCGACGAGGTCTGCGCCAACTCCGGCCCGATTCGCTACACAGCCGAATATACATCGCTGATGACTTATCGCTGGTCTGCCGAGGGCGGCGAGATCGACGATTCGCCCCAGGCCAATGCCACAACAGTCCGCTGGGGCGATGCTGGCATCGGCCGGGTTATTCTGACAAAAATTAATTCCAAAACTCAATGTTCGGCAATTGATACGCTCGAAGTTACAATCGGCAATTCATTGCGCCCGGTAATCACATCGGACATCGGGCGGCTCACGGCCTGCGAAGGCGACACTCTCGTGCTCGACGCCGGCATGGGATACGATAAATATAAATGGTCGACCGGCAAACGTCGCCAGGCGATCGCGGTCACCCAAAGCGGCAAGTACTGGTGCAAAGTAGAAACCGCCAACGGCTGCAGCGGCGCCGACACTGTGGACGTAATTTTCCATCCCAATCCCAGGCCTGAAATTTCCGGACCAGCGGAAGTATGCCACAGCGAAACAGCCGCAGTCGAATACACATCCTCCGGCAGCGGCACATTCGAATGGTCGGTCGAGGGTGGCGAAATAATCGAAGGTCAGGGTGGCGAACGAGTGCTTGTTAATTTTTACGAAAAAAATTCCCAATTAAGCGTAATTCAGACGGACGAAAACACTGGCTGCAGCGGATCATCCGAAAGATTCAACGTAATTATTCACGAAAATCCCGAGGCGCGCATAATCGCAGATGCGAACGAATTCTGCACCGGCGACAGCGTACGGCTCGAAGCCCCGGCGGGATATAAGCATTACGAATGGTCGGACGGCTCCAGGGGTAAATATATATATGCTAAATCCGGGGGCATTTATTCCGTTACTATAACAAATGAACACGGCTGCCAGGCAAGCGCAACAGTCTCGCTGAACGAGCGCCCGCTCCCGGCCGAATTCGCACTCGAGCGCCGCGGTGATACGCTATTTGCTCCCGAAGGATATGAATACAATTGGTTCAAAAATTCCGAAAAAATAAATAATTCCGGAGATTACCTCTTGCCCGACGAGGATGATACCTATTATGTTGAAATAATCAACGAATACGGCTGTTCGCGTAAATCCGAGGGGTATGATTATATTAAATTTGTACCCCGATCCGTGCTTGTCGCATTGCCGGATACATCGGTCGCCGCGGCGGGTAATATGATTAAAATCCCGATGCAATTGCTCGAATCCACAGGCATCGAACCCGGCGCGGAATACCCATTCACCGCGCATCTGACATACGACCGCCGGATTATGGTAGCCGCCCGCAGCTATGACCGCATCGGCGAGACCCGCGAGACAATCACAATCGAAACCTCCGGAATTTTGCGCAAGTCCGGCATCGAATGTCCGCTCGAATTTTACTCGGCGCTCGGCCCTGTCGCTTGCGCGCCAGTCATAATCGACACTGTAATCTTCACTGGCGAACGGGTTGACGCACGCACACGCAACGGCGTATTCTGCGTTGCCGAGCTGTGCAATGCCGACGGACTGCGGCTATATTTCGACACCGGCGACCTGCAAATAAGCGTCATTCCAAATCCTTTCGACTCGGAAATAATCTTCGAATTCGAATTGATAGAAAGCGGCCAGACCCGCCTGGCAATATATAATTACCTGGGCGAGGAAATCGAAGTAATAATGGACGAAAACGCCGACTCCGGCGAACGCGAAGTCCGGTTCGACGGCAGCCATCTGCCCGCTGGCATATATTTATATCAATTAAAAACGCCGACTCATACAATCGGGGGGAAAATTTATCGTCTTGAATAATTCCTGATTGGTAAATTGCCAATAAAATCTTATTTTAGAGAAACGGTCGCTTAGCTCAGCTGGTCCAGAGCGTTCGCCTCACACGCGAAAGGTCACAGGTTCAAATCCCGTAGCGACCACGTACCAAATCCGCAAGTTCATATTAATGATGAGCTTGCGGATTTTTGGTTTTGGGGTTATATAGTGTATTGCTTAACCTACCGAAGGTTTTAAACCTTCGGTAGGTTTGGGCTTCGGTTGGTTTGGGTTTGGGTTAACAAATTGGAAGTGTCGGACAGATCAATCTGCAGCCCCGCTATCCCATTATCTTTTTGAAAATTGAGGGAAATGCGCCGTGTTGCTTAACCTACCGAAGGTTTTAAACCTTCGGTAGGTTTGGGCTTCGGTTGGTT
>CAZEMR010000005.1:0-10786 GCA_964513465.1 uncultured Hyphomicrobiales bacterium
ATAAGCCCTAAAAATACAAACAGCTTAGAAAATTTCGTCATCAACAAACTCCGTAATGATAATATAAAAATATGTTCGAAAAAATTTTTATAATATAAGAAATTGCCCACAAAAATGCGAATTTTCTCACTCTCCCAAACGCTTGTGCAGGTAGAACATGGCGCCCGTCAGCGGGATGAACCAGAAGATAAGGCCGTCCACCGGGCTGCCCGTAAATATCCAGTAGAAAAGGACATACAGCCCGAAGCCGACCCAGGTGAGCCATAGCCCCGCGATCTCGCGGAACCATCCGGCGATTAGCCCCGCCAGCATTATCGAGAAGCTGCCGAGCAGCACCCAGTCCCCGGTGGTCATCGTCTCCGGATCGGGCGTCTGGCTGCACGCGGCGGCCAGCACGATGGCCAGCACAGCCAGACTCACGACGCGGGATAGCCAGAACAGCGCAAGCCGGGCGTATTTGCGGGCGTCACTCATTGCGCAGGCGCTCCGGGGTCATTGGCGTTGTAAGTATGTGGCGGAATACGTCCCAGCGGCGGACTTCGGAGGTGTCGCCGCCGTGGCGTTTGACGTAGCTTTTGACTAGGCGTTCGCCGGCGACGTAGTTGACCACGTAGGAGCGGTAGCGCTCGATAAAGTCGAGGTGCTTTTCGGCCTGCTCGCGGCTGCGTAGCTGGTATTTCATCAGCCAGACGGCGGTTTGGTCGCGGGTGATATCGCCATCGAGATACATGCGGGCGGCGTCGATACCTGCGTAGTCGAGATTTTCCTTCATGTCCTGAATTTTGAAATAAAGCCCGGCGAGCGAGGTGTCGAGTCCGGCAATGGGGAATATCACTTTTTTGGCAAAATCGACTCGCGAATCGCCGGGGAATGCCATGCTGACTGCGTAATTGGCCGAGCCTTCGGATACCAGCGCGAAGGGCGAGAATAGCGGCAGAATCGAGAATTCAGTCCAGCCGCTGTCCTGATACAGCAAATGCTCAGTCAGCGAATGATAAACGTGGTGGCCGGGATAGGCCTCGTGCGCGGCGATTGTGATGACCATATCCGGATGGAATTCAAAGTCGCGGTTGATCTGGATCACACTATGCGCATTGCCCTTGAACCAGTTATAAGCGGGCCAGGGTTCGCCCTCGATATATTCAACGCCGAAGCTCTCGCCTGCGGGCAGCTCCAGGTGCTTATAGGTGGCATTCTTGCAGTGGCGGAGTGTGACGTCGATAGCGCGTGCAAGATCGTCTGGCGGGATCACGAATTGCTTTTTAAAATCGATGTATCGCTCGACAATGCCGCCGCGTCCGGGCAGCAAAGTGTCGAGCCCCTGGATTATATCTTTATAGAATTGCTCGGGATATGAATCCACCGTGACTCCATAAAGCGAGCGGGATTCCTCGTCGAATGTCATGCGAATGCCCGATGCGAAACGCGCGCGTGCGGCCAGCGAGGCAATCTGCGAGCGCAGGAATTCCCAGCGCATCCGGCGAAGTGTGTCGAAATGCTGAGGATTATACCCATCGAGCACATTGACCAGCGAATCCGCCCGGGCGATGATAACATCGAGCGAAAGGGTGTCCACCTCGGATTGCGTTTTAAAAATTTCCGGACCAAAATATGCATCCACATAATGCGGATCGTGATGCCCGAGCTGGAGCGCAAGGCGGACAAATTCGCCGGAGGTGCACTGCAGATCGGACTTAAGCTCGACTGTTTTCTGCTCGGGCTGGCATGAAGCAGCAAGCATGAGAATTATTGAAATAATCGAAAATTTGTAAAAAATATTCATTGCGCCGACTTTCGGATGGTAATTATATATTTATTAAAAATCGAAATTAAGCAAATTCTTAATTTTTTAATAATATATATTTATCTGTTAAGGTCGACTACCACGCGCCCGGTCTGTCCGCCGCGGAGAATAAGCTCGATCTCCGGGTCGAGGTCCTCGAGCGAGACGATGCGGACGATGTCCATCCGGCGGTCGATAAGCCAGTCCGAGGCGATGCGGTCCCACACATGCAGCCGGACGTCCATTGGGCGCTCTGCCGAGTCGATGCCGGTAAGCGTAACCCCGCGCAATATAAAGGGATATACAGAGGTCTCGAATTTATCGTCCTCGACATTGCCCAGGCAGCAGACCACTCCGCGGTGCTTTGTCGAGCGGATAACGGTCGAGAGCGTCACCCCGCCAACGGTATCGATTGCGCCCATCCAGCGGCCGCCGAGCAGCGGGCGTCCGGATTCGTCGCGGACGTCTTCCCGCGAAAGGACGTCCACAGCGCCGAGTTTTTCGAGGTATTCGCGGGCGCCATCCTTGCCGGTGGAGGCCAGCGCGCGATAGCCGGCTTTGGCGAGCATCCCTACGGCCAGCGATCCCACGCCGCCAGTGGCGCCGGTTACGAGCACATCCTCGCCGGGATTGACCCCATTGCGCCGCAGTTCGTACATGCAAATCCCCGCGGTAAAGCCCGCAGTGCCGTAGATCATCGAATCGAGCAGCGAGATAGTCGGCGGCAGCGGCACTGGCCAGTCGGCGGGCACACGGATGAATTCGGCGAATCCGCCAGAGGTATTCATCCCCAGGTCGCGGCCGGTGACGACGACCCTTGCGCCGGGCTTGAATTTGCCGGTGCGGTCTTCGACCACCTCGCCGGCGGCGTCGATGCCGGGCGTATGCGGATAGCGCCGGGTAATGCCCTTATGGCCGCGCGCCGATAGCGCATCCTTATAATTAAGCGAGCTGTAGCTGACCTTGATCAGGACGTCATTATCGGGCAGCTGGCTGATCTCTTTTTCGCCGATTTTGCGGCTGAATTTATTCGGCTCGTATTCTTCGGTAATCATAGCTCTGAAGCGTATATTATCCATAATTTCACTCCGGAATAATTATATATGCGGAAATTTTTGGGGAATCAATAATTTATTCGATTATAAAATACGATTCATTTCATTTTTTCCAAAAGTTTTATTACATTCCACTATCTCTTACCGCATTCGTATCCACAAATAATTGAGAAAGGTTTCCAATGCAGATCAAAAAAGTCATGGTAATCGGAGCCGGTACAATGGGCAACGGCATTTCGCACGTGTTCGCCCAGTCCGGATTCGATGTTGTACTGGTTGACGCCTACGAAGACGCCCTCAAAAAAGGTCTCGCCACCATCGAGAAAAATTTTAACAGAATGCTCAAAAAAGGCAAAATCGCCGAGGACGACATGCAGGCCGCGCTCGGACGCATCACCACCTCGCTCGATATGGAAGCCGGCGCCGACGCCCACTTCGCTGTCGAGGCCGTCTCCGAAAACAAGAAGCTGAAGTTCGACCTTTTCAAAAAAATGGACGACATCACCCGCGACGACATTATTCTCGCCACCAACACATCGACCATCTCGATTACCGAAATCGCAGCCGTCACCAAGCGCCCGGGGCAGGTGATCGGTATGCACTTTATGAACCCCGTGCCGATGATGAAGCTCGTCGAGGTAATCCGCGGGCTGGCAACGGACGACGATACTTACGAGACGGTGCACAACCTATGCGTGCTGCTCGGCAAAACGCCCATTCTGGCGAATGATTATCCCGGTTTTATCGCCAACCGCATACTCATGCCGCTCATCAACGAGGCGATATTCGCAGTTATGGAAAATGTGGGGACGGTCGAAGCAATCGACGGAGTAGCAAAGCTGGGCCTGGCGCATCCGATGGGGCCGCTCACGCTTGCCGATCTGATCGGGCTCGACACCACGCTGGCGATTATGGAAGTATTGCACGAAGACTACGGCGATCCGCGGTTCCGCCCGGCGCCATTGCTCAAAAAGATGGTCGCGGCGGGATATTATGGCCGCAAGACCGGCAAAGGATTTTATGATTACACGGGCGAAGAACCCAGCCCCACGAAATTATTTTGAAATAACAAATGAATTTTACCTTGCGATATATTATATTTTGGCAGGTAATTCGTTCCTTTTATTAAGCACTATTCCGGGAACTATCCTGCGGAGGTTAAATGAGAGAATCACAGACCCGCAAATTCGACTCAGACGATCCGGACGTATTGGCAGCCTATCAGGCCGAAACCAACGGCGATTTTCTGCGCGCTATCGATTACTACAAAAAAGCAATCGATCGCAATCCGGACCTCGGCATTGTCCATAAGCATCTGGGCAATGTCCATTACCGCCTCGGTATGCTCGAGGAAGCAACGCATCATCTGGAAGAGGCGGTGAAATTGCTGCCAGAGTACCCAACCGCCCGCTACGAGCTGGCTATGGCATACTACCGCCACGCGCGAATCAAGGACGCAATCGATACGATGCTCATCGTGCTCGATCTCGACCGCGATTTCCTGATGGCGCACTACTGGCTGGGAATTCTGCATTATCACTACGGCGATCTTTATCGATCCAGAGAATTTTATACTTATGTTACCCAAAAGCGGCCGGACTTCACGATCGCGTATTTCCATCTCGGCGTGGTCAATCTGCGCCTGGGATATTACGAGGATTCAGTTGATAATTTCCAGAAAATTATCGAAAAAAATCCGGAAAGCCCGGCAGCATATGCACTTATCGGCGACGCCTATCTCAATCTCGACCGCAAGTACGACGCACGCAAAGCCTATAAAAAAGCTCTCTCGCTGGACCCCAACGACCACAAAGCACGCAACGGCCTCGCCGCAGTAGAGGATTTCGGCGGAGTCAATTTCTGATAACATTTTTTTGATAATTCGGACTTCATCTGCTATGGGCGGTTTCCCCCGAACGGGATGCCGCCCTGTGGCAGCTCTGAGCCGCCTTTTATATTAATATTGTTTAATTAAAATTTAATTTATTATGGAACATTTCATACTCGACGGGAACAATCTGATGTACAAAGACCGCCAGCTCCATTCGGTGCTGCGTACGTCGATACCCCACGCTCAGAACGCGCTGGTGAGGATTATCAATCACTACGCCGGCCAGCACAAGAAATTCCGCGTCACGATTGTCTTCGACGGACTTGCCGAGATCGAGGCCCCGCTCGCGCCAAACGTATTCGTCAAATCATCCGGCTCCGACCAGGCGGATAACCTGATCAAAGAGCAGGTCAGAATCTGCGAAAATCCGAAGCTGTGCACCATCGTATCATCCGATATGGAGGTATATAACTATGCGCGGATAAATGGCTGCAAAGCAGTGCTATGCGAGGAATTTCTGAACGACTGCGTCGAATCCGCCGGAATAATCGAGGATCAGGAAAACGCCGAAAAGCCGCTTTCGGTATCAAAAAGCGAAGTCAAAAAAATGAGAAAGCTGTTTGGGGATATGGCCGAAGACGAGCGCAAAAAAGACCGGCGTAGCCACGAAGAAGATAAGCCTCGCGAAAAGAAAAAGTCCAGCAAGAAAATTATTCGCGAGGAAATCCCGGATACAGAATTACTTCGCCTGAAGAAACATTTTAAAAAATAGGAGAGGGCCGGCCAAAATTTTCTGATACGGGCAGCTAATTGCCGCCCGCAGGGAATCTTTATTTCGTGGCGCGGCCCCCTCGGATGAATCAAACAAGAATGGCTTTGTATCCGTAATTGATAATTCCGGATCCGCCCTCCTCTATTAATTTACGAAAGACGAGCTCCACCTTTGCGCCGATCTTCACATCCTCGGGCTGGCAATCGACCACCTGCGCGGTCAGCCGTGCGCCCTCGTCGGTTTCGATAATCGCCACCGGAAACGGCGTCTGCTTTGCGAACTGATCCGCCGCGATGTTAATAATCGTGAACGAAAGGATTTTCCCGGTTCCCTTTAATTTAATCGTCTCATATTTAGTGCTGCCGGAGGTCGGATCGATATACCGCCTGGGAAGCGTAACGTATCCGCTGTCGAATTTCTGCGCCTCCAGCCTGTATCTGTGCGGGATTTCCCGCGTGTATCTCTGACTATTAGCCATTATACTGCCTCCATAATATGTATAACACAACTTCCGCCGGAGCCGCCCATATTCTGGGCCATGCCGATTTTGGCGTCCTTCACCTGGCGCTTGCCTGCTTCGCCGCGGAGCTGCTCGAAGCATTCCACTATCTGCGCAACTCCGGTCGCGCCGACGGGATGCCCCTTGGCTTTCAGTCCGCCGCTGGGGTTGATCACGACTTTGCCGCCATGGGTGGCCTGGCCTTCGGCTATCGCTTTGCCGCCCTTGCCGTAATCGAAGAATCCGAGTTCTTCGGCGACAAGGATTTCCGCAATCGAGAAGCAGTCGTGCACCTCGACGAAATCGACATCCGCCGCGGATACACCGGCCATTTTGTAAGCCTTCTCGCCGGCGATTCTGACTGCGTCGAGTTTGGTCAGATCGTCGTGGTCGTGCAGGGCAATCGGTCCGGTCGCCGAGCCAATGCCCAGTATTTTGACCGGTTTATCGGTGAATTCCTTAGCGCGTTCGAGCGGACATAGTATGACTGCTGCGGCGCCGTCGGTGATTGGCGAGCAATCCATCAATCTGAGCGGATCGGCCACCATCGAGGAGGTCAGTACGGTATCCAGCTTCAGCGGGAAGGGATACTGCGCATTGGGATTGTTGATAGCGTGGTTGTGGCATTTGATCGGCACCTGGGCGAGTTCTTCGCGGGTCAGTCCGTATTTATCCATATATGAACGCGCCATGATGGCGTAAAGTCCCGGGAAGGTAACGCCGTGGAATGCCTCGTATTCCTGATCGGCGGCGGTGGCGAGTATGAAAGTGCCGTCGTCGGCGTCCCACATTTTTTCGACTCCGCCGGCCAATACGATATCGCTCATGCCCGAGGCAACCTCGAGATATGCCGAGCGCACGGACTGGCCGCCGGAAGAGCAGGCCGATTCGACACGTGTGGCCGAAATTCCCCTCTGCCCGATATAATCGGCCATCAGGGAGCTGAGATGTTCCTGGGCGGTGTATAATCCGCTGGACATCGCGCCGACGTACAGCGAATCAAGCTTTTCGACTCCGGCATTTTCCATAGCTTTAAGCGCGGCTTCGGCAAACATATCGCGGATACTCTGGTCCCACAGCTCGCCGAATCTTGTCATGCCGATGCCAATAATAGCAACTTCGCGCATAATTTATATCCTTTCGATTTATTCATTGAATAATATTTTTTTGCGATAAGCGGCGTATTTGCCATAGGGCAGATATATCTTCTTTCCGTCGAGCAATTCGCGCGTCTTCGGGGCCAGATTCTGGATCTCGGCCAGCCGGTCTGTCGCCTGGAAAACGAATCCGTCCGAGCCCGCTCCCGAGCCGAAGGAAATCATGAATGCCTTCTCGCCGGGCCGCAGCACGTCAAGTATCGCTGCCATACCCGTGGGGGATGAGCCGGAATAGGTGTTGCCCATTTTATTGACCACCCAGCCCTGCTCCATCTGTTCGTTCGAGAAGCCAAGTATCTTGCCCGCCTTGAGCGGAAATTTGCCATTGGGCATATGGAATACGGCGTGGGCGAAGTCCTGTGGCTTCATGCCGGATTTGTCGAGCAGCGCCTGAGCGCAGCCGAGCACATGCTTGAAATATGCCGGTTCGCCGGTGAAGCGTCCGCCGTGGCGGGGATAATGCTGATATTCGCGGCGCCAGAAATCCGCGGTGTCGCTGGTGAATGAATGTGTATATAATACCTCGGCGGCAACTTTTTCCGTACCGAAAATAAAGGCCGAGCCGCCCGCCGATGCCGAATATTCAAGCGCATCGCCCGGAGCCCCCTGCGAGGTATCCGCACCAATACCCATCGAATAGGGCATATTGCCCGATTTGACATGGCTGTACGATACGAACATTGCCTCAGAACCCGCCTTGCAGGCGAATTCGAAATCGGCGACGTGGACGTCCGGGCCAATGCCTAGGGCGTCTATCAGAACTGTGCCGGAGGGCTTTACTGCGTATGGATGCGATTCCGAGCCAATATATACCGCGCCGATGTCTTTCGGGTCGATACCGGCCCTTTTCAGCGCGTTTTTGGCCGCAGCTATTGATATTGTGATGGTGTCTTCGTCCGGAGCGGGCACCGTTTTTTCGCTCAGCAAAAGCCCGCGCTCGATTGTGGCCGGATCATCTCCCCACTGCTCTGCGATGGTTTTTGCTTTGATTCGATGTGCCGGAACGTAAGAGCCATATCCTACGATACCTACCATAAAACTTACCTCTGAAATGAATAATACAAAATGGAGATTGTGTGTGGGAACTATTACTATCAATTTTGAATGGCATTTTGAGATCTGATATTATAAATAAATAAATATTAAATGATCCGGATATTCCGGACCAGGAACAGCCACAGGCAATAGGATCGTATGCCGGGCGAGTGGGTCAGTTATTCGAAAGTCGTAGTGCGATTTGTCCGTTCATTTGCTGCGCAATCATGGCAGCCATTCATTTCAGCTAAAGCAAAGCCTGCTTAATTCATTTCCGTATATAAGATAAGGCAAGAAAAGATAATTTCATAAAAAAATTTTCGAAAAAGTGAAAATTCATGCTTTTTCGCCCAGTTCGCGTTTGGTATTACGCTCAACCAGCATCTCCGCTACAGCGCAAAGAATAGCCAGCAGCACAAATAGCTGCCAAAGTTCGGTGCCGGTGCGCGCGCGGTGTATGCTCGATTTTATATCGTCCGCGCTTGTGATAAATTCAATTCCCGACAGCGATTTGAAATATCTCTCAGTCCATCCGCTGATTTCGTCCTCGCCTGGGCTTTCCAGTATCGACTCCGATGCCGCCGGATTGACCGATATGATCGATGCGAGGCGTCCGTCGGGCGCGTGCACCACATAAACGCCTGGCCGGTCGAGCTCGTCGATCGTCAGCACCGCGCCGGATGGCAATATCGCCGCCTGAGCGAAAAATTCATTACCCTCGGGATCGACTATCCGAAAGCTGCCGCCGCCTGCAAACCGCTTGGGCAGTGCGAGCCGTACGCCCTGGCCTGCCTCGGTATAGACGCCATAATCCTCGCGGGCGGTCAGATAGATTATACTGCGATAAAGCAGCGTGGGGTAAAGCCCCGTGAGCGGCAGGGTGCTCCATTCGTCCGAGAGCGGCGTCGCGCAATAAATAATTTTGCCCATGTCGATGCGGTTCTCGGCCAGGAATGCGCCGTCGGGCATTTCGATAATCGCCTGACCGCCTGATGCGGGCCAGGCCATATATATTGATGGCGATTCGACGACGGATTTCGAATCCGTTTCGCCCTTGAACACACCTTCGAACATCGGGTGAATCCTGTCCACCGAGCTGAATACCGCCGGGTTCTGCGCGCTGAATTCGACTTCCTTGACCGGGCCGATGCCGAGCGCCGTCATATTCTCCGAAAATTCCTTAATCTCCGAATCGGGGCCGGCCGCCAGAAATACAGCGCCGCCGGAGGATATATACTGCCTCAGCCGAGCAAAATCGCTCTTCGATAAATCCGCCGAGGCGATCATCAATAACTCATAATTGGATAAATTTATGCCCGGCAAATCCACAGGATCGAAATACTGAATGTCGGCGAATTCCTCCCGCTCGGTTGGCGCGGACATCGCCGGCTCCATGAATCTGCGTGCTTCGCGGCCTGCCACCACCGCAACGCGCGGCTTTTCAGGGATAATGAATCCGAAATAGCGGCGGTTGTCGGCGTCGAGCGCATCGTTTTCTATCTCGATCGAAGCCCGGATCGCCCCCTGTTCTTCGGGTGCGGCGGCCATCGTCAGCGATTTGACATCGCGCTCGGGAATATCGATCGACCTCTGCGAAATCCGCCGGTCGTTATAGAGCATGCTCACAACCAGACCCTCGACGTCGCCGGGAGTGGCATTGCGCAGGTATGCCTCGGTTTCGATTAATTTATCAATCTGGAAAATCCTCGAAATCAGAGCGACGGAATCGATCGACACATTGCGTATTTCGGCGCGGGATTCGTATCCGATGGGGATCATATAAACCGCTGCGCCGCTTCCGCTTAGCGCAAGCGAATCGCGCAGTTTCCGTGCGAAAATATTATTCTGAAAATCGCTTATTATATATATTTCTTTGTTGACATTCATTGCGTCTTCGAGCGCTGCGACCGCCACCCTCATGCTGCTTTCGAGGCTGGCCGGGGTGTTCGATATTTTAATATCGGAAATCTGCTGCCGCAGGAAATCGAAATTCCGCGAAAGCGATGTATTCAATTGTTTGCCGGGCTTGCTCATAGGAATTATCGCCGCTTCGTCGCCGTCGCGGAGTGCCTCGAGAGCCTGGCGCGCCGCGGCCTTCGCCTGATTGATCCGGCTGCCGAATTCGTCGGAAACATCCATGCTGAATGAATTATCGACCAGAATCACCGCGCTGGATTTGGTATAAGTCTCGGCCAGCGGCAGACGTCCCTCGACCGTTGGCCTCGCAAATGCGAGCACCGCAAAGATTATGATCAGAGTGCGGAGAATAAGCAGAATAATCTGGCGAATTTTGAGGCGCCGGATGCGAGTTTTCTGTAATTCCTTTAGGAATCTGATGGACGAGAATTCGACCGTTTTGAGTTTGCGAAGATTCAACAGGTGGAGGATGACGGGAATTGAGGCCGCCACCAGCCCGATCAAAAATAATGGATTTAGGAATTGCATCTATTCGCCGCGCCTTAGTTACATATATAAATATACTCTGGAAAATATTTTATAATTGACGAAGCAGCCGGGATATATTGAGTAATCGCCGATCGGAGCGCAAAACAAAAGGCCGCCCGAAAGCGGCCCATAGGTTTATCACAATGAGTATTGAAATGCGCAATTGATTTATGACAATTCTTATATATTATCACAATCGGAATCAATGG